>JAYVYD010000114.1:0-12353 GCA_043784605.1 Myxococcales bacterium | reverse complement strand
CGCGCCGACGTCGTTCGCTGCACGTCGTCGAGGCGTGACGACATATGAATATCGAGGATGCCGAGGTCGAGCCCTTCGATCGAGAACGACCTCGTCCGGGAGATTTGCTCGAGCGGCGGTGTGGAGGCGCTCGAAGCGGCATCGGGCGATTGCGTGAGCGTCGTCGAGGTAGGGGGCGAGGACTCGCACCGACATGCTGTCTCGAGGGCCACCACAAGCCCGATTGCATGGATCCGCGTCCAGAGACCTGCACCTCGCACGCCTCGAGTCTACCTCTCTTCAAGGCTCGAGGTGGGGGCGCTTCGCAACCAGACGGCCCCAATGCGCCGTGTTCCCGTCGCCGAAAATCATCGCCGCTGCTGCGCGGTAGGTAGTGTGGCCTCGCGCGATCAATGACATGTCTTCACGTTCTTTTGACCCGAATTACAGGTCGGTGAGGTGTCCGCGGCTCCGCAAAAGGACACCTCCACCGCAGGGGCGAGGCAATTGGCCGGTGAGCACGAGCAGAACGATCCAGTCACGGATGACGGCGTGCCCGACACGCAGCAGTGCGCGCCTGCTGGAGGCGAGCATATGTTGGTCTTCGCTCCGTCCGTGAAGACCGCGCCAGTGCTGCAGCTGCAGCGATATTGCAGGCCGACGTCCGACTGATAGCAGTGACTCGACTTGCTGCATCTGCACTCGTCGGCGGCCGGGTACTTCGCGTCTGCACAGCAGACACCATCGCGACCCGAGATGGTCGTCGAGCTACATGCGCTAGAGTCTCCAGTGCCGTCCACGCCACAGAAGCAAGCTGTAGAGTTTCCGAGGCACGTGACCGGTGGAGCCGGAGCCACCTCGGGCGCGGAGCTGCACGCGACGCCGACAAGAAAGACTAAAGCGAGACCGCGCATCATTGGGCGAGCGTATCGAAACGCAGACGCTTGGCGCAAGCCGTCATACGCCGGTCTCCCGTCGCCGACTCGATGCGCTCAAGTGATAGCCTATGAGCATGCGCTTGACGGGAATTCTCACGGTCGTCGCCATTGCGTTCGCGTGCGGCGGCGCCACGATCGTGGCGCAGACTCCGGTGTACCGAGCGGGCTCGCGATTGAGGCCTATCGTGATCACCAACGGAGTCGTCAGTCAGTTCGAGAGAGCCCACGACACGCAGTTGGACATGGATTGCCAATTCGTGGTGCTCGCGGACGGCAAGCTGCACTGCGCTCCGATGGTGACCACGAACGGAGTCTACTTCGCGGACGCCGCGTGCACGGAGGGGCTGGCACCTCGGGGCAAGAAGTACCAATTGCGTACTCCCGTGGGAGCCGCATGCGGCACTCCGGACGTCATCGAAATCGACAATGCCGCGACTGCACTAGTGGCTTATGAGTCCAACGGCTCGAAGTGCACGCCCGTCGCGGCAAAGACCGAGAGCTATGTCAGGGTCAAACGCGTCGTCCCACCGAGTGAGCTCGTCGGCGGAACCAAGACGTCACAACCGCGCGGGCCGCAGCTCCTCATGAGTATGATCGAAGGCGACGACGGCTCTCGCTGCCCCCTCGGCATCGTAGACTCGGGCGACATCGTCGGCCCGTGTGAATCGTGGATGACGCCGGATGGCGTGCTTCGTTGCGTTCCCGTCAACACTGCTTTTCATGGCGGACAATTCGGCGATGCGAACGGCACCGTTCCTGTGGGTACTGTTGGCTTCCGCACTTCTGCTTGTGACGCGCCGCCTCTCGTGGTCGGCGAAGCGCACGGACCTTTCTGCCAGCGGACGCTCAGCTTCAGTGCAGCGCGTCCAAAGGTGACGGGAAACGTCTATCAGGGAGACCCTCAACACTGCATCGACTCCTCGTCGATTTTCTCCAATACCTACTACCCGCTGGGCAAACCGATTTCGGATGATGCGTTCGCGTCGTTGCGGCTCGTGCCTGGCGCCGAGACGCCGTTGGCTTTGGCGGCTGCCAAGGTGGACTCAGGAGAGACGCTCGACGCGATCGGATTTTGGGACTCGGTTCATCACACTCCATGTCGCCCCGATATCTCCACGGATGGCAAGATTCGTTGTGTACCGCCGAGCGCTGCCTTTTCGATCGACTTCGCCGACCCACAATGCACCCTGCCCGTCGTGACAATGGGCCGGGGCGATTGCGGTTCGACTCGTCACTTCCAAGCCTGGCTCCGGAGAGACGCCAACGGAACCCGACTGGCAAGTTGAGCTACTACGTGATTGGACCCATCGTGCCCTCGAGCCTCGTGTACTCGCTTCCCCCTGCAGGTGGCTGCCGCGGGAGTGATACCAGTTCATTCGAGGTTCACTCGCTCCAGGACATCACCCATGAGCTGGTCGAGCTTCATGAGGTGATGGAGTAGCGTATTGGGTCCGATGCCTTCAGATCTGGCGAGAGCGGCCGTCCAGTAGAGAGATGGTAGAAACCAAGCCCTCCATTCTCGTCGTGGACGACGACGATGCCGTGCGTACGATGGTCGTGCGACAACTCTCGGCTCTCTACGTCGTCCACCAGGCCGCGGACGCGTCTGCGGCGTTCGCCATTTTGAGAGACATCTCCGCGCCAAAGGTGATCATCTGTGACGTGATGATGCCCGGTATGAGCGGGATGCAGCTCGTAGAACGCATCAAGCAGCGTCCCGCACTCAAGCATGTTCCCATCATTTTCCTCACCGCCAAGACGGACGCCGCAGACGTGGTGGAGGGTATCAACGCGGGTGCCCGCCATTACATGACCAAGCCGTTCAAGATGAATGACCTTTTGGCGCGAGTCGCAAAGCTCGTGGCGTAAAAGGCGCGAGCGACCCCCGTTGAGCTTCTCGCGATAAGCAGCTATTGTAAGGTAAATGAGGTCCTTTCCTTTCGCTGCACTTCTCGCCGGTGGACTCTTGTTGGCGAGCGTTGGTGCGCACGCACAGGACCAAAGCGCAATCGCGCGGGCGCGAGAGCTGGGCAAGCAGGCGGGGACTGCCTTCGAGCAAGGACACTGGGAGGAGGCGCGCGCTCTCTTCCATGAGGCGCGCACGTTGTACCCCGCTCCGACGCTAGGCGTTCGTGAGGCTCGCTGTTTGGTGAAGCTCGGTCGACTCAAAGAGGCGAAGCTGATCTACGAGCGTATGGCGGCGCTTCCGGCCGATGAGAAGAACGCGGACGTCGAGACCTTCAAGCGCGCGCAGGCAGACGCGAACCTAGAGCTCGGCGTGTTGAAGGGTCGCCTCCCCTACCTCACGGTTCGCGTCGAGGGCGGCACGCGGGTCGCGCTGACGCTCGACGGCGTGGCCATGCCGCCGACCACGATCGGAATGGAGCAAGAGGCTGATCCTGGCCTGCACACGGTCGCGGGGACCATCGACGAAAAGGCGATCGATCCCCTCCCGGTGACACTTGCGGAGGCCGAGCACCGCGCGATCGTCGCGAAGCCCGCGGGCGCAGCGGTCATGGCAACCACGCCAACGACAGCAACGACGCTAACGACGAAGGACGAAGAGATCCCGACGGACGATCCTCCTCCGGCCAGCAAGAACGTCGCTTCGCCACCCTCGCCCGGCAAGACCCAGCGCATTCTCGGGTTCACCGCGATCGGAGCTGGCGTCGTCGGTGTTGGGGTGGGGATCGGACTCGGACTCGCGGCGGGGTCGAAGCACTCGACGCTCGTGAGCGCGTGCACGAACGGCGTGTGCCCTCCTGACCAACAGAGCAACCTCGACTCTTTCAACAGTCTGACGGTCGGCTCGACGGTCGCCTACGTGATCGGCGGCGTCTTTGCCGCTGGCGGAGTGGTGCTCGTGCTCACCGCACCGAAGAGTGCAGCACGTGCGACGACGACAACCACCGGACGGATCGTTCCGCTCATAGGGCTTGGCACCGTGGGCTTGCGAGGAGACTTCTGATGAAGCGCACGAGCATTCTAGCGATTGGTGCCCTCTTATTGACCGCGTGCCCGTTGGCACTGGACGGATTCACCATCGGTGATCCGAACGCGGACGCTGGCGGAGGCCCTGACGGTGGAGCCGACGCGCGCTTCGACGCCTTTCAGCCAGACACCTCGAAGACCCCCGACACCAGCGTCGATGGCACGACCATCGTCGACGCGAAGGCCGAGACCGGCGTGGATTCGTCCGCGGTCTGCGATCTCACCCAAGATCCCAAAGACTCCATCGCATGTGTCAATGATACGGACGGCGTCTTCGTCGACACCGCAGGAAACGACGCGAACAACGGAAAAATGGCGACGCCCGTTGCGACGCTCACCAAGGGGCTCGTCGTGGCCAAGACCCGAGGCATCGGTCGGATCTACGTCTGCGAAGGCACCTACCCTGAAGACGTCGTCGTCGATAGTGCGCACGACGGCATCTCGATTTACGGCGGGTTCAAGTGCGGAGCGTGGACGTACTCGGGCATCAAGCCCATCGTCGGCAAGACGCAGAACCCGTTCAAACTCGACACGCTGGTCAAGTCGGTGATCATCGAAGACATCGAGACGAGCGGCAAAGACGGCGACGTGAACACGCCATCGTCCATTGGCATGTTCGTCAACGCGAGCACCGACGTGACGTTGAAGCGAGTGAAGCTCATCGCCGGAAAGGGCTTCAACGGCGCCAAGTCGACCGTGGCGAGCAACTACGCGAAGATCTCGCAGAACGACATCACCATCCGAGGCATGAGCGCCATCGGCAAGGTGGGCGGACCCACGCACGCGTGCATGCTGTGCACGGACGCAAAGAACTCCAGCGGCGGTGGTGGCGGCAATGCGGGCGGCGGCGTGGGGAGCCCAGGCATCGACGGAACTCCCAACCTGAATGGCGCGTTCCCCAATGACGGCAAGGGCGGTCTCGGAGACATCGGCAATGGCTGCACCGCTGGAGACCAAGGCGCAGGTGGCGGCACAGGGACCTCGGCAACGACTCCCGTGTCTCTCGGCACATTCGGTCAGACCGGGTGGACCGGCGCACCTGGGCTCGGCGGCACGAACGGCGGACCGGGTCAGGGCGGCGGCGGTGGCGGTGGCGATCAAACCGGAAACAACAGCGGCGGCGGCGCGGGCGCGGGTTGCGGTGGCTGCGGCGGTGGTTCGGGCGGCGGCGGCCTTTCTGCGGGATCGAGCATCGCGCTGGGTATCGTCGGGTCCACGGTCAACGTCATCACGAGTGAACTCGTCGCCCTAGACGGCGGCGCGGGCGGCGCGGGCGCAGGCGGGCAAGGCGGTGAGCTCGGTGGATTCAGCGGCCAGTTCAACGGCGCCGGCTGCATCGCAGGCATCGGCGGATCCGGCGGCGCGGGCGGCGCAGGAGCAGGCGCGGCCGGCGGCCTCTCGGTAGGAGTCCTCTGGAAGGGCGCGGGCGCACCGACGCTCGACGCGAACACGCAGAGCAAGGTCACGTTCGGTCTGAGGGGCACCAAAGGCGTTGGGGGCATCCCCGGAACCAACGATGGTCCAGATGGCGTAGCGCAAACCGTGCTGCAAGCTCTCTAAGCGAGCGAGTTAGAACCCGAGTTCTTTGTCGCGCTTGCTCGTGTCGGCGGGCTTCGTGGTCGCGACGGGCTTCGTGGTCGCGACGGGCTTTGCGGTCGCGACGGGCGGCGTGGTCGCGACGGGCGGCGTGGTCGCGGTCGCTACAGGCCTCACGATCGGCTGAGCGATCGTCGCAGACGGTTGCGCCGCCGGAGGCACGCTCGCCACGGGCAGCGTGGTCGGGTCTGGCAGCGGCGAACGGATCGTCGTCGTGTGTGCCGTCTCGACGGGAGGAGTCTCGATCGCAGTGGTTTGCACAGGAGCGCTCGAGATGATCGGCGTCGACGTGCTCGTCCCGTGATCTTTTCGTCCGAAGACGAACATCGCTCCGATCCCGACCACGATCGTGACGAACACACCGAGCGCTATACCCACGACCGCGCGCCGTCGCGGCGGTGACGGGGCCGGGGCCTCTTCTTCCTCCGAGATGAAGGTCGGTGCTTGCGAGCGGGTCGGGATCGTTGGCGCCTCGACGGCGACCGCCACGATCACTGGGGGCGGCGCGATCACGGCCGGGGGCGCGATCGCGGCCGGCGGCGCGACGGAGGAGAGAGAGACCTCGATGTCTTGTCCGGACTCCAGCGGCTCCTCGGCGTCTTCGAACGCCTCGATTTCCTCTATGGATTCAGACGCCTTTTCGACGACCAGCAGCGCCGCGGGAGCGACCTTCATCTGCGGCGCCGATGTCCAATCGCGATCGAGCCACGTCGCGCGGATCGAGGCGCCTGCCGCGTCAACCTTCACGCCGTTCGCGTCTGCCCACTTCGCGAGCGCAACGCCGAGCTCGTGCATCGACGGCCAGCGTTCGTCCGCTGACTTCGCCATGCCGCGCAGGACGATGGAGACCAGCGCGCGCTCGATCGCCTCCGTGATGGGTTCGGGTGCCTTCTCTGCCAGCGCCTTCTGCAGCTCGTACTGCGACGTGACGGCAAACGGCATGCGGCCAGTCAGCAGCTCGTACATGACGACGGACAGCGACCAGATGTCCGTTCGCGCGTCGACGGCGTCGCCGCGAGCTTGCTCTGGCGACATATACGCGGGGCTCCCCGTGAACGCGTTGTCCTGAATCGCACTGCCCTGCTCGCGGCGCTTCACCAGACCAAAGTCGATCACCTTCGGCTGAAGCCAGACCGGGGCGTGTATGTCCGGGTTCGTCCGTCGCGAGTCCGGTCGCTGGAGGAAAAGATTCGCCGGCTTGATGTCGCGATGAACGATCCCCTTCTCGTGCGTTGTTCCCAGCGCGTCGATGATCGGCAGCATGATCGCGGCGAGACGCGTGGGTTTGAGTGGACCAGTCTTCTCCAGCGCTTGCTCGAGACTCTCGCCGCGCAGCAGCTCCATGACGAGGAACGAATCGCCTCGACTCGTCTCTCCAAAGTCGAACACGCGAACGATCGCCGGGTGGTTCAGCTGGGCCGCGGCGCGAGCCTCTGCGAGCAGCTGCGACGCGCCCACGTGAGGCTCCGCGCTCGTCGCGCGGTTGAACAGCTTGAGCGCGACCATAGCGTCGAGTGCGCGACTCTTCGCCATCCACACTTGTCCGAAGCCACCCTTGCCGAGCACGCTGACCAACTCGTATCGGTCCGCGATGATCGATCCCGCTTCGTACGTCTCGGCCGGAGGCGTCTGCGGAGGCGGCGCGAGGCCCATCTGCGTGGCAAAGCGCGCGCGTGGCGCCGGACGAGCCACCGCGGGGATCGCTGTAGTGAGAGGAGCCGCGGGCGCTCGCGGAGACTGGGGGGTTGTGGCAACTACGCGAGCCGGCGGCGGACTTACGACAGGCGCCGGTGCGACGACGGCCGCCGGTTTGACGACAACCGCCGGTGCGGGCGGCGGTGCAGGTGCAGGTTGCGCAGGCGCAGGAGCTTCGTCACCCCACGCCGCATCGATCTCCCCGGGAGCGATCGACGGCGCCAAGTTCTTGTTCTCCAAGACGGCAGGGGGCGCGACGCCATGCTGCGTGGTCTTCTTGGAGGCCGGAGCGATCTCTGCGAACGGCGCCAATGCCTCGCGGAGCTCGTGCAGGCTCGGATAGCGGAGCGCCAGCTCCGTGCGCAGACATCGCATGACGACGCTCTCGAGCTCCGGAGGAACGTCGCTTCGAATGGTGCGCAGGGACTTGGGATCCGCGGCCTCTGCGATCGCGGCGCTGAAGCGGGCCGTGAGTAGCTCGAAGAGGATCGCGCCGAGGGACCAGACATCCGCGCGCGCGTCGAGCGTGAGCCCCGTCTGCGCCTCGGGCGAGCGGTACTTCGCCTCAACCTTGGTGACGCCGGTATCGACTTTGATGCTGTGTGAGCCATCGCTTCGAGCCGCGAGAGAAAGGCGAGCGGGCGCAAGATTGCCATGAACGGTGTTGGTCGCGGCCAGCGCGTCGATCGCTTCGAGCACGTAGCCCACGGACGCGGGCACCGGCAAGCGTCCACGCTTCCTCAGCACCGACTCGAGAGTTAGCCCAGTCAGATGCTCCGCAGACGCGCGCAATTTCATCGTAAGACGATATCACGACAGGGCCACCCGCAAGCGCCCGACTCTAACGAGGGCCAGCGTTGGCGATGGGCATCGAAGCAGGTTTGCTGATCGTCACGGCAGAGGTAGTCAGGTTGTTGCCTCCGCCGAGGTAACAGCCGACGACATCGATGGGACCGTTGGAGCCCTTCTCGTCGAAGCCGAGGGCGAGGTTCTGGAAATTGGAGTTCGTGATCGTGTGTGCGCCGCTCTTGCTCGAGCCCCACAGATCCGCTCCGTTGGTGACGCCGTGCACGGTGACGTGATCGACCTCGAGCACGTCGACGGACTGGAAGTGAAACCCGCAATGCGCACCGGTGATGTCGGTGTACGCGACATGAAAGAGGGCGGCGCCATAGCTGTTGAGCAGGTCGGGATCGCCGCTCGCGCCACCGTGGAACTTGGAGTCCTCGATGGAGACCTTGGCGGCCAGGTTGTCCGTGTAGACGCAGTAGATGCCGTTGGCGTCATAGTCGAGATACGAGGCCGTGAAGCTGCCCTCGACGCGGATGTAGTTGTTGGGTGCGGTCACGATCGCGTGATGCGTCGAGAGCGCGGCCCCGAGCGTTACGCCGAACGCGCTGCCGCTCTTGTCGATCGTACCGTTGTCGTAGATCGCGGGTGTGGTGGAGCCGTCCTCGATGGCCGCGACTGTGGCACCCGTGATGTCTACGCCGTCGAGCGTGACCGTGCCCTTGCCCTTGGCGATGATGCCTATCCACTTCGTGCCCATCAGCTTCGCGTGCGTCGGACTCGCGCTGCTCGCCGTGAGGGTCCCGAGCACGGTGATGCTGACGTTGGCCGAACACGCGATCTTCGCCCCTTTCGCGATCGTGACGGTGATGCCCGCGGGAATCACGACCGACGTCGTGATCATCTTGCCGTCCTGCCACGTCTCCGAGGTGACGACGGTGTTGGCGTCACCGGCGGTCGACGTGTCGGCGGGATTCACGGAGCCGTCGGGCGGAGGCGCGCCGGAGTCGGTCTGTGTGGTGGGCGCCCCAGGGTCGGAGGCGCATGCGGCGAGGAGAAGCGAAGGGAGGACAAGACGGTTCATCCCCCAAGCGTACGGCGAACGAGCCGTGTGAACTATGCGAATGCCCGACATCTAATTATATGGCAAAACATTACAATGCACGGCGTCCGCCCCGCGCGACGCGCCGCCTCACCGAAGCCGCGATGACAGCCGCATGACGTCCGATGCATCCACGAACAATGTTTCGGTTCGCGATTGTATGTGCCCTCGATACACTTGGCCGGAACTCTTCCTTCCTCGATCAGCGCAGCGGCACCTTCGCCATCTCCTCGGCTAGGCGCACGAACACGCTCCGACGCGCGTCGCTCGCGCGGAACACCATGCGAAAATAGTCGGTCGCCGGCTCGGCCTTCGGCAGCAAGCGCACGAGCTTGCGCCGCGCGAGGTCGTCCTTCACGAGATAGAGCGGCAGCACGGCGACGCCTGCGCCCTCGATCACCCTGCGTCGGATCGCGGCGATCGAGCCGAGCCGAACGACGCGCGCGAAGCGCATGCCACGAGCGGCATCGGCGTCACGAAGGTAGCCAAACAGCGGGAGATCCGCGGACGCATCGAGCAACGTGTGGTGTTCTGCGTGCTCGGCGCGCGACAGCGGTTTGTGCTTCGTCAGCGTGCGCGAAGCGACGAACACGTAGTCCTCTCGGTGCACCGGCACGGCATCGAGCCGCGGATCGATGAATCGCGACGACGTGATCGCGCAGTCGATCTCCGCCGTGCGGACGCGCAGCAGCAGGTCGGGGCCCGAGCCGAAGTAGAGGTGGAGCTGGAGCCACGGCAGCGCTGCGGTGAGCGCGCGCAGCTGCGGGAGAACCCAGGAGAGCCCGAGCTCGTGCCGCGTGCCGAGCACCACCTCGATTTCCTGCGGACGCGTCTCCCCTCGCGCGGCGCGCACTGCGCGATCCGCGGCCTCGAGGCATGCGGTTGCCTCGGGTAGGAGCGCGAGCCCCGCGGCCGTGAGCGTCACGACGCGGGTGGTGCGAGCGAAGAGCGGTCTGCCAACCTCGTCCTCGAGCTGGCGGATGCGCGAACCGAACGCGGCCGGCGTGAGGCCCACCGCCCGCGCCGCCTCACGAAAGCGCAGCGCGCGAGCGGCCTCCACGAAGCAACGCAGACTCTCGATCGATGGGAGCGGACGCAAGGCTTGCCGGAGAACGCTATCCCAATCCGGTAAGTTCACGCGACGATCGCGTCGGCGGCGCGAGCGACGATTGATGCATCAAGCGATGTAGTCCTTCGCGAGCACGGTCCAGTCGTCGGCGCCGTGGCCGCTCGCGATGAGGGCGTCCATGCGCGCGGCGATCGCGGGGAGCATCGTGAGCGGCACGTTGCCCGCGTTCGCCTCTTCGATCATCAAACGGGCATCTTTCCGGGCCATTTGCAGCTCCCACGACGGGTCGGCGAACTGACCTTCGATCATTCGCTTCATCCGCGCGGGGACCATCATGCCGGGGTTGAAGTGATCGAAGAGCGACGCCGCTTGCTCCGCCGGCATGCAGAGGCCCTTGGAGAGCGCGAGCATCTCCGCCATGCCGCTCGTGAGGAACATCAAGAAAAGGTTCCCCAACAGCTTCATGGCCGCCGCGCCGTCGACGCGCTCTCCCACGTAGACAAGCTTGCCCGTCATCGCCGCGAGCGCGGGCTCGAGCGGAGCCGTGAGCGTTCTGTCGCCACTCGTGAGCATGAGCCCCGTCGACTCGCGAGCGTTCTGCGGACCCATGAACACGGGCGCGTGGACGAAGGTCACGCCTCGCTCGCGCCACAGGTTCACGCGCAAGGCCGCGCCTCGGGCAGTCGTCGTCGTGTGATCGACGATCACGACGTCGGGAGCGAAGCCACCCCGCGCGCGCTCGAGCACTTCGTCCACGGCGGCGTCGTCGGAGAGCGTGAGGTGCACGCGGGCGCATCCACGTGCGGCTTCGGCCGGATCAGCGAACGCCTTGGCTCCGTCGGCCTCGAGCGCGGTCGCCTTCGCCGCACTTCGATTCCAAACGTTCACCGCCTCACCCCGCTTGCGGAGCGCACGCACGAAGTTTGATCCCAAGAGGCCCATCCCGAAGAACGCGATCGTCATGCGTGGCAGTAGAGCACACGTGAGGCGTTCGCGGCCTCGCAAGGCTTGCGCACCGCGAGCGTGTGATGGCTCGTTTCGCGGTCGGCGAGTCTTTGGTGCAACCCATGCATCGTTGGGTTTCATCATGACCATCCAAGAAACGACGCGGCACTGGAAGACAGACCTGCAATCGCTCCGCGACGAGATCCGCCTACAGATTCATCTCGGAGAGATGGATGTGAAGGACGAGTGGAGCAAGCTCGAGCCCGAGGTGGAGGCGGCCATCAAGGACGCCGCGCACCACGCGAGCGACATGGTCCACACCCTCATCGTGAAGCTCACGGGTCTGCGAAAGCGGCTGGGCTGAGCGAAACGCTCAGGCGACCGCGCTGCGCTTGCTGCCCGCGGCGACGCGTTCGGCGGCGCATCGCGCGATCGCCATGATCGAGTGTTGCGGGTTCACGCCTAGGTTCGTGGGGAACACGCTAGAGTCGACGACGTAGAGGTTCTTCGCCTCGTGGGTCGCAAAATCGAGACCGACGACGCTGCTCCGTGGATCGGGGCCCATGCGAGCCGCGCCGAACAGATGCGTGGCGACGAAGCCATACGCGCGCGGATCGAGCGGCGCGTCGTCGATCAACGCGACCTGATCCGGTGAGGTCATCACGCTTGGCAGTCCGTGGACACCGGGCCAAATCTCCTTCGCCCCTAGGTCGAACATCATGCGAGCCATCAGCGCGAGCGCTTTGCGAGCACGCGTCAGGTCGTTCTTCGTGAGCGTCATGTTGACGACGTCACGGCCCCCCCACCCTTTGCGTACGGTGCCTTTCGCCTCGGCGCGGAGTTGCACGGCCCACACGCCCACGTTCGGATAACGATCGAGCTTGTCCATCAGCTCGGTCCCGATGCCGGGCATGCGCGCGGCACAAAGCTCTGGGGGCATGGAGATGGTCTCGATCTTGAAGCCGTCTGTCTTGCGGAAGTGGATGCTCTCGGCGCCTTGCGACGCGCCGAACTCCATGTGTACGGGCGAGCTCATCACGCCCCCGCAAGCGATGCCCGGGTGCGCCTGAAAGTGCTCTCCGATGTCTCGCGAGCGCAGACCCGATCGACGCAGCACGTTCGGCGTTTGGATCGTGGAGGCTGCGACGAATACGCCGTGGCGCGCGCGGAGGTGGACTCGCTTGCGCGTCGCTTGCGCGCGGAACACGTGGGTGGTCGTCGCGAGTACGCCCGTCGCGGAGCCGTTCTC
>JAYVYD010000113.1:0-17218 GCA_043784605.1 Myxococcales bacterium | reverse complement strand
GGCGTCGTGAACCAGCCAAGCGCACTCGTCCTCGCGCGCGAGGTGCTCGAAGAAGGGGCCTGGGAGCTACGTCAGCGCGGCTGCAGCGTCTTGGGGTGGATGGGGCAGCCAGAGGATGTCGCGCTGCTTGCCGCTCGACTGCTGACGGATTCGAACGAGACGGTCCGTGGCACCGCCGCGACCGCGCTTCGTCAGCTCGGTCGCCGCATGCTCGTGGCGAGCAGAGGTGACCTCCTCACTGCGCTCCGAGATTCACTGGAGAAAGAGACTGCGGACTCCGTAGCTGCGCGCGTGGTGCTCACGGCTCAGTCGATGATCAACAAGCGCTTTGGCCTCGTCGAGGAGATCGAGCAGGCCACGATCTCCGGCGACGTTCAGTCTGCGCGAACCAAGTGCCTGCGCGCGCTCAAACGCGCAACGCGTTAGTGCCGACTCTAAGCCACCGGCTTCGCTCGGACTAATTACCCATGAGTCGCTTGGCTTCGTCCGTGTGCAGGCCCGCCGGATAGCGATGCAAATAGACCTCCACTCCGGCGCAAGCGTCGGCGGTCTTCTTTCTTCGACAATCGTCGGGGCGCACTGCCTGCCAATCATTGTCGTCTTTTTGGAGCTTCTCGAGTGCCGGTTCCGCAGCCTCCAGCGTATTGCGCGCTTCGTCAGCGTGCACGCCCTGCGGCCATCGGACGAGATAAGCTCTAATCGGATCACAAGCGTCCAACTTGATAGGCACCTTGCAGCTGACGGGCTTCAATTTGTACCAATCAGAGTCGTCTGCGCCCGAAGTTGCTTTATAGGGCTTGGAGGATTGATCGTCAGTCACTGAATGGGTCGATTGTCGCGAAGCCGCCCAGCGCGCCAGGTTCGGTGACTTCGCGAACTGCAAGACCAAGCGGCCGATCTCGCCCGCGTCCGGCTCCTCGCCCTGGACCATCTCGAACTGACTCTGCAGCATGTCCACGCGCGCTTGCGGTTCCAGCCCGACGACCGCGACTGTGACGCGCACGTCGAGCTTCACTCGCGTCTGGCCATTGACCTGCACTTGCCAGAAGCTCTGTATGGGGGTCGCGCTCGCCGCGAGGTTGATCTCGACATCGTGCGGGTCGCCACCCTCCGCGACGCGAAAGCCCGAGCGCGCGAGCGCGAACTTGTACGGCTCGGCGATCGAGCGAGCGGTCGAGTCCGTCGGGGCGACGAGGTGCACGACGAGCGCCATGACCTCTGGCGGCGGCGGCCTGTTGTCGACGGGAGCCTTCACCGGCGCGGGGTCTCCACCGCACGCCGAACAGGCAAAAAACAGGGCGGCCAGCGCGCGCCGCGTCATCAACTCTTGATGCTCGGGACGCCGTCTCTCCAAACGTAGAAGCCCTCGCCGCTCTTCTTGCCGAGCTTGCCGGCGCGCACCATCGTCCGAAGAAGCGGCGGCGCGCGGAACTGCTCGCCCACCTCTTTGTGCAGGTGATCGAGGATCGCGAGGCGGACGTCCAGCCCGACGAGGTCGGTGAGCTTGAGCGGACCCATCGGGTGACGGTAGCCGAGCTCCATCGCGCGATCGATGTCGACCACGCTTGCCACACCAGACTCGAGCATGCGGATCGCCTCTGCGCCCAAGATCACGCCGAGTCGGCTCGTCGCGAACCCCGGCGTGTCGCGGACGATGATCGGCGTCTTGCCAAGCTTGCCCGCGAGCTCCTGGGCGCGCGTGAGGGTCTCTTCGCTCGTCGCGAGGCCGCGTACGATCTCGAGCAGCTCCATCACGGGCGGCGGGTTGAAGAAGTGCAAGCCCACCGTACGATGTGCCTCGCCGATCCGCGTGCCGAGCTCGGTGAGACTGAGCGACGACGTGTTCGAGCCGAGCAGCGCGTGCTTCGGCGCCGCGGCGACGACCTTCTCGAACAGCGCGACCTTCAGGCCCATGTCCTCGGGGGCGGCCTCGATCACCACGCTGGCGCATTCGACGGCCTTGCCGACGTCGCTACCCATCGACAGTCGCGAGAGCAGCGCGGTGCGATCGCCCTCCGTGAGCTTGCTCTTCTGAACGAGCTTCTCGGTGACCGCGGCGATGGCGTCGATCGCGGCGCGCGCGCGATCGGCACTCACGTCGTACACGATCGTTCGGTAGCCCTTGCTCGCCGCGACTTGCGCGATGCCTTGGCCCATCGTTCCCGTGCCCAACACCGCGATCTCTTCCGACATGACTCTCTCCCTACCCCACCAAGACGGCGCCGCCGTTGACGTTGAGGATCTCCCCCGTGACGAAGCCCGCCGCACGGCTGCACAAGAACGCGACCGGACCTGCGATCTCGTCGACGCTCCCGACACGACCGAGCGGGATGGTCGCGTTCACCTTCGCGCTCAGGATTGGATCGCGCAGCGCGACCTCGCTCATGGTCGTCTTCACCCATCCGGGGGCCACGCAGTTGACGCGAATGCCGCCCGGCGCCAGCTCCGACGAGAGGCTCTTCGTGAGGCTGACGAGCGCGCCCTTGGACGCCGCGTAGTGAGAGTGCAGGGCCTCACCGCGCTGACCCGCGGTGCTCGCAATGAACACGATGTGTCCTGATTTGCGGGGCTTCATCGACCGTGCGGCCGCGGACGCCACGCTGAACGCGCCGCGCACGTTGGCGTTCATGGTCTCGTCGTATTGCGCCTCGCTCATCGTGTCGATGGCCGCTTCCATCCAGATGCCGTGGTTGATGATCACGTGATCGAGTGGTCCTGCCTCGGCCTCGGCCTTCGCGACGAGGTCAAGCCCTGCGTCCCAGTCCGCGAGGTCCGCGCGCAGTCGGTACGCCTTCCCCTTGGCCGCTACGATCTCGTCGACGATGCGATCGGCGCCTTCGCGGTCGGTGTTGTAGTGCACGCATACGGTCGCGCCCATCTGCGCAAGCGTCTTGCTGATCGCCTCGCCGATACCCTTGCTCGCGCCGGTGACGAGCGCGCGCTGACCGGTGAGATCGAACGGCGAAGTCATTCGTCGGACTCCGACTCTTCCTCGGGCGCGGCCTCGGTCTTACTGCCGTGAAGGTGCTCGAGGGAGGCGCCGCACGTGCATTTCCGGGGGACGCTGTCCTTGCGGTAGACGCGCTCGCAGCGCGGGCACACACGCGCGTCGGGCTCGTACGCGATGACCTTGTCGCTCTTGCTGCAGCGCTTTCCGACGAGCTGTAGCGGCGCTGGCGTAATGGGCTCACCGTCGGACGTGCTCGACGCGGGCACTCTCTCGCGCTCCTCCTCGGAGAGCTTGATCTTGTCGGCGACGCGCACGGAGGCTTCTTTTAGCGTCAGTGCCGCGGCTTCGGGCAGCGCGACGAGCGAGAGTGTGAGGATCTCGTCGTCGCCCGTATCGCCCGTTCCCTTGACGACGAGCGCGCCGTTTTGGAGAGTGATGGACTCGATCGCCCACCACGCGATGCGACGACCTTGCCCGCGCTCCTCGGCCACGCCGCCGGAACCGACGCGCACCGAAGCCGCGCCGCTCGTGCCGATCCAGATCGCGATGCCCGTGACGATCGCGCCTCCGGCGAGCAACCACGGCGCGTACTGCCACGCCTCGAAGGCCTCGGGCGCCTTGTGCAAGTAGCTCCCGAACTGGCCCCAAAATCCGCCACCGAGCGCGATCGCACCCACTCCGCCGATTCCGTAGACGACCGCAGAGCTCGTCGTGCTTCGCGGGAGAAAGCGCTTCTCCCAACGCTTGTGCTTACTGCCAGGTTTGCGCTTCGTCGGCTTTACCATTGGGCCCGCGACACTAGCGTGTTTAGGCCAGGATTCGCCAGGACGAGTCGCCGGTGCCGTCGAGCACCTCGATCCCGAGCGCGGTCAGCTCCTTGCGGATCGCGTCAGCGCTGGCGAAGTCCTTGGCCAACCGTGCGGCGCTGCGGTCCGCGAGCTTCTGATCGATGCGGCTCGCCTCGAGCCCCCGGATGCGCAGGCGTCGTTCTTTGGTGCGCACCGCGAACTGCGCGAACGGCGCCTGCATCAGCCCGAGCGGGACACACGCCTTGCGGAGCTGCTCGGCGATGGTCGCGGCCACCGCGCGGATCGGGCGTTGCGCGTCGTCACTCTTCGTCTTCTTGAAGAGCATCACGAGTTCGTTGGCGGCCTTCGCGAGATCGGCGAGCACGGCGAGCGCCTGCGGCGCATTGAGGTCGTTGTCGAGCGCGGTGAGCACGCGCGCTTCGCTCTCCGCCGCCGCCGCCTCGATCTTGGCGAGCGGGCCCGAACGCGTCTCGTCCTTATTTTCAAGGGCGATCGCATCGATCGACTCGCGTGTGTAATACAAGTAATCGATGCGGCGCTCCGCCTCGTCCACGGTCGGGAAGACGACGCGATCGTCGGCGAGCTTCTCCACCTCGAACTGGGTCGGGCCGCGGTAGTGCGTGCTGAGGAGGTAGTAGCGGAAGGCCTCGGCGTCGTTGCGAGCGAGCACGTCTTGAATGGTGACGAAGTTCCCGAGCGATTTGCTCATCTTCTCTTTGTCGACGTTCAAGAACCCGCCGTGCAGCCAGTAGCGCGCGAACGGCGCACCGTGCGCGGCCTCGGACTGCGCGAGCTCGTTCTCGTGGTGCGGGAAGATCAGATCCATCCCGCCCGCGTGGATGTCGAAGTGCTGGCCGAGGTACTTCGCGGCCATTGCCGAACACTCGATGTGCCATCCGGGACGACCGCGACCCCACGGCGCGGGCCATCCGAGAGCTCCCTCCGGCTCGCCCTTCCACAGCGCGAAGTCGAGCGGATCGCGCTTCGTGTCGTCCACCTCCACGCGCGCGCCGCTCAAGAGATCGTCGATCTTGCGGTGAGAGAGCTTGCCGTACGGCGCGAACGATCGCACGGAAAAATAGACATCTTTCCCCTTCGGTCCGTCGGCGGTGTACGCGTGTCCCTTGTCGATCAAGTCGGCGATGAGCGCGACGATCTCGACGATGTGTGTGGAGACCCGCGGCTCGTGCGTGGGGTCGGCGACGCCGATCTCGCGGAGCTGTGCGTCGCACAGATCGCTCATGCGGCCGGAGAGCTCGAGCGGGTCTTCTCCGCTCTCCTTGGCGCGCGTGAGGATCTTGTCGTCCACGTCCGTGACGTTGCGTACGAGCGTCACTTCGAACCCGCGCACGCGCAGGTGCCTCACCAAGACGTCGAACGACGTGTACGTCCGCGCGTGGCCCGCGTGCGCGAGGTCGTAGGTCGTGAGCCCGCACACGTAGACGCCCACCTTGCCGGGCACGAGCGGTTCGAAGTCTTCTAGGCGTTGCGTCAGCGTGTTGTGCAGGCGGATGGTCATAGGTGGGACCCTTCTCCTATATCGCGTTTTCTGCTTCCGATGATGGTTGTGGTAGACCCATGCGGATGCGAGCTTGGGCGCGAGCGGTGGGCGGCGGGGCGCTTTCGGTGCTCGTGTCGATGCTCCTGGCTTGTGGCGCGAGCGTGGCATTCGACGGCGAGACCTACCGCGACGCGCAGGTCGCGTTTCGTGTCCCCCGCGCTCCGAGCGAGTGGCGACCGGTGAAGGTCAGCGACGCGAAGCTGGCGTTTCGAGACGACACACGTGGGGCCTCCGTTCTCGTGACCGCACGCTGCGGCATCCCTTCGGACGACGTGCCGCTGCAATCACTGACGGGTCAACTGATGATGGGCACCACCGAGCGCGAGTACCTCAGCGAAGAGGTGATCGCGTTGGACAACCGCGAGGCCATGCACACGGTACTCCGCGCAAAGCTCGACGGCGTGAAGATGAGCTACGACGTCTACGTGATGAAGAAAGACGGCTGCGTCTACGACCTCGTCTACGTCGCGCCGCCCGAGCAACTGGAGAGCGGCAAGGCCACATTCGAGGCTTTTTGCAAGGGCTTTCGCACACTTCTCGTCAATGGCCACGGGGCCTCGTGAGCGACACGGAAGAGGAGGCGCCGCCGCGGAGCAGCCGCCTCTCGCTCATCGCGCAAGCTCCGCCCCCGCCGTCGTTCCTGCAGAGCCAAGTCTCGTCCATCTCCACGCTCATCTCGGAGCTGGGTGAGATCGCGCTCCTCACCGGCCGCTCGTTCCGCTCGCTCTTCAAGCGCCCGTTCGAGTGGCCCGCGTTCGTCTACCAGCTCGAGGCGATCGGCGTGCAATCGACCGCCATCGTCGCGGTCACGAGCATCTTCATCGGGATGGTCATGACCATCCAGTTCGCGTACGGCCTGCAGAGGTTCGGTGGCGTCGAGTACATCCCGCGCGTCATCGTGCTCTCGTTCATGCGCGAGCTGGCGCCCACTCTGATGGCCGTCATCGTCGGAGGTCGCGTCGGCAGCGGCATGGCCGCCGAGGTCGGCGCGATGAATGTCACCGAGCAGGTCGATGCGATCCGCGCGCTCGGCGCAGACCCCGCCAAGAAGATCGTGCTGCCGCGCATGATGGCGGCGATCTTCGCGCTGCCGGTCCTCGAACTCGTCGCGCTCTCGCTCGGAACGCTCGGCGCGATGCTCATCTGCTCGCTCGAGTACAATATCCAGCCGCGAACGTTCTTGCAGTCTTCGCTCGAGACGGTGCGCATAGGCGACCTCTTCGCGGGCATCATGAAGACCCCATTTTTTGGCTACATCATCTCGATCGTCGGGTGCCACTTCGGGCTCACCACCAAGGGCGGCACCGAAGGCGTCGGCAGGAGCACCACGAAGACCGTCGTCGTCGTCTCCATCGCGATCTTGATCGCGGACTTCATGCTCACCAAGCTGTTCATCGCGTTCGGGTCTGCGTGAGGATCGCCGCCGTGCTCGTCCTCCTGTCGCTCCCTGCAGCGATCGGCGTGATCTCGCTCGATGCGCGGCACCGACGCGCGCTGCGGGCTGAACGGGCCGCCGCGATTGGAGAGCTCGCCGTGCGTTTGCCGTCGAGTGATCTGGCGCTCTCGGGCGGAGCACGCTGGCTCCGCGAGCCGTCGATGGAAGAGCCAAACGCGGCGTTCGCGGACGGGCCGGCGCTTCCCGATCCGGATCCCGCAGGCGGCGCGATGTCTCCGCCAACGGCGGCGTGGGGCTCGCGATGACGGCGCTCGCGGCGTTCGCGCTCGCATCCCTGCGGAGGCGCGCGGGTAAGGCGTTCGCTCTCGGCTTCGGGCTCGCGCTCACCGTGATGCTCGTCGCGGCCGTGATCTTTCTGACCGACGCGCTGCGAGCGGAGAGCGCGCGCGCCGAACGCGCGATGCCGGACGTGGTCGTGCAGCGCCTCATCGGAGGTCGTCCCACGGTCGTCGCCGTGAGCGACGTGAGCTCGCTACGAGACATCGACGGCGTCACGGACGTTCGACCGCGCGTGTGGGGATACCTATTTTTGCCGGCGCTCCAAGGCAACGTCACGATCGTCGGAGTACGCGCCGACGCGCCGCGCTTGGACGAGCACCGCGTACTCGGGCGCGGTCGCGATCTCTCGCCGGGCAAGCACGAGATGCTCGTCGGGGACTCGCTCGCGCAGTCGTTGGGCTTGCGCGAGGGCGACACGCTCGGGCTACCGACCGCGAAGCCGACTCCTGCGCTCCGCGTCGCAGGAACGTTCCGCTCCGATCTCGATCTCTACGCCGCGGACGTGGTGCTCTGCGATGACGACGACGCGCGCGCGCTGCTCGGGCTGGACGCGACGCAAGCGACGGATTTTGCACTCACGGTCGCGAATCCGGCGGAGCGGCGGGTCGTAGCGGACACCGCGCTCGCACGATTGCCGGGCTCGCGCGTGCTCGACAAAGAGTCGCTCGGGAGGGTCTACGATCTGGCGTACGGTCGGCGGGGCGGGCTCGTGCTCGCGGCGGCGATCCCCGCGCTGCTCGCGCTCGTGCTGCTCGCATGGGACCGCGCGAGCGGGCTCTCCCCCGAGGAGAGGCGCGAGATCGCCGTGCTGAAGGCCGTCGGTTTCCGAACCGGCGACGTGCTCTGGGCGCGCATGTTCGAGTCGTTCGCTGTCGCCGCGGTCGCGACGGCGGTCGGGCTTCTGCTCGCCTACGCTTGGGTTTTTTGGGTCGGCGCGCCTGGCTTGCGACCCGTGCTGGTGGGTTGGAGCGTCCTGTATCCCGAGGCCGCGCTCACTCCCGAGGTCGATGTCGCGCAACTCCTTGGCATCGCGCTCACCGTCGTCGCGCCGTTCGTCGGCTTGTCCATAGTTCCGGCGTGGCGAGCGGCTACGCTCGATCCTATGGAAGCGATGCGAGGCTGACTTCAATATGGCAGAATCCAGCCCCGTGCAGCAGCCCAAGAAGACACTCGAGGAGGCGAACGCGCTCGTGCCCGAGCTCGCTCGAATCGTCGGGGGACAGATGCAGCGTCGCGGCGAGATCGAGCGCAAGCTGAGCGAGCTCGCCATCGAGCAAGGCTCTCCGGCGGACGATCTCTCGCCCAAACCCGAGGACAGCCGCGGCGTGCGCGATCGCAAGGTGGAGCTCGAGCAGCTCATCACGGAGTACCAAGGGAAGTGGACCGAGCTCGAGGACATCGGCGGCGTCCTCAAAGACCCGCGGCAGGGCCTCGTGGATTTCTACGGCGAGGTGGACGGCGAGCTCGTGTGGCTCTGTTGGAAGTTCGGCGAGCGATCGATCGCGCACTATCACAAGCTCCGTGAGGGTTTCTCGAGTCGCAAGCCCATCGATGCGGGCGCCAAGCGGAAGTTGCTCAACTGATGTCCGAGTTCGATCGTCAACGTGCTGCGCGCGCCGTCGACGAGCTGCTCCGCGCGATCGGCCGAGACCCCGCCGTGGAGACGGACCTCGTCGGCACGGGCGAGCGTGTCGCCGATGCGTACGCAGAGCTCTGCGCCGGCTACGCGGTCGACGTGGACGCGCTCATCGCCCAGAACCTGATCGACCAGAAGGGCGATGGCGTGGTCGCACTCGACGGTATCGCGCTCGCGACCATGTGCCCGCATCACCTGATGCCCGCGCTCGGCACGGCCACCGTCGCGTACGCCAGCCGTGATCGCATCATCGGCGTCGGTGCGATCGCCCGCGTGGTGGACGCGTTCTCGCGAAGGCTCACCTTGCAAGAGACGATCGGGACGGAGGTCACGCGTGCACTCTACAAACACCTCGCGCCACGCTGGATTTCTTGCCGGATTTCGATGCAACACTCCTGCATGAGCGCTCGCGGAGAGCGCAGGCACGACGCCAAGCTCGTCACGCTCACGATCCTCGGCGATCGAGAGGAGGCGCAGAGGGCGCTCGGGGGCGTGACGTGAGCGTCGCGGTCGTGACGGGCGCTGGCCGTGGCATCGGACACGCTGTCGCGATCGCGCTCGCGCATCGAGGACTCGACGTCGCGCTCTTGGGCCGCACCGCCGAAGAGGTCGAGCGAACGGCGGGAGAGATCGTCGCATTGGGCCGCGCGGCGCTCGCGCTTCGTTGTGACGTGTCGCACTCGCAAGAGGTCGCACACGCCAGCGCGCGCGTGGTCGCCGAGCTCGGCGTGCCGACCGTCGTCGTTGCCAACGCCGGCATCGTGCGGCGCGCGCGAGTCGCGTACATGAGCGACGAAGACTGGGGCGCGGTGATCGACACCAACCTCACTGGCGTCTTCTTGACCGCACGCGCATTCTTACCAAAGATGATCGAGCACAAACGCGGCAGGGTGATCGCCATCGGGAGCATTTCGGGCACGCTTGGCACGGCCGGGCAGAGCGCGTATTGCGCGTCGAAGTGGGGAGTCATCGGCTTCATGAAGGCGCTGGCAGAAGAGCTGCGAGCCACGGGCGTGCAAGCGATCACGGTGATGCCCGGCTCCGTGGACACGCCCATGCTGGACGGCAGCGGCTTTCGGCCCCAAATGAGCCCCGAAGACGTCGCCAAGCTCGTTGTCTACTCCGCGCTCGACGCGCCGAGCGCGATGAACGGGAGCGCCGTGGAGATGTTCGGACCATGAAGGAAGACAAGCCGCAGCCAAAACGCGTGGACCTCGAGGCCGCTCTGGAGGAGCTGCCGATCTTTCCCCTGTCGCAGGTGGCGCTGTTCCCGCACGCGCGCCTTCAGCTACACGTATTCGAGCAACGCTATCGACGGATGCTCGCGGACTGCCTCGCGGGTCACGGCGTGATGGCGATCACGATGGTGCCGGATCCCGCCGACATCATCGACGACGAAGGCAATCCCCGAATCGCGGCCGTCGCGGGCGTCGGGTACATCGCCGAGCACGAACAGATGGCGGACGGTCGATCGAACATCGTGCTCGTCGGACTGAAGCGAGTGCGTATAGAGGAGCTGCCGTACAAGGGTACATATCGGCGCGTACGCGCGACGGTGCTGCGCCCGCTGGAGACCCGCGTGTCGGAGGTCGAGCGCGCCGCGCTGATCGCCGCCGCCACAGCGTTCCTCCGAGAGGTGAAGAAGCGCAACCTCGACTTCAAGCTCGAGCTGGACAGCAACGACGCGAGCGTGCTCGCAGACGCGTGCGCGCAACACCTCGTGTTGAATCCCGACGTGAGACAACGAGCGCTCGAGGAGCTCGACCCCGTGGCGCGCGTCGCTCTCGTGACCCGCGAGCTCGCGATGCAGAGAGCGACGCTCACCGCCGGCGAAGCACGCGATCTCAACTGAGTCATTGATGAAGCTCGTCGCGAAGGTCCTCCTCGAGAAGCTCAAGAGCGAGCCGCTCGTCCGCTTGGAGTATCCGCCGTTCGACGTGGTCGTCGCGTGGGTGGGCGGCAAGGCGCTCGCGATCGAGGACGCGTGCAACCACGCCGGCGCGAGCCTCACGGAGGGCGGCCTCTCTGATGATAGACCCGGCTGCATCGTGTGCCCGATGCACGGCTACGTGTTCAGCATGAAGACCGGCGAGCTGATCGCGCCGCGCGGGCTGTGCGGTGATCAGCGGACGTTCGTCACCAAGATCGTCGGCGAAGAGGTCGAGGTCTGGGACACGTTCGAGGTCCACCTGACCCACGGTTGACGACTGATGCGGAAGAACATCGAGATGAGAACAAGTGCGCTGGCAGTCGTGTGGATCCTCTGCGCTTGCAGCACGAGCACGCCCATGAGCGCGCCCGCGGGTGGACCCGCAACCGGGCCCGCCGACACGCACTGCACCACCGCTTCCCCCGTGAAGATCTCGAGCTGCGCGGGGGCCGGGGATGGCGGCGCGCCAGGCTCGTACGGAGCGCCGATGTACGGCACGAGCGGAGCGGATGACGACTGCAAGTACGACGTCACGTGGAGCAGCACACCCATAAGACTCGCCCAAGATGCAACGTTCACGATCACGCTAAAGGCGCGCGCCGCGGGGAACGCAGTTCCTGGAGCACAGACGCGCATCGAGGCGTTCCTCAACGAGGTGCATCCCGCGCCGGCGACGCTCCCGACCGTCACCGAGACCTCACCCGGCGTCTACCGCATCGACCCGATTCGCTTCGATCGCCCGGGCCGATGGACCGTGCGATTCCACTTCTTCGACACGTGCTCCGAGGCCCAGGCGGACTCACCACACGGCCACGCCTCGTTCTACGTGGAAGTGCCGTGACCTCGATCTTTGTCGAAGTTCACCCTATACCGAGGCGGTGGTGAAAGTCGCTTGCACGCTCGCAGCGCTCCTCGTCGTCGCTTGCTCCACGAGCAACGGCAACACTCCGGACGCGTCGGTGACATGCGCTTCGCCTGGCGGGCCCGTCTCGGGCACCGCGGACTCGCACTGCGGCACGACCGTACAGATGACGAGTCAAGCGTCATGCCATGTGGACGCAGGCGCGCCCGTGGACTCCGGACCGGTGGACGCAGCGCCCGGCGACGCCGCGGCACCTACGCCCTTCGGAGTGACGATGAACAACGCAGAGGGCGACGACGACGACTGCAAGTACCGCGTGAAGTGGACCGCAACGTCGGTGTGCCAAGGCAAAGGCGGCGTCACCTTCACCGTCACAACGACCAAGAAGAATGACAAGTCACCTGCCGCTACGGCGAGCCCTTATATCGAGGCGTTTCTGACGGACACGCACCCGTCGGCGAGCGCGGGCAAGGCGACCGAAACGAGCCCTGGTGTCTACACGATCGGGCCGGTCGTCTTCGACGCGAGCGGCAAGTGGACCGTGCGATTCCACTTCTACGGCGACTGCGGAGACGACCCCGCGGACTCGCCGCACGCACACGCCGCGTTCTTCGTGCAGGTGCCGTGATGCGATCGATCGCCGCGATGCTGCTCGTCGGTGCGTGCGCGAGCGCGGCCGCCAGCAACAGCGCGGCGCCATATCTTGTCACCGACAGTGCCATGGGCTCGTTTCACATCGAAGCGCGCACCTCTCCCGATCAACCGCCGACGCACGGCGTGTTGGTCGTCGACCTCATGATCACCGACAAGGCCAAGGCGCCGGTCGTCGGCGCGCAGGTGCAGGTGACGCCTTGGATGCCCTCGCACGCACACGGCACCTCGGTGACCCCGACCGTGACCGATCTCGGCCAAGGTCACTACCGCGCCACCAACGTCGACCTTTACATGCCAGGCTCGTGGCAACTTCGGACCACCATCGGAGCGGCCGTGACCGACAATGCGACCCTCTCGATCGACGTTCGTTAGTCTCGTGCTCTCCGCGATCGTTGCGCTGACAAGCGACGCGCGCGCACAGTCATGTTGCGCTGGAGGTGGAGCCATCACGCCAGCCCGCCTCGCGCCGCACGAGCTCGCGCTGGTGGGCCTGCAGACGAAATCGAGCCTGGTGTACGGGGATTTCGACGCGCACGGGAGCTGGGGAGGCGCCGCGCCTGGGTCGAGCGAGCTGGACCTCGAGCAAAACTTGTTCGCAGCCGCGCGCCTGTTGAAGCGGCTTCAGCTCTCCTTGTTGGCGCCTCTCGTGGAGACGCGGCGAACGACGCGCTCGACGGGCGCGGACTTCGGCGGAGGCGTCGGCGACATCAACGCGAGCGCGCGCCTCGACTTCACGATGGCGGGGCAGGCCCGCTTCGTCCCCGGCATCGCGCTGCTCGCAGGCTTGACCCTCCCGACGGGTAGACCGCCAGACGCCGCGACCAACACACTGGCGACGGACGCCACTGGGATCGGCGCGTTCCAGGGTAACTTCGGGCTCGCGGTCGAACAGACGTTCGGTCCCTGGCTCGTCAACTTGAGCGGCCTCGTCGCGCTACGCACGGCGCGATCGGTCGGGCCCGTCAACGAGGTGCTCGGCGCGCAGTTCACGGCGCTGGGAGCAGTCGGATATTCCTTTCGCAACGACGCCGCGATCGCGTTCGTCGTGTCTTACACGGGTGAGGGTGACGCCACCATCAACGGACAAGCGGCATCCGGGTCCTCGCGACGCAGTTTGGTGCTGAGCGTCGCGTCGGTGCTTCCGATCACCGACACGTGGCGCGTGCAAGGCAGCTTGTTCGCGCATCCGCCGCTCGAGCCGTTCGGGCGCAACCAAGCCACGGCGGTCGGCCTCACGCTCGGTGTGATCAAGGCATGGAACTGAAGTCTCTCACTCTCCTCTTGTCGTTGGTCGCTTGCGCCGGGGCCCCGCGTACGAGCGTCGCGCCAAGCCTCACGTTGATGGGCACGGACCATCGCGCGCATGCACTGTCGCCGGAGGCCTCGCGCGCGGCGGCGACGGTCTATGTATTTTACAACCCCCACTGCCCGTGCGTTTCGGCTCACGTGGCGCGGCTGCGTGAGCTTCACGACGCCTATGCGCCGCGCGGGGTACAATGGTTCATGGTGGACTCCGAGGTGGGCGCTTCGACCGAACGTGACGCGACGTTCGAATCCGAGCGGACCTTCGGCTTCCCGATGCTCGTGGACATAGGCGGCAAGCTCGCGCGAGCGACCGGCGCGGAGTTCGCGACGTTCGCGGTGATCGTCGATCGCGCTGGAAACCTGCGGTATACGGGCGGCGTCGACGATGATCGCTCGCATCTACGCGACGAGGCGACGCCGTACTTGAAGGACGCCCTCGAGGACGTCTTGGCGGGACGCGCCGTTCGCCGTCCGGAAGGCAAAGCGCTCGGATGCGCGCTGCAGCTCTGGTGATGGCGCTCGCGTGGATCTCTGCGGCGTGCTCCCCCACGCCGACGGAGGCCGACGCAGGCGCGTGCCCGAATGATCTCCCGCAGGCGTGCCCCAGCAATGTGCCGAGCTACAAGAACAACGTGAGCTCCATCATCGGGGACAAATGCAACGCGTGTCACGGCGATGGAGGCGTTGCCGCGAGCAAGTTCGAGTTCACCTCCTACGCGAACGTGTACGCCGGCCGCAGCAGCATGCTCGACCAAGTCTACGCGTGCCGGATGCCGCCCGCGGACGCGAGTGCTCTCACCCCAGACGAGCGAGCCGCGATGCTCGCGTGGTTCGTGTGCCATGCGCCGCAGAACTGAGCTTAGGCGGCTGCGTGGAGCGAGTGGACTGCTCGCAGTCGCGGTGATCATCGCGGCGTGCTCGACGCCTAGCGCGCCGGCGCCGGTCTATCCGACGCGCGCGGCGCTGCTCGATCCGGAGACGTGCAAGACGTGTCACGTCGATCACTACACGGACTGGTCGGGCAGCATGCACGCGTACGCGGCGGAGGACCCTGTGTTCCTCGCGATGAACGCGCGCGGCCAGCGTGAGACCCATGGCGCGATGGGAGACTTCTGCATCAAGTGCCACGCGCCGATGGCGTTGCGTGAGGGGCTCACGAAGGACGGCCTGAACCTCGCGACGATCGACCGCAAATACAAGGGGGTCACGTGCTTCTTCTGCCACACGGTGGACGACGTCACGGGCGCGCACGACGCCCCGCTCCACCTCGCGAACGACCTCGTGATGCGTGGACCTTACACGGACCCGATGGCCACGCACGGTCACCCCTCGGCGTACTCGTCGTTGCATGATCGCGACAAAGCAGACTCCGCCAAGCTCTGCGGCGCCTGTCACGACATCACCAACGACCACGGCGTCGCACTCGAGCGAACGTTCGACGAGTGGAAGAAGACCGTGTTCGCGACCCAGCTCGGCGCCTCTTGCGGCCAGTGCCACATGGACCAAAGCGCGGACCTACGACCCATCGCGCAGGCGCCGAACGCTCCGTTGCGGCGCTATCACACGCACGCTCAGCCCGGCGTCGATCTGGCGCTGACGCCCTTCCCCGAGACGGACTCCCAGAAGAAGAAGGTGCAGGCGCTGCTCGACACCACGCTGCAGACGGCTGTGTGCGTGGGCGACGGCACCGCGGGCATCAACGTCATCGCCGACAATGTCGCGGCGGGTCACTCGTGGCCGAGCGGAGCCGGTCAAGATCGCCGCGCGTGGGTCGAGGTGATCGCCTACTCGGGCGCGAACGTCGTCTACCAGAGCGGAGTGGTAGCCCAAGGAGGGGACGTCACGAGCGCCGCGAATGACCCCGATTTGTGGCTGTTGCGCGATTGCATGTTCGACGCGTCGAGCAAGCAGGTACCGATGTTCTGGCAGGCGGAGAGCAACGAGAGCTATCTCTTGCCCGGTCAAGCGACGTTCGATCAGAAGGACCCGCGCTACTACCAGACGCACGTGCTCCAGACATTTCCGCGCGTAGGCGCGCTCCCGTCCGTCCCCGATCGAGTGACCATGCGTGTGCGTCTTCAGCCGGTCGGAGCGGACGTGCTCGCCGATCTCGTCAAGAGCGGGGACCTCGACAGCAAGACCCAAGACGCGATGACGACCTTCGACATCGGCGCGTCTCCGATCGTCGAGTGGACGCCGGCGAAGGCCAAGCTCGGGTACACCGTCGGCCCGGTGAAGTATTCGTGTGTCACCAACACGAACCTGAATTTCCAGGCGCAGACCTTCCCGGCCCGCGCGCGCGGTAAATGCAAACCGTGATGCTAGGCTCAAGGCGTGCGTAGCGTCATCGCCTTGTTTGTTGCCTGTCTCAGCGCTTGTACGTCGAGCTCTCCGTCATCGCCTGACTCGGGAGCCAGCGACTCCAACGCGATCACTTGTGAGCACGACTCACGCGCGATGACCTACGCGGCCAATCTCTCCGCTTCGTCGAAGACCGCGAAGGTCGTGCTGGTGGACGCGTCGCCCTCACCGCCCGCGCGCGGCAGCGACACCTGGAAGATCAAGGTCACCGACTCCCAAGGCAACGCGCTCTCGAACGCGACGGTGACCGCCAAACCCTTCATGCCCGATCACGGCCACGGCTCGAGCGTCGAGCCCGTCGTCACGGCAAACCCCGACGGCACGTACACCGTCACGCCGCTCTACCTCTTCATGCCCGGCCTTTGGCAGGTCACGTTCACAATCAAGACAGCCTCGACGAGCGACGACGTCGTGTTCTCGTTCTGCGTCGCCGGCTAACTCCTCGGAGAGAATTCACAGGAAGGCGGGAAGGGTCGCTCGTTCACCCCCATGACCCCTGTCAACAGGGCTTTGGTGACGTAAGTCTTCCGGTCTTCCGCCTTCCTGTGAATCTCCTCTCAAGTGAGGACGAAGTTGTTCAACGCCGCGACGATGACGCCCATGATGCTCTCGCCCGCGATGATTCCGCTGGCGATGGGGACGGTGTAACGCTCGGCGCGTTCGGCGTTGAGGCGCTTTCCGATTTCTGCGATGAGCGAGAGAGCTTGCTCGCTTCGATCTCTTCGGGAGTGCTCGGAACGCGCTGAAACAGGGCCATCGGCGGCCGACGCTACTGCGCGAGGATGCAGTCGTACAGTTGTCTGGAGGCGTTGATCGCAGGCGCGCCCGCGTCGGACGAATACAGGACTGATGTGACCCGCAGCCACGCGAGCGACTTCTGTCCGATGGAGACGAGCTTTCCGTCCACGTCGACGCCCGTCCACACCGTGATGTCGGGTCCGCTGATGGTCGCGAGCTGCACCTGCGGCGCGCCGTCGAGGCCCGACTGCGTGGCCGCAGACTGCGCGCGGAGCGTGATCGCGGACCCCGCCGGCGTATGTGTTTGAAAATCGAAGTAGTGCCAAACCGGCAGTTTTCCCTGGTCGCAGAGGCCGTGAAAGTCGCGCGCGTTCGCAACGCCGCCGTCCACGGGCAACCCAGGCGAGCCCGCGTCGAGCTCGGGCGCGACGACCTCGTACGTGCCCGCTTCGGGGAACTTCAGAGGGACCGCGGAGTCTCCGTCCCCAGCCGAGGGCGGCTTCGACTCCGAGCAAAACATCAACGACGCCGGCAGCGCAGCCAAGCAGACGGCAGCCCATCGCGCGCGCATTGGTAGACCCCCTTTCAAACCGTGCGTGCGGATTTCCCGCACACGGCTTACCGGCGGTCTCTCGGGTCGTTGCATTATGCAGCCTCCGGGTAGCGGACTGTGCCGC
>JAYVYD010000112.1:0-38872 GCA_043784605.1 Myxococcales bacterium | reverse complement strand
GTAGACGCGTTCCCGGGCGAGATCTTCAAGGGGCGCGTGCAGCAGGTGCGCTACAGCCCCAACAACGTGAGCGGCGTCGTCACGTACTCGGCCGTCATTCAGGTCGAGAACCCCGAAGAGAAGCTGCGCCCGGGCATGACCGCCACCGTCACGATCAAGACGCGCGAGGCCAAGGCCGTCACCAAAGTGCCGAACGCCGCCCTCCGCTACAAACCCACACCGCCCATGGGCCCCGACGGCAAGCCGATGCCGGTGACGCCCGACACGCCCCTCAAGAAGGGTGAAGGCCGCGTGCACGTGATCATCAACGACAAGCCAGGCGAGGAGAAGGACGAGATCCGCGTCATCCAGATCGGCGTGACCGACGGGCTGAGCACCGAGGTCGTGAACAATACCTTGAGCGTCGGGACGAAGATCGTCACGGACGAGACGGACGACGCCACGAAGAAGAAGAAGGGGATGTTCTAGCCATGCCTGCCGACGGCGGCGTAGCTGGTGTACGCAACGTCCTGATTCGGCTCCTTGGTGTCGCCAAGGACTACGACACCGGCGGCGGGATCGTGCGCGCGCTGCGAGACGTTGACCTGTCGATCGATCACGGCGAGTTCGTCGCGATCGTCGGGACGAGCGGCTCGGGCAAGAGCACGCTCATGAACATCCTCGGGTGCCTCGACCGACCGACGCGCGGCACGTACACGCTCGCAGACATCGAGGTCGGCTCGCGATCGAACGACGCGCGCGCCATCGTGCGCAACCGCCTGGTGGGTTTCATCTTCCAGGGCTTCAACCTGCTGCCTCGCACCACCGCGCTCGAGAACGTAGAGCTGCCGCTGCAGTACCGCGGCGTCAGCGCGAAGGCCCGAAAGGCGCGCGCGGAGCAGTCGCTCGCGGCGGTCGGCTTGCAAGATCGCCTCGACCACACGCCCAACATGCTCTCGGGAGGACAGCAGCAGCGCGTCGCGATCGCGCGCGCTCTCGTCACCGATCCGCCGCTGCTCCTGGCGGACGAGCCCACGGGCAACCTCGACACGCGCACCAGCCTCGAGGTGCTCGCGCTCTTGCAACGACTCAATCGCGAGATGGGCATCACCGTGGTGCTCGTCACGCACGAGCACGACATCGCCGCGTGCGCGTCTCGCGTCATCACGTTCCGCGACGGCTTCATGGTGAGCGACGTCCGCCAAGACAAGCCGAAAGACGCCGCGCGCGACCTCGCCGAGCTCCCGCCTCCCAAAGCGTACGAGGCTCCGAAAGACGACGACGCGATCGTCGGGACCAAGAAGCGAACCAAGATCCCCTTCGTCGTCTACATGGCGATGTTCGGCGGAGGCCTCCTCGGCGCCCCGGCCGCGTTCGTATGGAACCAAATCGCGGGACAGCCGATACCTAGCCTTGGCGGTGTGCTGTCGATCCTCGGTGAGGCGAGCCTCGCCACATGGATCGCGCGGCGCCGTTTCAAACGCAGGATGTCCGCGGACGAGCGCGCACGCGTCGCGATTTACTACTCTCTCTTTGAATTGCTGATCATCGCGCCGGTGGTCGCGTTCTTGGTGCTCGCGAAGATCCCGCCATACGTAATCGCGTTCGCGACGGCGCACAGCGGCCTCGCAGCGCTGGCCTTCATCGTCGCGCTCGGTGTCTTGTCGCTCGTGCGTTTCTTGTTTCTCTCTCTCGCCAACTCCCGGCCCCTTCGATGAGGCTGTTCCTCAGCGCGCTGTTTCTGGCCATGCGCGCGATCAATCGCAACAAGACGCGCGCCGGTCTCACGGTGCTCGGCATCCTCATCGGGGTCGCCGCTGTGGTCACCGTCGTCGCGCTCGGCACGAGCGCCACGGACCAAGTCGGCGGGCAGATCGACAACTTCGGCGCGAACGTGATCTTCATCTCGCCGCAACCCACGCAGCAGTCGGGCGCGCGCAGCAAGACGCTCGGCAGGCTCACGGAGGCCGACGGTCGGGCGATCTCTCGCGAGGCCGTGAGCGTGAGCGGTGTTGCGCCCTTCTTGAGCACGATGGGTCGGATCGTCTACGCGGACAAGAACGTCGCGACGACGCTCTACGGCGTCACGCTGCAGTACTTTCCGATCCGTAAATTCAAGCTGAGCAAGGGCGACCTCTGGACCGAGAGCGACGAGCTCCTCAAGACCAAGGTCTGCGTGATCGGACCCACGGTCGCGACCAACCTCTTCGGCAACTCGGACCCGGTCGGACAAGTGTTCCGCATCGGCAAGTTCCCGTTCCGGGTCGCTGGCGTCCTCGATGCGCGCGGCACCTCTCCGTTCGGCGAGGATCAGGACGATCGCGTGTTCATGCCCATCGGAAGCTACCGCGCGCGCATCCAGCACACGGCTCCTGGTCGCGTGGACATGCTCCTCGCGGGCGCGACGAGCGAGAACACCTCGCTGCGCGCGCAGGAGCAGATCGACGGGATCCTGCGGCAGCGCCACCACATCGACGCGACCCGCGAGCCCGATTTCCAGGTCAACACACAGGCGGAGTTCAGACAGAAGCAGCAGTCGATCACAGGCCTGCTCACCGTGTTGCTCTTCGGCGTCGCCGCGATCAGCCTGGTCGTCGGCGGCATCGGCGTGATGAACATCATGCTCGTGTCGGTCGCCGAACGGACGCGCGAGATCGGCATCCGCATGTCCATCGGCGCGCGCTCGCGCGACATCTTGATCCAGTTCTTGATCGAGGCGGTGGTGCTCTCGATGATCGGGGGATTGCTCGGCTGCCTCGTCGGAGTCGGTGGCACGCTCGGGCTCGCGGTCGTGCTCGATTGGCACTTAGTGCCGAGTCCTCTCGCGCTGGCGGTCGCCACGGGTGCGAGCGCGCTCATCGGCGTGACGTTCGGCTTCTTGCCCGCGCGTCGCGCCGCCAACCTCGACCCCATCGACGCGCTGAGGGTCGAGTGATCGGCTCCTTCTTCTCCGCCGTTCGGATCGCGCTGCGCGCCATACGCCGCAACGTACTTCGCGCGACACTCACCGTGCTTGGCATCTTGATCGGCGTGACGTCCGTCGTCACGGTCACGGCGCTCGGACAGGGAGTGCGCGACAGCGTGGGGTCACAGATCGAGTCGCTCGGCTCCAACTTCATCATCATCTTTCCTCAGAGCGGCGCGGTGTCCGGCGCGAAGGGCGCACAAGGCGTCGGCGCGAGGCTCACCGAGGACGACGGACACGCGCTCAAGAACGAGGCCGTGAGCATCGCCGCCGTCGCGCCCGTGCTCCGCGCACGAGGTCAGCTCGTCTACGCGGACAAGAACACCTCGACCTCGATCATCGGCAGCACGCTGGACTTCCTGACCGTGCGCAACTGGAAGCTCGCGACCGGCGAGATGTGGGAGGAGCACGACGAGGCCGGCAAGACGAAGGTGTGCGTGCTCGGCTCGACAGTGAGGAAGAACCTCTTCGGAGACGCCGACCCGATCGGCAGCATCGTGCGCATCGGACGCTACCCGTACCGCGTACTCGGCACGCTCGAGACCAAGGGCGAGGCTCCGTTCGGCGGCGATCAGGACGACATCGTGCTCATGCCGATATCGAGCATGCGCGCGCGTGTGATGAAGACGAGCCCCGGCTTCGCGGGCGTCTTGATGGTGTCGGCATCGAGCGCGGACACCACCGATCGCGCCGTCACACAGATCGACTCGATCCTCCGGCAGCGCCACCGCATCGCAGAGGATCGCGAGCCGGACTTCGCGGTCCGCACGCAGAAGGAGTTCCAGGCGATGCAGCAGACCATCTTCGGCTTGCTCACGCTGCTGCTCGTCGGCGTCGCGGCGATCAGCCTGCTCGTCGGCGGCATAGGCGTGATGAACATCATGCTCGTGAGCGTCACCGAGCGCACACGCGAGATCGGCATCCGCATGGCGATCGGCGCGCGCGCAAACGACATCCTCACGCAGTTCCTCGTCGAGGCGATCGCACTCGCGCTCATCGGAGGGCTCGCGGGCGCGGCGTGTGGAGGCGTCATCATCGCCGGGCTCTCGGCGGTCATCGGTGTACCGCTATCGTTGAGCCCTCAAGCGTTAGCCATCAGCCTCTTCGTGAGCGGGATGACAGGCGTCATTTTCGGCTTCTTCCCCGCGCGCCGGGCCGCGCTCTTGGATCCGATCGAGGCGTTGCGTCGAGAGTGACTACTGCGCCATGCAGCGCAGCGCTCGCATCGTGAGGTCGGCCGTGCCGCCGCCGCCCGAGGGGCCGCAACAGTAGCTCGTCTGACCGAGCATCCCTTGCGTGGGCACGCAGCCCGAAGAGAGCGCTCCACACGTTGGCGAAGGCGGCCCTGCGTCGTTCGGCCCTGAATCGATGCCGCTTCCTCTGGGGTATAGGCACCAGTGGGGTCTGCGCATGTGGTGCTGCCGCACGCGACCGGTCCGTGCGCGACGCCGCTGTCGGGAGGGTCCGTGGTGGTCGTTGCACTGCTACATGCGACACAAGAGAGGATGAGCGTGACGAGTTTCATGACTCGTCATCCAATCACGAGTGGTGCCATTGCTGGCGCGGAAAACGCTGCCTTCTCGTGTGCCAACGCGTGTCGCAGACCTCCGATCGCGTCGCCACTGACAGCGTGAACGCGGTAGTCTCGCGCCATGCAAAAGCACGGTCCTGGGTTCCTTCGACTCGTGGAAGACGCCAAGCGAGGGGTCTCGGAATGCAGCGCGGAGGACGTCAAACGACGACTCGACGCGGGCGAGAAGCTCGTGCTCGTCGACGTACGCGAGGAGTCCGAGTTCGCCGCCGATCACATCGCAGGCGCGATGCACCTCTCGAAGGGGATCATCGAGCGCGACATCGAAGCGCGCGTCCCCAAACACGACCAAGAGATCATCTTGTATTGCGGAGGAGGCTTCCGCTCGGCGCTTGCCGCTTCGAACCTCGGCAAGATGGGCTACACGAACGTCATCTCGATGGACGGCGGCATGCGCGCGTGGCGCGAAGCGAACTATCCGGTCGAGAAGTGATCAGTGACAGGCGATGGCTTGGACCTTCGAGGGGTCCCCGCCGCCGACGATGGACTCTCCTGCGGCGAGCAGCGCGCGTACCTCGGGGGCGTCCGCGCGGAACGCCGTTGTCGTGTGTCTTTGCGCGTTGTCCGGATCGTCTTGGTGGCTGACGACCGCGATCAGGTTCGCGCTCGTATCGACGATCGCGCCTCCGACGTCGCCTTGGCAGAGTCCGAAATCGATGACGATCGCGTCGGGCTCGCGTGTCACGATCCCGCCCTTGCGCTGGCCGAACGCGCGCGTCTCTCCGCGACACCGGCCGAAGCCGAGCGCTTGGATGTTCGCGCCCGGTGATGGCGCGCTCGTCAGCTTCACGGGGTCTGCGCCCGGCGTCTCGGCGTCGAGCACCAAGATCGCCGCGTCGAAATCGGTCCAGTCGCATCCCGGCGCGATGACGTGCGTCACGTTGCGCACGGTCCACGACAGCGTCGTCGAGGCGACCTCCACGCGATAGTGCTCTTTGTCCGTGTTGACGGAGGCGCCCTTGAGCTGATTGCCCACGCACTGATGCGCGGTGAGGACGAGCCGCGGCCCCACGAGGATGCCCGAGCAGATGTCGATGGGCGTGTGCACGTGCGTGAGCGCGCGCTCTTGTGTCGTCTGCGTCGCGGGGTGCTCGGGCTCCACGGTGGACTCGTCATCCGGCAGCTGCAGCGAGTTGTCGTTGTGCGCATGCTCGCTCAGCTCGCCGCCCTGATTCGTGCGCGGATCCTCTTGTCCTATGACCTGCACCTGCGGAGCCGCGCCGCACGCGCACAGCAGCAGCACCCAAACGCTCTTGTGCATCATGCTCGTCATCCTACTCGGTCCAGACCTGCACGGCGTAGTCACCCTCGCCGCTCCCGATGCTCACCGAGAGGGTCGCGTCTTGCGTCTCTTTGAAGCACAGCGCCTCGGAAGGCGCGATCGCGACGTCGAGGTCGTCGGCTTTGTAGATCGCCGCGGGCCTGCCGCTCGCGTCCTTCACCACGACCACGAACGACTTCACGCCCGCCCCGGCCGTCGCGTAGACGCGAACGCATTTGCCTTTGTCGACGTGAATGGCGACGGCGACCGCGTCTGCAGATGCGCTCGACTTACCCGTCGCCGGCGCCGGACCCGCGTGGAGGCCAGTCACCGTCCCGCAAGCCTTGGTGACGTTCGCGAGCGTCGTCGACGCCGACGCGCTACGCACGATCGACTTGCCGCAAGCGTCCCAGTCCGCATGCGCACGCCTCTCGACGAGAGGCGAGCCGAAGTCGAGCGGTGGCGGCAGCTTCGCCGGCGCAAGTGTCGACACCGTTTGCACGGGAGCCGCACCCGCGTCGATCGTGACGACTGCAATGGCCGGAGGTTGAGCGTTGCCGCCACAGGCGACGGCGAGCAAGCACACGAGCGTGAGGCGCATGGCCGTTGAATACATCACTTCCAAGCAGTCTCGCCAATCAGACGCGCGGGTCTTCCTTGACGACGACCGCTCCCCACCCGTCGTATTCGCCAGCGAACGGCGCGAGGATGGCGCGAATCTCGGCACAGAACACGTTCGGTCTTCCGAGAGAGAGAGCGTCCCGCCGGTGGAACTCGAGCGTGTGCTGACCCTCCTCTCCCCGCGGAGAAGGCTCGCCCGCGCGAAACCCCTTCTCGATCAGCGCGACGCGAGCGGCCGAGGCCTGCTCCAACGACCCGAAGATCGCGAAGTGGTCTATGTCCCGCTCCGCATCGAGATTGTCGCCGATCTTCTGTCGCTGCTCGAGCTGAGCACGATTGGTCATCTGCTCTCGCGAGGGCTCGTCGGGAAAGAGGAAATCGAGGTAGGAGCTCCACTTGGGATCTTCCTCCGTGAGCCACTGGACTTTGTACTCACCGAGCGGCCCAATCACCTTCGCAAAATCGGTCTTCTCGTCACCCGCCGGTGGTGCGTAGAAGAAGAACGTGACGTAGCCGGCGCCGAGCGTACGACCCACGTAGATCGCCTGAAGGGCAGCCTCGAGGCGCGCGCAGATCGTATCTTCGACCTTCCCCATCGGCTCGAGCTCGGACGCGTCGCGAAGCCCGTTCGGCAGCGGACGGAGCAGCGGCACACGCAGCTGAATGCGGAGCGGGTGCGTCGCCTTGGGCGCGTGATGCGCCGCGTTCATGTCGACGATGAATGACGTCGGCGCGCCTCCGACGTTCGCCATGTACATGTTGAAAGCAGACTCCCAACTAGCCATTATTTCTTCTTCGCCTTCTTCGAGCTCATCGCTTGCCGCGCTTGCGCCTCGCTCATGGTGGGGACCTTTAGCTCGTTTGCCTTCGTGAGCTTGCTCCCGGCGCCTGCGCCGACGACGAGGAGATGGGTGTTCTTCGACACGGAGCTTGTGACCTTCGCGCCTGCGCGACGCAAGAGCTCCTCCATCTCGTCGCGCTCGATCGACAGCGTGCCCATCACGACCACCGTCTTGCCCTTCAACGACGAGACTGGCGCCTTCGCGCCAGCGAGTGCTTGCGCCTCGACCTCACGCCGCTTCTCCTCATGTTCGGTCCGCGCGACGAGCTTTGCCTTCGATAGCGTCTTGTTGCCGAGCACTGCGAGGAGCGCGGCCTCGTCCGCGATGGTCACGCCCAGCGCCTCCGCCTTGGCCAGCTTCAAGCCCGCCTGCGCGCCCACGAACAGGATGTCCGTGAACTTCGATACCGAGCCAGTCACCGTCGCGCCCAGCGCAGTCAGTCCCGCCTCGGCCTCGTCGCGCTTCACGCCCGCCAACACCCCAGTCATGCAAACCGTCTTGCCTTTGACGTTCATGCGCTCAGAACACAATCGGATTGCGGCCTCGTCAAGACAATCACCAAACGCGACACCGCTTTTGAGGCGCCATCGGCGCGCCCGGCTTGCACGAGAACGAGCGCTCGTACTCGGGCATGTTCACCATCACACCATCAATGCGATATCGCCCCGGTGAGTGTGGGTTCGTGAGCGCGTCCGCGCGAAGATTCTCGGGTCTTTGGTTCTCGCAAACCCACTGCGCCGCGCCGATGAAGAAGCGCTGCTCGGGCGTGAAGCCGTCGATGTTCTCGTGTATCCGCTTGCCCATCGCGTCCTGCCAAGCGACGTAAGCGAGCATGGTGCCGCCTAGGTCGGCGATGTCCTCGCCTTGGCTCAATTGACTGTTGATCTTGATCTCGTCGACCACCGTGTATTGCGCGTATTGATCCGTGACGCACTTGGCGCGCTCCTCGAAGGCCTTGGCGTCCGCCTTCGTCCACCAATCCTTGAGATTGCCCTTGGCGTCGAACTGCCGCCCTTCGTCGTCGAAGCCGTGCGTGAGCTCGTGCCCGATCGTGGCTCCCGTATTTCCGTAGTTGGGGGCGTCGTCCATTTTGACGTCGAACAGCGGCGGCTGCAGCACTCCCGCGGGGAAGTTCATGTCGTTCATCTGCGCGTCGTAATAGGCATTCACGGTCGGCGGAGTCATGAACCACTCCGCGCGATCGACAGGACGGCCCACTTTGGCGAGCGTGCGCTTCTGCTCGAACGCCTGGGCGCGCTGCACGTTACCGGCGAAATCGTCAGGCGCGATCGTCACTAATCCATAGTCGCGATAGTGCTCTGGGTAGCCGATTTTGTTCACCATCGCGTGGAGCTTCGCGAGCGCTTGCCTGCGCGTCTCGGGACTCATCCACGTGAGCGACTGGAGGTTGGTCTCCATCGCCTTTTCGATGCGCGTGGTCATCTCGAGCACACGCGCGCGGGTGTCTGCGCCGAACGCGCGTCGCACGAACTCCTCGCCTAGCGCCTCGCCCAATTGAGAGTCCACCCACCCCACACACCGCTTCCACCGCGGCTTCATCGCAGGCGTGCCCCGCAGCGTGTGTTGGAAGAACTCGAAATTCTCTCTTTCGAAGTTGGACGACAAGAAGCGCGCCTGCGCGTGCACCAAGTGCCAGCGCAAGTAGGTCTTCCAGTCCGAGACCGGCACCTTCGTGAGCGCGAGCTGAACTGCCTTGAAAAAGGCGGGTTCGGAGACATTCAACGACGCTAGCCTTGGCACACCCGACTTCGCCGTGAAGGTGCCCCAATCGAAGTCTGGAGTGCTCTTCTTCAAGTCGACGATCGTGGTTTTGTGAGCGAGCTTCTTGGGGTCGCGCTTGTCCGTGAGCGTGAGCGACGCCGTCGCGAGCTGCGTCTCGAGCTGCATGATGGTGGCAGCGTGCTGCTTGGCTACGTCCGCAGAGTCGCCGAGCAGCGACATCATTCGCGCAACGTGTTCGGTGTACTTCTGGCGAATGTCCACCGAGTGCGCGTCGGTCTTCGTGTAGTAGTCGCGGTCCGGCAGGCCGAGCCCACCCGCGCTCGCGTTCGCGACCATCGCTCGAGCGTTCTCGTAGTCCTGTTGAGCGCCAAAGCCGAAAAGGAACTGGTCGTCTCCGCCACTATCGCTCTGCAATTGGGCAATCACACCGGCGAGATCTTTGACAGTCGCGACCTTGTCGATCGCGTCGAGTGACGACTTGAGCGGCGCGGCTCCACGAGCGTCGATCGCGGGCTCTGACATGCACGCGGTAAAGTAGTCGCCAATCTTCTGTTGATTAGCGGTTCGCTCCGTCTTGCCGCTTCTGAGGCTCGCGAGGATGCCCCAGAGGAACCGTCGATTGTCGTCCGCGACCTTGGCGTACACGCCCCAAGACGATTGATCGGGCGGGATGGGATTGTTCTTCATCCAACCAGCGCACGCGTATTGATAGAGGCTCACGCAAGGGTCTGCGCTCTTGTCCATCGCGGTGAGGTCGAGGCTCGGCGTATACGGCAGCGCATCGAGCGGCGCGTCGACGAGAGCGGGTGGTCCCGCGTCAATGACCGGCGCCGTGCTCACCGCGGCTGAAGCCGTGGGGTGGGAGGGCACCTGCGGATTGGCCGGGGGCTCGCCCGGGCAACCCAAGAACGAACCACACACAATCAACGATATTGCAGTCCACGAATGTCTCATTTCCAACACCTAACGCTCAGAAGGATTGACCAGTGAGTGTCTTGACACACCCTGAAAAAGCCGCGTTCAGCGACTCGGCTGCCTTTGGCAGACTCGGCACGTCCGCGCCTCGGACCTTGCCTCTCACTGCCGTCTTGGGAACTCCGCCGCCTTTGCCGCCGAACCAAAAGCGAGAGTCGTGGCTGTTGTCGCGATTATCACCCAATACGAACACCTCGCCAGGAGCTACGAGCCAAGTGCCGTATTCATGGGATTCCGACGTGGAGTCGAGGAACACCAACCAGCTCGTCGCCCCCACTGACTCGAGCCACAGCTCGCCGGTATGCGTGGCCGGATCATCGCCTTCCGCGCGATAGGACCACTCTCCCAACCGACACCGCGGGATCGGTCGACCATTGACGAAGACCTCTTCGCGTTTGACGACGACTGTCTCGCCCGGCAAACCGACCATTCGTTTGATGAAATCCTGCTCGGGCTTCTCAGGACATTGAAACGCGATGGCTCGACCGCGCGGTGTCTCCGCGTCCAACTTGTCCACCCACACGCGCGTCACCATGGTGAGCGTCGGCAGCATGGACGCGGAGGGAGTTTTGTACGGCGCAAAGCGCAGCGCGGCGAGGACGATGAGCTAGTCAGCCCCAATACAGGCAATGCCACGAGGGTGACCACGAACCAGCTCGGACGCTTCTTCACCATGTCGCGGGGGACACTAGCACTCTGCGTGGCGCGCGATTAGGTTGCCCGGCCATGCGAATTCCCAGAGACGCCAGAGCGATCGTGACGGGTGCGGGCAGCGGATTCGGCCGCGCGGTGAGCCTCGAGCTCGCGAAGCGCGGCGCGCGAGTGATCGTGAGCGACGTGAACATTGCCTCTGCCGAGGAGACCGTCGAGCAGATCGAGCGCGCGAGCGGGAAGGCTCACGCGATGCGCGCGGACGTGCGAGAGGCAGATGAAGTGAAGGCCCTCGTGGACTGGTCCGTCGCCGAGTGGGGCGGCCTGGATGTGATCGTCAACAACGCCGGAGTCGCAGTCGCGGGCCGCGTGGGTGAGGTGCCGCTCGAGGACTGGAAGCTCGAGATCGACATCAACCTGATGGGCGTCGTCCACGGTTGCCACTTCGCTGTGCCGGTGATGCGTCGCGCGGGTCGCGGATGGGTGCTCAATGTCGCGAGCGCGGCGGGACTGATGTCTGCGCCGACGATGGGTCCGTACAATGCGACGAAGGCGGCGGTCATCGCGCTCTCGGAGACCATGCGCACGGAGCTCGAGAACGATCATGTGGACGTCTCCGTCTTGTGCCCGACTTTCTTTCGCACCAACATCCACACGGCGCAGCGCTCGAGCGAGGAACTCAAGAAGGTGAGCGAAAAGCTCGTCACCAAGGCCAAGTGGTCCGCCGAGGAGATCGCGCGCGTCGCGGTAAACGGCCTCGAACGACGCACGCTCTACATCCTGCCGCAGACCGACATCAAGGTGCTCTGGCGTTTGAAGCGTGTGATGGGCCAGTCGTTCTACGCGCTCGTGGGTCGCGCCGCCGCACGCGTGACGAAGGCGCAGCGATGACCGAGGCGCCCGAGTCTCTCCGCATCGACATATACGACTCCGTCGCGGAGATCGTGATCACGGGGCCGGGCAAGGGAAACGCCATGGGCCCGGCGTTCTGGCGAGAGTTTCCGCGCACGTTCGAGCAGCTAGACCGCGACGACAGCGTGCGCGCCATCGTCGTGCGAGGCTCGACTGGCAACTTCAGCTATGGGCTGGACCTCGTCGCCATGAGCACGGAGATGGGCCCGCTGATCACGGGGTCACCGAATGCGAAGCAGCGCGCCAAGCTCTTGACCTTGATCTTCGAGCTTCAGAAGAGCTTCAACGCTATTGCTCAATGTCCCAAGCCCGTCATCGCATCCATTTCGGGTTGGTGTATCGGCGGCGGTGTCGATCTGATCTCCGCGTGTGACGTGCGCGTGTGCTCCAAGGAGGCTCGATTCTCCGTGCGCGAGGTGAAGGTCGCGATGGTGGCAGACCTCGGGAGCCTCCAGCGACTGCCGTACATCATCGGCGAGGGACACGCGCGCGAGCTCGCGCTCACGGGCAAGAACATCGACGCTGCGCGCGCCGAGCGCATCGGTCTCGTCAACGAGGTCTTCCCGACGGAGATCGAGGCGGTCACCGGCGCGCGCGCGATCGCGACAGAGATGGCGAACAACCCGCCGCGCGTCGTCGAGGGTATCAAGCGCGTGATGAACTTCCGCACCGACGCAGCTGTTGCCGCGGGCCTCGACCACGTCGCCCACCACAACACGGCGTTCTTGCCGTCAGAAGATCTCGCGGAGGCGTTCGCCGCGTTCGCACAGAAGCGCGAGCCCAAGTTCACGGGCGGATGAAGCGTCTACTTTTAGCCGTTCTCGTAGCTTGCGTGGGTGCGCGCCCACTAGCGGCGACTCCGACGCGCATGGCCCCGCCGAACGTCGAGCTCGTCGAGTCCGCACCGCTCGAGACGACGCTCGACCACCCGAACATCCCGAACGCCGCCGATGTATGGCTGGACATGATTCGCGGCGCACGGAGCTCAATCGATCTCGCCGAGTTCTACATCTCGGACAGCCCCGAAGGGCGGCTGCACGCCGTGATCGAGGACCTCCTGCGCGCCGCAGACCGAGGTGTGCGCGTGCGCATCCTCATCGAGCAGATCTTCTATTCCAAATATCCCGAGACGGTCGACCTACTCGCGGCACACGAGGGCATCGAGCTAAGACACTTCGATCTGCACGCGACGATGGGCGGGATCCTCCACGCGAAGTACTTCGTAGTCGACAATCGCGAGGCGTACGTCGGGAGCCAGAACTTCGATTGGCGGTCGCTCGATCATATTCAAGAGATGGGCGTGCGCCTCCGAGATCCCGCGCTGGCGGCCGACCTCGACCAGCTCTTCAGCGCCGACTGGGACGTCGTCGGCGGCGCGCCCGTGACGCGCTACAAGGCTATGGCCAAATCGTCGGCGGCAGGCTCCACATACTTGGGATTCAGCCCAACTGGCTACTTGGGTGATGAGGCTACTTGGGACTTGCCCGAGCTGCTCCGGTGGATTGACGGCGCGCTCAAGTCCCTCGATATTCAAGTATTCACCTACAAGCCCGCGATGCGCGATGGCACGCCTTTCGTCGACTTGGACGACGCGCTTCGGCGGGCGCGTGCTCGCGGCGTGCGTGTTCGCCTGCTCGTGTCGAGCTCGGGCCAAAAGGACGTCGGACTCGCCGCGCTCGCGAACGCGATGATGCCGCCGAGCGAGGTTCGCATCCTCACCATTCCGCCTTATTCCAAGGGCGATATCCCGTTCGCGCGCCTCGCTCACGCGAAATTCGCCGTCTTCGACGGGCAGCGCACGTGGGTCGGCACGAGCAACTGGGAGGGGGACTACTTCAAGAAGAGTCGCAACGTGAGCGTGTTCGTCACGACCCAGCCGTTCGCGGCGGAGGTAGCGGGCGTCTTCGAGGACGACTGGTCCGGTGCCTACTCCACCAAGCTCTCATCAAAGTAGACGGCGCGCTTTGACTTCCAAGTAGCGCTTGACGAGAGCGGGAGTGACGTCTTTGGGATTGGCGTCCAACACGAGCACGCCGCCCTTCTTCAGACTACGGATGAGCGCGTCGCGCCACGCGAGCGTCTCGGCCGCGGCAGCGCGCACGTAGAGGTCCTCCACGCCGTCCGCGGGTGACGTCGCCAGTGCTTCCACGTCCGTGTCTCGCATGAGCACGCAGAGCGGTAGATGACGTGGCAAGAGTCCCCTGAGCGACGACGCCAGCTCCTTCGCCGAGCGCGGGTCGAGCAGGTTCGTGAACATGATGAACAGTGATCTGGCGCGCACTTGAGATGCGAGGAACGTGGTCGCCGCTCGGTAGTCGGTGGCCGACACGTTGGCCTCGAGGTCGTATGCCGCGCGTGTGAGCTTGCGCGCCCCGCTGCGGCCGGCGGTGGGCATCAAGAACTTGCGTGGCTGGTCGTCGAAGACCAACAGGCCTGCTTTGTCGCCTCCGCGCAGCGCTACGTCCGCGGCGAGCAGTGCCGCGTTGAGCGCGTGGTCCACGTGCTCTAGCCCCTCCGACATCCCTCGCATCCCGCGACCGGTGTCGATCGCGAAGACGACGTTCTGGTTGCTCTCGGCTTGGAACTGCCGAATCGTCGGATCGTCGCGCCGAGCCGACGCGCGCCAGTCGATGTGGCGAACCTCGTCGCCGACTTGATACGGGCGGAGTCGCTCGAACTCCGTGTCTCCGCCGCGGACTCGCAGCGAGCCGAGACGCGCGTCCTGGCGTCCTTGACGGCGCAACAGCTCGAGAGCGCGCGCCGCGTGCACGTCGGGGTAAACGTCAGCTTTCGCCTCGGCCTCTTCGCGCTCTTGCCGAGACACGAGGCCCAAGATCGAGTCGTAGCGCACCGTGAGCCCGCCGAACTTGCGCGGACCGCGGCGTGTCGGAGTGACCTCGTACGTGATCGCGATGGACGCGCGCGGCGGCAACACGAAGCCGGCGGGTAGGCCAAGCACAGTCGCGTCATCCAACGGATCATCAGACACGATGCCGCGGAGCGTACGGTTGCTCCGGTTGTGCACGAGGATCTTCACCGGGTTCTTGCGGCCGACCGACAAGATGCCCGCGACCTCACGTTCGAGGTGTGTCCGTCGCCCGAGCACGAGCAGCGCGTCGGAGATGGTAGCGATCACGAGCAGACCGTCGAGCGCGAAGAGCGGCAACCGCAGCGCCGGAATGATGCCCGCGAACGCCGCGATGACCGCCGCGAAGAACGCGAGCACGACGAGCTTCTTCTGCGGGATCACAGACGAGAAGTCGTATCACGCGCACGGGCCGAGATCGGCTACGATCGTGAAGTGACGATTTGGAAGACAGTCACCGACGCCGTTCAAAAAAAGAAGGCGGAGCTCGAGCGCAAAGCCGCGGAGCGCGCCACCGACATCGCACTCGAGAGGGCGAAGGCCGCCGCCATCGGCGCCGCGTTGAGCGCGAAGAAATCGATCGAGCAGGCCCTCTTCGGCGACGAAGAACCGAGTTCGAGCAAGCCGGCCTCCTCGCGCAAACCCACAAAGCGATCGCCGCCGCCCGCGTCCTTCCGACCGAGACCCCCTCCCGAGCCACCCAGAAGGAAACCCGAAGACGACCGCGTCGCGGCCATTGCCAGAGCGGAAGCCCAACTCGACAAAGACGTGGATGCCGATCTCGCCGCCCTGAAGCAGAAGCTCAGCAAAAAGTAGCGCCCAGACCCCTCGTCTACTTCGCCTGGTCGCAAGACGCCGCGCACGCGTCATTGGCCGCATATTTTCCCTTCATCGCGTGCACGTCGCCGACGAGCTTGGTCTTGAGCTGCGCTGGGGAGAGCGGGAGCGCGTGACGCATCTCGTCCCCGTGACAAGTCGCGCCGACCTTCTCGATCTCGTCGAACGCCCAGTCGAACGCCCAGTCGCTCCTGCCCTTCTTCTGCTCGTCATCGATCGCCCACGCAATCCCGCGTGCGTGGGCAAAGGTCGTGCGGATCTGGTCGCACACCTGGAGCGCGCGCACTCCATCGCGTTGCGCCTCGGCATCGGTCGCGCCATTCATTCGCTCGATTTCGGTCGCCGCGCGATCGGCGAAGTCGATGTCTTTACGAATCGCGGCGCTCTGGCGCTCTTTGCGATCACAACCCTCTTTGCAGTTTGTGATGGCAGCGCTGGTGTCTCGCTTGCAATGCGCAAACATCGCAACCAACGCGCAGATGACGACGAGTCTTTCCATGGCGCCGACGGTGCTTTTCGGCCGCTGACTTGTCAAGCGCCGCGCGCTGCGACCGGCTTCGACGTCGAAGTCCGATAGCTCAGAGCGTCTGATCGGTCGTCGCAACATTGGGTTTGCGGTGCTGAATCCGGTCGAATCGTGGTCACCAGTTGACGAGTGGTGGAGAGCTTTCCTCCCTATTGGGCCGCGCAAGCCACCTACATTTGTCAAAAGTTCGGTGACCCCAAGAATCCGGCGCATGCGGCCTATCAGCACGATCGCTCGCCCGCATTCTTCACCGACAAGATCACGCGCCCGCTACTGGTGGTGCAGGGTGAGAAAGACGCGCGCGTGAAGCAAGATCAGTCGGAGAAGATCGTCTCGGCGCTGCGCGCACGCAAGGTCCCCGTCTACTACCTGCTCTTGCGGGGCGGGGGTCACGGCTTCACCAAGAACGAGAACAACTTGAAGGCGTACCCAATGACCGATCGTTTCCTCGATCGCTATCTACGGGGAGACGTCAGCGTACAGGTCGATTGATTCTTCCCGCGAGTAGCTAGGGCTTCTCCTCATATTCGAGAGGGCGCTCTCGTCTTCCCGTAAACGTGCCCGTGCGGCCGCGTTTACGGGGCAGAGACGCCCGCGATACGGGAACACCGTCAGGGAGAGAAGAGAGCCACTGCTGCGCTATAGGCGGGCAGAGACAGGACGGGGGAGGCCGGAGCGGTGGTCGAGGTCCCCGCGGGCAAGGCGCTCGGAGCCGGATCTGCCACGCCGTCGTAGAGGATGGAGACCGAAGTATCACTCCCTGGTGTGCCGGGGGCGACCGTGTGCACGACCAACTTGCGGCCAGCGACATTGGCGCCCTTGAAGGTCAGCGTGACATCGTGGCTCGAGCTCGTCTTGTTGACAAGGAGCACCTGGAGCGAGCCGTCGTCCTTGCGCGTCGCGTAGGAAGCGACATCGTGCGCTGCGACGTTCGCCGCCGCGTCCAGTGCGACGGTGCCCATATGGGACCAAAGTGCGAAGGAGTAGTAGATCGGCCGGGCCTGGGTGTTGGTCATCATCCAATAGTCGCTGGGGCCGGCTGCATTGGCATCGAACCACTGAAAGGAACGCAGTCCGGACCGGGCGAAGGCACCCACGATGTCTAGCGTCTCGAGGACCGTGAACGCGTTCTGCGCTTGCGAGGCATCGTTGGCGATTCCGTTCCCCACGCTGATCTCGCTGATCACGATGGGCAAAGGCCTCGAGTCATACTTTGCGATCTGTGCCCTCAAATAGGGCGTTACCGTATTTTCCCAGTAGAGCGCGAACCCATACTTGTCGACCTTGGCCTCCTTGAGGTCGGAGTAGCCCCACTCGGGGTGCCAATAGACGTGGAACGAAACGCCACTGGCCGAGCCCTTTCCTGGGCCCGCTGCCAGGTTTCCCGTGCGGCCGAGAAAGGCTCCTATCCACCCCGAGTCCCACGATGCGGGGAAAGAGCAGTTGGCGCCGAGGCCGCAGGTCGCCGGGCCATAGACCTCCGCGGCGGGGTCCACTCCGTGAATGGCGTTGGCCTGCTCGATGAACTTGTCGATATACGCAGACTGCCCGCCGTTCGCGCCGAAGTACTTGCTGATATCGGGCTCGTTTCCGATCTCATAGACCGCCTTCACCTGGTGGGCCTTCACGTCGTTTGCGAGCGCTGCCGCGCGAGAGCCGGACGAGTCTTGCGATCCGGTGCCGCAATATTGTGGGGTGGGATTGGTCTGCAACATAAGAGAATGCACGTTGGCAGACTGGGCGAAGCTCCAGAGAGCGGCGTAGGCCGGCGAGTTCCAGTTCGAGTTCGAATTGTCGGCGCACTTGCCGGTCATCAGGAGATCGAACCACTCGGCGGGCTCGCCCCCAGGGAATCGGAAAAGCTGAGTACCTGCGTTCGCGAATGCGTCGCGTTGGAATGCGCTCATCGAAGTATCGGCGCCCCACCCAGGGAAGGCCTCGTAGTTGCTGCCCGCAAAGTCAGGCGCGATGACGCATCCTCCGGCCGCGAGGTCGACAGTGACGGCAACGGCTCCGCCCATCGTTGCCGGAGCCATCACGACCGGCTCCATCGTGGTGCAAATGGATGGGCCTCCAAATGCGCTATCTGCTTTGGTCGATCCGTCGGCAAGACCGCCATCGACGCCCACGACGCTACCGTCCGCGCCGGGGGCGGCGTCTTCACCGGGGAGAACGCTCGAATCAACGCCACCGCACGCGAGGGTCACCGCAGCAAGCGAGAGACAAAGCACTTGGCGCTTGATCATGTCGACCTCCACGTCGCGATGATACGGTCTCGCTGCGAACGCTGAGCGTCTTTCGCGCAAACTTTTGCGAGTCGCGCGAACGCGTACAGCTCTTCCTTGGGCGCCGAGCGCTCTTTGCAACGCGTCGTGGTACGCTAAAGCCATGCTGCATGCGGCGGGCTTAGCCGATCCACGGCTAGCCGCCGGCGTGATCCTCGGGGGCAAGTACAAGATCCTCGGCGTGCTCGGTCAGGGTGGGATGGGCACAGTGCTCTTGGCTCATCACCTGGACCTCGATCAAAAGGTGGCCGTCAAAGTACTCACCAAAGAGCTCGGGGCAGACCCTCGGTTCGTGGTGCGGTTCACGCGCGAGGCGCGAGCGGCGGTTCGGTTGCAGAGCGAGCACGTCGCGCGAGTCACTGATGTGGGTACCTTCCCGGAGGTCGGCCCGTACATCGTGATGGAGTACCTCGAAGGGCAAGACCTGGAGCAGTTGCTCGAGCAAGGAGGTCCGCTCCCGACGACCGAAGCCGTCGACTATGTGCTCGAGGCGCTTGATGCCGTGGGAGAGGCTCATTCACTGGGGATCATTCATCGGGACCTCAAGCCGGCCAATCTGTTTCTGGCAGATCGCAATGATGGGTCACGTATCATCAAGGTGCTCGACTTCGGTATTTCCAAGCTGGATCCAATTCATAACTCCGACAGCCAGCACAAGCTGACCCTCGAGGGTGTGCTCGTCGGTTCCCCAGCGTATATGTCCCCAGAGCAACTCAAAGCGGATGTGACGCTCGATGCGCGCGCAGATGTGTGGTCGCTAGGTGTGGTGCTCTTCCAATTGCTCACTGCAGATCTACCGTTCGACGGACCCACACTCGGGGCGCTCGTTGCGGCGGTGGTATCGGCAGTTCCCACGCGCGTCCGATCGCTTCGACCGGATGTCCCTTCGAAGCTCGAGGTCATCATCCAACGATGCCTCGAGCGAGATCTCGAGCGCCGCTATGGAAATGTCGCGGAGCTGGCCCAGGCTTTGGCACCGTTCGGATCGGGCCGCGCAGCCAAGCAGATCCAGCGCACCGGAGAGATGTCGCGGCGAGCGGCGGCCAAGCGGAAGACCCCGGAAGCTGCGAGCTCGAGCCCGTCCGTGTCAGAGCCCGAGAGCCCTCGAAAAGGTCTTGTGATGGTCGGCAAGCAGACCGTCGATGAAGGCCCCATGCCGCGGCGTCAGGCTGCGCGGTGGGTCATTGGCGCTGTGCTGCTCGCCGGACTCGTAGTTTTGGGCGTCGCTGCGTCAAAGCCATATCTGTCTCGTGCGGTGGAAAAGCCCATACCTCCTGCTGCCCCCGTTGTGGCATCGCGCGACCCCAAGGTTCAACAGTTCTTGAGCGACGGCGAGCAGGCGATGTCCGATGGCAACCTCGACTCCGCGAAAGAGAATTTCGACAAGGCCAGTGTGCTCGTGGACAAGGACGCGCACGTTCTCCTCGACCTCGCCAAGCTCGACATCGCACTCGCCGATGTGTCCTGGCTCGAGACCAAGCTCGATGGCAGTGAAGACGCTCGACGGGTCGCCAAAGCCAAGCTCGATGAGGCCTCGCCAAAAGCACGCAAGGCGGCCGACGATGCCTACGCGCTGTCTCCGAACGACCCGGCGACGATGAGGGTGCATATCGATTCATTGCGCATCACCGGTAATCTCGCAGACGCACGCGCTCTCTCCACCCGCATCGAAGCGTCTCAGCCCGAAGGCGCCTACGTGCTCGCGATGCTCGACCTCGCAGAGCCCGCACCCCAGGCCCAATATGAGGCAATTCTAGAGCGACTGCGTCTCGCAGCGGGCAGCGAACGAAACCTTGGTAGGGCGAGAGCCGCGCTAGTCTACGCGATGGCGATCTCGGGAGACGTGCCAGGTGCCCGCCGAGAGTTTGAACTTCTAGTCGCGAGTCCACGTGCGCATCCGTTGTTGGGAGCGCTGCGAGTCTTTCTGGATCACTCCGCCGGAACGTCCATCCCGGACGCCGGCCTCGCTCGAATCGATGCCCAGCCGTTGCAGGCGAATGGTGGCCGCGCGGTGGATCCAGATCTCGCTCAGCAGGCCGTTGACGCGAGGAAACGGGGTGAGATTGGCAAGGCCCAATCGCTCTACGGCGAAATATTGATCGAGAACCCTGGAGACTCCGAAGCGCTCGCAGATCTCGGTGATATCTCCAACGAGCAGCGCGACTTTGCAGGCGCCGCGGCCTTCTACAAGAGAGCTCTTGCCGTGAACCGCGCCTTCCTTCCCGCAAAGCTGGGGATGGGCAACGTACTCTGGGAGACCGGCGACAAGCCTGGCGCACGCGTAGTCTACGAAGACATCGTCGCGTCGTTCCGCGAGGGCTCTTATCCACCGTGGGTCAAAGAGAGAGCGAACTCGGGCGGAGCTCCCGCGAGTTCAACGACCGACAGCGGAGCACCAACGAACTCTCCGTGATGTTGGCGCGAGCTGGCCTGCATAGAATGTGTGTCACGCTGAAGTGACCACCTCGTTCGGGTCGGGCTTGGTGCAAGACTTACGCGTCCCGCGCGCCGGCTGCGCATCATCGGTGCGGCGGAGAGCGGACAGGCACCTCGAGTGTAGCGACTAAGTCATGGTCTGTCGCTTGCAATTGCAGGTGCTCGCGGGGCCCATGCTTGGTCTCTCCACGAAAGAAAGTGTCATGAAGAAATCCGAACTCAAGAGGTGGGCGAAGGCCCATATGGTCGGCGTCGAGAACACGACAATTCCCTCGTTCTCTCCCGACCTGCTTGCCCTCGACGAGGCCGGCATTCGCCACGATGTGGACCAAGCGGTTCGACACGGCTTCTTTTCGACGCTCGTGGCGACCGAGACCGGGCTCACATTCGAGGAGCAAAAAGCGCTCGTCTCCATCGTGACCGACGCCGCGAAGGGGCGCATCTCGGTGTCGACCAGCATCCTCTTCGACAACTTCGAGCGGTCCGTCGAGATGATCGAGCACGCTGAGAAGGCCGGGTGTCAGACGATCCTGCTCGGTTTCCCCGCAAACTGGTACCCGTTGACGGCCGAGGAAGTGCTCGCCAAGACGCGCGACCTATGCGCGCTGACCAACATGGCAGTCGTGATCTACCCGAGTCCGCACTTCAACTTCGAGCGCCTCCACCCGAGTGGCTACCCGCTGGACATTCTCGGCCAGGTTGCCGAGATCGAGAACGTCGTATCCATCAAGGCCGGCGAGTTCGCCCTCTACGCCGAGTGCTTCGCGCGCGTGGGAGACCGAGTTCTCATCAATCATCCAGTCGAGCGCTACCTGCCGAATACCGTGATGTCTTATGGACAGCAGTGGATGGGCGCGGGCTGCTACGAAGTGTTTCAATCGCCCGAGCAACCCTATCTCGTCGAGTACTTCAAGCTCCTGCGCGAGAAGAAGTTCAAGGCGGCGATGGAGATCTATTGGAAGCTGGCACCCGCACGAAATATCTTCGAACAGCAGTTCAACCAGACAGTCATGTCAGGAACCTACAACTGGACGATGCAGAAGTACTACCAGTGGTGCGTGGGCGGCAACGGCGGCTTCACGCGTCAACCGGCGATGAAGATGCATCAACACGAGATGGACATGACCAAAATGGCGTTCGCAATGATCGGCATCGCGCCACGCAGCCCAGATGCGGAATTCTACCAAGGCAGACTGAACTACCAAAAGGCCTCGGCGCAACCGAAAGCCTGAGAGTGTCCGAACTCATTAGGACTCACAAATCACTTTGGGGCTGAGAAGAATAACTTCGTCTTCTCCCTCTGCCACCGCCGAAGAAACCAAGGCAAGCGGAGCGCGCGGGGCTTCTTTTTGGGACACGCCTCCTGACACCGCAGCCCACAAGAGCAATCAACCACGCCAAGCCCTCGCCATCAGGAGGTCGGCCCAAGAAAAAGTGCCGCGCGTCCGCAGCCACGACCCCCAATCGGCGGTGCCCTTTCGCCCCCCGCGCGGCGGGATCTACCCCAACGCCCGCGGCACCGGAGCGGCCTTCACGATCTCGAGAATACGATCATCGGGAGTCACTCCCTGCAGCTGAGCATCCGGATGGAGCATCACGCGGTGCCGCATCACGGGAAGTGCCATCGGCTTCACATCATCAGGAGTGACGAAATCGCGGCCCGCACTAGCCGCAATCACCTGCGCCGCACGCATCAACGCCAGCGACGCGCGAGGAGACGCGCCGAGTTCGATCGCGCGGTCGTCGCGAGTGCGACGAACCATGTCGACGATATAACCGATGATGGCGTCATCCACCTTCACGGCCTGAGCGTGCGCCTGCATCTCCAAAATCTCCGCAGGCGAAGACACCGCGTCGAGCGCGAGATGGCCGGGGTCGAAGCCCATGACCTGATTCTTCACGATCGCGTGCTCTACGTCTGCGGGCGGGTCCGCGACTGTGAGCTTGAACAAGAAGCGATCGAGCTGCGCCTCGGGCAATGGGTAGGTTCCTTGTGACTCGACGGGGTTCTGCGTCGCGAACACCAAGAACGGCGCCGGCAGCGGGCGCGTCGTTCCGCCCTCGGTCACCGTACGATCTTGCATCGCCTCGAGCAGCGCGCTCTGTGTCTTGGCGGGCGCGCGGTTGATCTCGTCGGCGAGGAGCATCTGCGTGAACACCGGGCCGGCGACGAACCGCAGTTCGCTCGTCTGACGATCGAAGACGGACGAGCCCGTGATGTCGCTCGGCATGAGATCCGGCGTGAACTGAATACGCTTGAATGCGCAGCCGCTCACGGCGGCGAGAGCGCGTGCGACCAGCGTCTTACCGAGACCGGGCGCGCCCTCGATGAGCACGTGACCCCGCGCGATGGTGGCGACCAAGAGGCCGCTCACCAGCTCCTCTTGGCCTACGACGGCCTTCGCGATCTCGGTTTGAAGGCGGGTGAATCGATCTGCGAAAGTTTGGGCGTGCAAGGCGGCAGGACTCTAGCCCAACTTCGGACTTTTCAGCGTAACCTTTGGTGATGCGGACTGTGGCCTTCGCACTCGGGTTGTTCTGCGCCTGTGAGTCAGGTGACGACACGCTGTTGATTTACCGGGACGGTGGCGCGGACACGTCGGCCGTCGTCGAAGCGGGCGCGGACACGTACCCCCCCGACGTGTACCACCCGGACTCGTCATCCGTCGACGCGTGCGCAGCACTCCCGGCCGATCCCGCCAAGGCGATGTACTTGGCAGTCGATCCCTCGCGTCTGAAGCAGCACCTCAAGGAGGGGTCCGGCGTCGTCCCGATCACGCTCAGCGGCGACGGCGGAGTAGTCAGTCTGTCCAATCGCTATTCGCCAATCGCCAAGGCCAACTTCAGAGATTGGTATGAGCAATATCTATCCGCGGTGGGCCTGTATTGGCACGAGCTTCCGTACGTCACCAAGCACAACATCGGCGAGGTGAACGGCACGAACGTTGAGGCCGTGCTGCCCGGCGCCTCTGCGGACTCCGTCGTCGTCATCATCCACTACGACAGCATCGGGCCGAACGGGATCGAGACGACGAATCCTGGCGTCGACGACGATCTCAGCGGGCTCGTCTCGATGATGGAGGCGGAGCGACTCTTCAACAACGGCTGCCTCCCTCGACAGAAGACGATTCGATTCGTGATTGCCGATTACGAAGAGCAGTGGAACCCCGGCCTCGAGGGCGCGCGCGTCTATGCAGCGTGGCTCAAGGCGAAGGCCGCGCAGGACGGCTTCCAAATCGTCGCGGCCATCGACTACGAGCAATCCGGGTGGAACTGCGCGAGCGATGCCAAGTGCACCTCGAACGTGGGCGGCAAGGTCTATGACGTGTTCGACTGCTCGGGAGACGGCAACAACTTCAAATCCACGGCGCTCGGAGACTCGCTCGCCGCATTGACGACTTCATTGGGCTCTTCGCTCATGGTCAATCGCGCCTGTATGGCTCAGAACAGTGACCACTACGCGATGTGGGAGATCGGCGTGCCCAGCATCGTCACGTCGGAGCACCTACCGTTCTCGAATCCCCATTTCGATCAAAACGGTGGCGATACCTTCGATAAAATCGACACTACCTACCACGCAGAAATCGCGCGCTTGAACGTAGCCTTCACCGCGAAGCTCGCCGGCGTCGGACAATGAGGCGCGGATGTGATCAGCTGCGGCGGACTGCGCTCGCATAGAGCGTCGTGAGCTTTCGCAGCACGTCCAGCTCGTCGCCGTGGACCTCGCCGGGCTTCGCCTTGATGGCGCGATCGAAGACGCGGTGACACTCGTCTGCGGAGGCGCCCGACCGAAGCGCGAGGAATGCTCCAGGATCGTTCACGCCGCGCGGCATCACTCCGCGGATGCGCTCGTCGACGAACTTCGCGTAGGCGGCGAGCGCGTGCGATGCGGCTTTGGCGCGCGCGTAGACGAGGCCGGTCGCCTCGACGTGCTCGGTGAACGCTCGGCGCGCATCGGGCGGCGATTTTGCGGCACGCGAGAGGCGAGCGCCCACCGCGAAGAAGAGAATCAGCGCCGCGGCGAGCGCGTGCCACATGCCGAGCCCAAGGCCCGCGCGATCGATGCTCGATATCGGCGACGATGGCGGCTCGATACCGTCCATGGGCTGCGCGATGCGGAGCTCGTGCACGCGCAGCTTCGAGAGGATCACGAACGCGACCTCCGCGTTGCCTGGCGGCATCAACCCCACGTTGGTGAAGAGATCAAAGTTGGCGACGCCGATCACGAGGCCGTCTCCTACGAAGCAGAACGACGCGTAGGACTTGTCGTCGCCGATCCAAGCGATCGTGTTCGACTTCGGATCCATCGGGTCTGCTGCGTCGCACTTCATCTCTAGCGCGTCGGCCTCGGCGACCTTCGCGGTGTAGGTCTTCGGTCGTGTCCCGATCTGGTCCTCGTCATCCTGCGTGTCCACCGCCACGGTGGCGGTGACCTTCGTGCTGGTCGTCCTTTGGTATCGCGCGGAGAGGTCCTTGGGCCACGTGCCAGGGGCGCTCGTGATGATGAGTGTGCCTCCCGCCTTCGCCCAAGAAAGCAAATGGACGCGCGTGCCTTCGTCCACCTTCGTTCTCTCGAAGTCCACCATCACGGCCGGTGTGTCCTCGCCCTCCTTGGGCATCGGCAGACGCGCGAGAGAGCCGCGGAGGGAGCCTGCCTCGATCCCTTGACGCTTCAAGAGATCGACGAGCACGTCGGTGCCGTTCGGATCATCGGCCAGCGTGCGCGCCACCTTGTTACCGCCGCAACCGGCTAAAAACATGGCGATCAACGCAATGGCCGCAACACGCACGAGGCGCACTGCGCGCTCAGCGGCCCGCTCGGACGCCTCCGCGGATGCCGCTACGCCGCCGAACTTCACGCGATCGACCTCTCGAACGATGTCGCCGAGCGGGACCTTGGCGCGGACCTCCTTGCAGAAGCGGACGTACTCGCCGTACGTGCGATCTTTCGCGATGCGAACCGCGCCGCGATTGTCCAGCGCGCGTAGTGAGGCCTCGAGGTAAGTGAAGAGTGCGCGTTCGTGCTCGCCTGCTCGCGCGAGCTCCGCGGCGCGACGGAGTAACAGCTCGGCGTCCGTGATTGCGGGGACCTGCGGCCCCTCTGCTGCGGGCTTGTCGAGGAGCGTCGGCGTGATCGGCTTTGCATCTGCAAGGCGCTGATCCTCTTTCGCGCGCCGGAACGCCTGTACAACGAGGACGGCGGCGACGACCAAGACGCCGAAGAGCATGACCCACATGAGCACGCGCGCGAGTCCGCCGAACATCTTCGAGAGACTGCTGTCGTCGTCGTGCGGGGCGTCCTTCGGCTTCGGAGGGTCCGTCGACGCGCTCGCGCACATCTTCTTGAAGCCCTCGCATCCCGTGTCGTCTGCGAGCGGGCACATCTGATCGGCGTCTTTGGCGAGCTTGGATGGGTGCGTGCAGAAGCCCGCCTGTTGCCCAGACTGCGTGTAGCCATGCGCGTCCTTGCCGGCGCGCTCGATGTCGAGATCGGCCCGCGCGGGCGCCGCATGCGCGATCAAAAAGACGCACGCGAGCGAGATCCACAAACCGCGCTTCAAGCGGCCCTCCGCGAGATCGGCGCCGGATCCTCGTCGTCTTTTGCGCGAGCGGCGAGCGCGAAGAAGCTCGTTTGCACGTCCCAGCCCTCGGCGCGAGTGCGCAGGTTGATGTACGCCAAGAAGCGCGCGGTGGCCCGGTACGGCACGAAGATCCAGAAGCCCGCCATCGCGAGCCAGCTGCCTCCCGCGTCCCACATCGACTCGGGTGGATTGATCTGCAGGAGGTCAACGAGCAGCGAGCGCCCTGCGTACTCGCCAATTAACACGAAGCCCACCTCGAGCATCAGCAACAAGACGAACGCGAGGAGCCCGTCTCCGCTGCTACCTCCGACGAGGCGGTTCGCGCGAGAGATGGACGCGCCGGGCGTCATGCGTTCGAGCAGCGCCGCTTCGGGCGCATACATCACGACCGAACCTACCCAAATCGATGCGACGACGACGCCGAGCAGGCCGACGGTGACGAGCAGCGTCTGCACGATTCGCACGCCGAGCATCTTCGGGATCGCGCGCAGGCCGTCGGACATCACCGACGAGAGCGGGACCTTGTCCTCGAAGACGAGTCGAGACGCGAGCAGCGTGAACGGCGCCTGCGCGAACGTTCCCGCGATGATGGCGACGACCCACGCAAGCACCCAGTCGATGCCGACGCCGATGACGCAGCAGATCGCGAACCACGGCAAGATGACGGCAGCGGACAGCGTCGCGTACTTCTTCGGGTACTGGCGCATGAAGCGCAGCGCGAGATCGAGCACGTCTACGAGCGAGCGATCTCGGAGCTCCAGGTGCGTCCTCATGCGCGCGCCTTGTCCTTGTCTTTGTCTTGTCCGCGCCCCGCGAAGCCGAGATAGGTCATCACGAGCAGCAACATGGTGAGACCGAACGCGCGCTTGATTCCGCTCGGGACGCTGGAGCCAGACCAGAAGCCCTCGAGACCCGCCGCGATGAGCAGCATGACCGCGGCACCCGCGACGATCACGACGACGTCATTGGCAGTGTCTTGCAGCGATTGGAGCCTTGTTTTACGGCCCGGCGAAACGATAGACCAACCCATGCTCATCCCCGCCGCGCCCGACAGCACGATGGCGCCGAGCTCGAACGAGCTGTGACCGACGACGAACGTGAGGATGTTGTCGCCCGCGCCTTGCGTGGTCACGTACCCCATCACCGCGCCGATCGTGAGACCGTTCTGGAACAGGTAGAAGGCCGAGCCAAGCCCGGCGAAGATGCCGAGCGCGAAGCAGCGCAGCGCGATGCCGACGTTGTTGTTCACGTAGAAGCCCGCCATCATTGCGCCCTCGCCGTCGTGCCGCCCCTCGGCGAAGCCCTTGCCGTACGCCTCGGCGAGCGGACGCAGCATGGACTCCGGCGCGACCTTGTAGGCGAACTCCGGATCGTGGAGGGTCGCGATCAAGCCGAACGCGAACGGTACGAAGAACAAAAGGAACGCGAGTATCACGGCGACCTTGCGTCGTCGCACCGCACGAGGGAACGCGACGAACGCGTCTCGCAGACGTGTGCGAGCGCTGCGAGGCGTGGTGTAGATCGCGGTGTGCGACTGCGCCGTGAGAGTCTGCAGAAACTCGACGAGCGGCGCGGAGTAACGAGACGCCTCGGCGCGCGCCAGATCCGCGCACACGTCTCGATAGAGTGGTGAGAGGCGGCCGAGATCGTCGGGTGACAATCGCTTCGGGCCGCGGTCGGTCGTGATGCGCACCAGATCGCCGAGCGCCGTCCAGTCGTCTTTACGACTAGAGACGAACGCCGCTTCGGTGACGCGTGAGGCTAGTGCCATGGGTTATCGGGCCCTCGAGGAAGGAGGAGCTTCGTCGCGCCCGTCCGTGAGCGCGCGATCGTACAAGAGCGCGAGAGTGCGCGACGCGTCGGGCAGGCGAAAGCCGAAGCGCCGGCTGATCGGCCCGATGATCATCTGCGCGAGCTCGTCCTCACGTGCGGGTCCGAGCGTGCCGCGGCGCCGCAAGAAGAGCTCGAGAGCGGCGCGTTCGTCGGCGGTGAACGCCACTTCGCCGGGCAGCGCGGCGAGCTCGGCAGGCTGCGCGGGCGGCCAGATTCGCGCGACGCCCGAGCGCACGTTCCTCGGCACGACGATCACGATGGTGCCCGCGACGAGATCACCAATGCGCTGGAAGCGCCTCGAGATCGTCATCGAGACCAGGCCCGCGACATAGCCGAACGGGAGCATGTCCGCCGCGCGAAGCAGGTTGCGCAGGATGGCGTGGCTCGTCCCGATCGGGCGACCCGTCGTGGTCACGACCCGCAGCCCCGCGGCCATCTTTCCTGGCGTTCGTCCTTTGATCGCCTCCCACGCCGCGAAGTAGATCCACTGCGCGCAGAACAGCACGATGAGAATGAAGCCGACGCCGATGCCGGCGGTCTCTTCGACCGTGTCGCCGAAACCAGCCGCGCCCGCGATCGCCAAGATCACCACGATGGCGATCACGAAGACGATGCCGTAGCAAATCAGGAGATCCAGCAAGTGCGCAAGCGCGCGTCGCGCGGGGCCCGCGACGCGATGTCGAAACACGATGTGCTCGGGCGTCTCGATCGCGACGTCTGTGTCGAGCGGTACGTCGTCCACTGCCATTGGGCGCACTATACCTCGCTAGCGAGTTTCCGCCTCGCTTCCGACGCTCACGGCTTGCAGCCGCCAGTGCCTGCGGCGGGAGCTGTCCCCACGGCGAGATCGCGACCGCACGAGAAGTCGAACATGTCGAGCAACGCGTCCGCGTTCGCCTCGCGGGCGGTGAGCGCGGGCAGGTCGAAGAGGGTCTCGATGAAGCGCGTGATCGACGCGTGGTCGCGCACGACATGAGAGACGAAGCCACGCTTGGACCACGGAGATATCGCGACGAGCGCGACGCGCGGCCCTCGTGCGATGGAGAGCGACCGTGATGGCACCGGCGCGGAGCCGTCGGGCGGAGGCACGTGATCGGCGAACCCACCGGCCTCGTCGTACGTGTAGACGATGACGAGGCCAGGCCATTGGGGACTGGTGATCGCGTGATCGTAGAGCCTCTTGAGCCACGCCTCTCCGAACTGAAGGTCGCCAGTCGGGTGGTCGTCTTCGACGTTCTCCACGTCGTCCACGAACGCGACATTGGGGAGCGTGCCTTTGTCGAGTGCGTCGTAGAGCTCGCTCGTGGAGTGGACTCCAGGGCAGTGGCTGTCCCACCCGAGCGTACCGCTCAGCGGCTGCGGGTCGTAGAAATAGGAGCCCCACGTGAAGCCAGCGCTCATCAACGAATGAAAGAGCGAAGGCCATTCGCGTCGGGGTTCGCGAACGTCGTTGGGAGGGCGTCGACGCCAGGCTGGCCTTGATCGTGGAGCTTGCCGAAGAGAGGGTCGAAGCTCCGGTTCTCTTTCATGGCCACGATGACATGCCTAATCGGGATACGCGCGAGCTCGAGCTTGGAGATCCCGATCGACTCTTCGGCGTGCACCCCGCTCGTGAACGAGCCTCTCGGAACGGCGCCTCGCGGTCTTGTGCGAGCAAGAGACCGCAGCCGAGGCTCGGATCGTCCGCCGGCGTCTTCATTCCGTCAATCGCCTCTAGACCCCAATCGATGCTCGCCGGGCGGCACGCGAACGAGAGCGCTAGACAGACCCACAGCCGCCTCATCGCGCCCTCCAGAGCGAGACTCCGAACGCGGCACCGCCCGCGAACGTGACGGGGTTCGCCGTGTCGAAGATCGTGTTCGTGTTTGCGTAGACGAGGTGATGGGCGTCGCGATCCGTCGAGAGCAAGAGGCCAATCCACATTCCGTTCGAGAAGATCTTGCGCGCGTTGGCGTCGAAGCCGATGCGCGTCGCGCGATCCGTGAGGCCGAGCGCAGCATGACTTGCGCTCGGGGTGACGCCCCAAGTCGCCTCCATCGAAGCCTGGACGCCCCACATCCATCCACGCGCGCGGAGAAGCCGAGTTGCGTGAACGCCAAACCGTCTTGGTTGATCGTGTGGGACTGCAGCCTCTCCTCGATGAACGCCTGGACGAGGAGCGAGCGCGTTGCGTCGAGATAGGAGGCTCCGCCGCCCACGCGAACGCGCCCTCGCGCGTTGATTCCGCCCACGCCGCTCATGTCGTTGAGGTCATGAAGCTCGTTGAGCGACACTCCAGGGTGCCAGAGGATCTGCGTGTCTGCGCCGAGGCGCGCAGAGGCGGCGGGGCTCCACGCGCGATCAAAAAAGGCGCCGCACCGGCTCGATCCAGGCGAGCGCGCGCGCCCCGAACAGTGAGAGATAGGGCTCTTTGTTCGCGAGCTCACCGCCGCGCGCCGCGAGCAGCACGTCCCACTGCAAGAGCCACCGACGCCGATCGAACGAGCGGATGCCCGCGCTGTCGCCGCCGAGATCGCCCATCAAGGAGTAGTCCGCGCGGCTCATGCCGACGGCGACTCCCGCCGTGGCGCCGCGTGCGACGAGCTCGAATCGCGCGGGGTCAGCGAGCGCGCTCGACCCTGAGAGCGAAGCGCAGACGCCGAGAAGCGCGGCTGAACGGAGCTTGGACCGAGCCGTCACCAGTCAATCCTGCGGGACCACCAGGCTGCCAGTGCGCGCGCAGAGGCGCTTGCCCTGCCACTTCTTGCAATACGAAGTAGGCGGCTGGCAGTCGCCGTCTGCCGTGCACGCGCGGTGGCATTGGTCTTCGGCCTTGGACCAACCGGACGGGCACCCGCCGGGAGGGACATCCATCTCGCCGATGGACTCGTCGGAGTCGGGAGCGGGCCGACACGCTTTGTAGCCTTTGCCTTTGACGGGCAGACAATCGTAGTTGGTGCCGTCGCAGTCCATGTCGGCCCTGCAAGCGCGGCGGCACTTGGCGCCTGCCATCACTTCGTCGTCCTTGCACGGGTTCTTCGCCGCGGTGGTGGGCGCCGCGGTCTGCATGGGCACCGGCGCCGTGTCGGGCACTTCGGTCGCGGTGGGAACGGCCGCAGACGCGGTGACTGTGGCGCTCGCTGGATCGCTGGGCGCAGCTTCCTTCTTGTCTTTGCACCCGAGCACCCCTGCGCCCAACAATACGACCGCGATCGCGACTGCCGCAGAATCCGACGTCATCTACGCAACGATAACGGAATTGGCTTCGCCAGCAGCAACTTCCAAATCCAGTTTTGATCTTCCCGATCTTTTGTGAATCCGTGTCCGTTTAGTGCGGCAGTGTGGGTCGCTCTCGCTCGACCGCTTGGATGCTCCCCAGCTCGAGTCCCTTCCAGATGCGCGCGCGTGCGAGCGCCAACCTAGACGTGAGCACGTCCTCTTTGCCGGCGGGCACGACGGTCTCGAAATGGAAGAAGATGCAACGGCGCACGTAGCCGCCCACTGCGATGACATGACCGACGAGTCCCCGTGAGCCGCGCGGGTCTATCGCGATCCACAGACGAGTGTCGTAGCCGGCCGGCTCCGTGACGTGATCGTCGGCGACCGTCTCGAGCTCGGCGTCCGGAAAAATGCCTAGCTCCCGCGTTCTCGTCTCGCAGCGCTGGCGGCTCATGAGGTCGTCGTCGGACCACGCGCGCACGACGAGCGAGCTCTGCGAGGCTTCGTGGGTCGCAAACAAAAAGGGCTTCGTGTGGTCGTCGATCGTCCACGCCTTACCGTCGGGCAGCGCGAGCGAGATCCCGAAGCGCGTGGAGACGAAGCGTGGCCAGTGAGACGACGAATCAAGCAAGCTGCTGCCGTCCGGAGCCGTTGGCGCCTGCACGGGCTTCTGCTCGACAACGCCGGGACCACACGCCGCGAGGGCGAGAGCGACGAGGACGACGTGAAATGATCCGGTCACGGGCACGGGCACGTTCACGAGATCAGACTTTGGTGAGCCACTCGGGGTGGGTCGTGTCGTTGCCGCGCACGACCTCGAAGAAGCGCGATTGGATGCGCTTGGTGAACGGCCCGACCGAACCCTCGCCGATGGCGCGATTGTCGACCTCGCGAACGGGTGTGACCTCTGCGGCCGTGCCCGTGAAGAAGACCTCGTCTGCGAGCCAGAGCTGGTCGCGCGTGATTCGGCACTCTTGGACGGTGAAGCCCTCTTCGCGCGCGAGGGTGATGACCGTCTCGCGCGTGATGCCAGACAAGATCGAGCACGAGAGATCCGGCGTGTAGATGACGCCGTTCTTGACGATGAAGATGTTCTCGCCCGAGCCCTCGCTCACGTAGCCGTTCGTGTCGAGCAGGATGGCCTCGTCGTACCCACCGAGCTTGGCCTCACGCTTGGCCAACACGCTATTCGTGTACTGGCCCACGATCTTGCCCTTCGCGAGCGAGACGTTGATGTGGTGGCGCGAGTACGAGCTGATCTTGGCGCGGATGCCGTTCTTGAGCGCCTCTTCGCCGAGGTACGCGCCCCACTTCCACGCGACGACCGTCGTGCGGTGCGGGTTGTTCGGCGCGTAGATGCCCATGGCGCCTTCGCCCACGAACACCATCGGGCGGATGTAGCCCTCGTCCATCTTGTTGACGCGCAAGATCTCGGTGCAGGCGGTCATCACCTGCTCGCGCGTGTACTCGGGCTTCATCAAGATCAGCTTGCAGCTGTCGAAGAGCCTGTCCACGTGCTCCTTCAAGCGGAACACCGTGGTCTGTCCGTTCTGGCGCTTGTAGGCGCGGATACCCTCGAACGCGCCGAGCCCGTAATGGAGCGTGTGCGTGAGGATGTGGACGTTCGCGTCATCCCAATCGACGAGCGCGCCGTCGATCCATATTTTTTGGACCTTGTCGACCATAGGGCAACCCTACTCCAAGCAGTCTCGCCCGGGCGAGCCTCTTGGACAAAACCTGATTTGCGCCGTGCGTCAACGCCTCAAGAGCACGAGCATCGATCCCGAGTCGCCATCCGGATCGGTCTGTGAGGCGAACGCGTCGACGTTCGCGCTCGCTGGACCTTGCGAGAGCCACGCGCTCATCTCGCCACGCAGCACGCCTTCTCCCGACACCGAGTGGCGACCTTTGCCGTGAATCACGAGCACGCACTTCTCGCTTGCCGTCCGCATTTTTCGCAAGAACTCGGTGAGCGCCGCCTTTGCCTCAGCCACGTGGAGGCCGTGCAGATCGAGCCGCCCGTCGATGGCGAGCTGCCCTCGGCGCAGGCGTCTCATCATATCGGGTGCGATGGAGCTCACGCGCCCTTCGGCGTGTTTGCCATCGTCTTGCACCTCGAATTTCGGTCGCGCGAGATCCGAGAGTCGCAGCGACGCATCGACCTCCTCGGCACGCGCGCCCTCCGGAGTCTTTTGCGTGACGGATCGCTCGACGGGCGCGACGGTCGGCACGCGCGCTTTTCCGTCGAGGGCGGTGACCCCGCTCATCAATCGATGGAACGCGAGGCGCTCCTCTTCGGGCGTTACGCGTATTGGCTTCGGCGGAGGCGGCGGCGCCTTCTTCGCGTCCTCGGGCAGCTTCACGTTCTGCAGAGCCGCGAAGGGGTTGTGCTTGTCCACCTTCTTCTTCACGGCTGGCTCCTGATCTTCAACGCGGCGAGAGCCGTGCGAACGCTCTGAATCCCTGTTAAAATGCCGTCTTCGTAATGCCAGTCCGTGTCGCCGAGCTCCGGGAAATCGTGCGGGTTGCGCATGTCCTCGAGCGTGAGGTTCGGCTTTAGTCGGCGCGCGAGATCGAAGACCTTCTGTGTCTGGAGTTCCTCCATCTCGCCGACGATCGTCTCGAGCCCACTCCACTCGATGTTGTTGCTCATGGTTCCCTTGTGGTGCGACCGACGGCGGCGAGCAAGACCTCAACCGCATTCGCCGGCTCCACGTCTGCCAACACCTTGGCGCCTGGGTGGACGATCACCGTAGCGCCGTGCTTTGGGCACACGCCGAGGCAACGCGCGCGCGCGATCCAGATCGTGCGGTGTGCGGCGCGGCGATCCACCTCACGTTTGAATGCATCATACACGTTTTCGCCCGACTCTCCGCAGCCCGGTCCCAACGCAGCGCCCGACTCGCGGGCGTTGGTGCAGACCAGTACATGTACGATCGGACGAAGCGGGACCTCACGCATGCCTACACCGTACGCCAAAGTATGCGATTTCCCTCATGGATCGGCCAGTTGGATCGTTTGCGATCCATGGCCCCATGACGACCCGCCCGACGAGTCGTGAAGGCGTCGGTTTTTCCTGCGTGTCCATCGCGTCCTCACCGTAGTTTTCGTGGGTTCGCAGCTTGCACCAGCGTGTTCGATGCTCTCGAGCTCGGTCCCAGTTGTGACGCCCGCGGCGTTCAAGTTGGGCGACGGACGCTCGGTGACGGTGGCCGAGCGTCTGGGTGTAGGCGAGCACGCATCAGTCTATCGCGGTTGGACGGACGACGCGTACAAGCTTCAGCGCCCCGTCGCGCTCAAGGTTTTCAACAACGCGCCGCTCGATGGGGACGCGCTCGCGAAGCTGGCTCGCGTGATTCGGTACTCCGCGTACGTCAATCACCCCAACGTCGTGGACACGCGGGGCATGGGTGTGGGTGAAGACGGCGTCCCCTTCGTCGTCACGCAGCTCGTGAGCGGATGCTCGCTGGCGCTCCTCGCCAAGGCGTACGCCGCCGTGGGTCGCAGAATCCCCACGGATTTGGCGCTGTTCATCGGCATCGAGGTCGCCGAGGGGTTGCTCGCCGCGAGGCACGTGCTGACGCCGGACGGCTCGGTGCTGGGCATCACGCATCATGATTTGTCGCCGCGTCAGGTGCTCTTGTCTTGGGAAGGTGAGGTCAAGGTCTCCGACTTTGGCGTTCGCATGGCGCTACCGTCGGGCTCGGGCGTACGCGATCTGCAGCGCATGACGAGGCGCGTGACCTACCTCTCGCCCGAGGAGATCGGCGGCGCGCGAGGAGATGCGCGCAGCGACGTGTTCGCGCTCGGCGTGATGATGTTCGAGATCCTACGCAGTGCTCGCTTCCCTGCAGAAGTGCACGAGATGGACCTCTTGAAGCTCGCCAAGGACGGCTACATCCACACAGGCATCACCGATCCCATCCTCCCGAGCGAAATCAGCGAGGTGCTCTTCCGCGCGACTCAAATCGACCCGGCCGAGCGCTATGCACACGCGGGAGTGTTCGCGTACGACCTGCGGAAGATCACGATGGGCATGGGCGTGGGAGACGGACGGGCGTTCTTGCGCAGCGCGCTCGGTGAGATGAGCGAGGGGCTCTCTTCGATGAGACAGAGCACGACCCCGCCAGGCGACGTGGACGAAGTGCCGATACGCAGCTCTTTGTTCGACGAGAACGAGACCACCGAGCGCGTCAGTATCGCGGACATCATCCTCGCCGAGAGCGGCGAAATCCCCGTCTCGGGCAAGCGCGAGAAGATCTAAACAGACGCGCTGTCAGCGTCTACGTGCGTACGCGCCGAGTGCGGGGTGACAGAGCGCGTGCGTGACGTGTCCCTCGTCGAGGAGCGCCGCTGCGTATCTCGCGGGCACAAGCGCGACCTCGCACTCTTCGGCGTGATCGAACTTCGGCTCGGCGACCTTGGTCGCCCCCTTCGCGAGGAACGCGAACAGCTTGTTCCCCTGGAGCGGTGGGTTCGCGTACGTCGTGATGAGCGGCTCGATGGACTCGCACGCATAGCCAGTCTCCTCGAGTAGCTCGCGCCGTGCGCCCGCGATGGGCTCTTCTCCCTCGTCCACGACACCGCCAGGGACCTCCAAGCTCATCTCGCGCGAGCCGAAGCGCCATTGCCAAACGAGCACGAGCTCGTCCGCATTCGTGACGGCGACCACGTTGCACCAAGAGCCGCACGCGAGCGTGTAGATGCGCTTCTTGAACACGTCGTCTGCGTCGTAGAGGCGCTCTCCGACGACGCCGAACACGCTGTATGTCGCGACCTCCTCCCGCTCGTCGAGCTTCCACGGGCGGAGGCTCGGCCGCTTGAGAAGGAGTGTCATGTCAGTCAGCGAGCGCAGCCGGCGTCTACCGGTGCGTTCGTGCACATCGCCGACGGCACAGGAGCGAAAGCAGAGGCCGAAGGCATGTCGAGCGGCGGCGCGGCCGGGGGCGGACCGAGATCGTCATGCTTGCACGCGACCAGAACCAGCAAGAGCACCCAACGCATGGCAAACTCTCTAACACGAACGGGATCTCCATTGATCGTGCCCATCATGGCGCGATCAACTATACGAGCTGACATGACCGAGAAGACGGGCGGTGGCGAGAAGCTCATCGTCAACAATCGGAGAGCCTTCTTCAACTACGCCGTGGACGAGCGCTACGAGGGCGGTCTCGTGCTCGTTGGCAGCGAGGTCAAGTCGATGCGCGCCGGCAAGGTGGACATGGCCGACGCCTACGCCGCCGAGGAGCGCGGCGAGGTCTGGCTGAAACAGTTGTATGTTGCACCTTTCGAGCAGGCCAAGGTGTTCCCGCACGAGCCGCGGCGCTCCCGCAAGGTGCTGCTCAACAAGCGAGAGATCGAGCAAATCAAGAAGGCCATCCAGCGAGGCGGCTTCACGGTCATCCCGCTACGCCTCTATTTCAAGGGAGGCAGAGTGAAGGTCGAGCTCGGCATCGCCAAGGGAAAGACCAAGGGCGACAAGCGCGCGGACATCGCCACGAAGACGGCCAATCGCGAGGCCCGCGACGCGATCGGTCGAGCGCGGAAGGGCGACTGAAGCCCATGGCCCATTTGACTTGGGAGAAAGGCGGCGAGGCGAGCGTGCTCTCGTTGGACGCGGACGCGATCGTGCTCGTGTCGTCTATCCCCTCGCCTCCTGGATCGCGACTGTCGGGCTCGTTGATCGACGGCAAGATGGAGGTGCGCATCAAGGTGCACGCCTCCAAGAAACAAGAGGACGGATCGTTTCACCTGCACGGGCGCCTCATCGACGCGACGCGTGACGCACGCTCGAAGCTAAAGGCCCTCGCCAGCTGAATGTTCCAAGCTAGGCTCTGGCCTTCTCTTCAGGAGGGAACTGCCAATGCGTCTTCGCTCGCTCGTGCCGGTCGCGGTGTTGGTCGTGTGCGCACCCGTCGTGTTCGCTCGTTGCGGATCGTCGCCGAGTCGATTCGACGTGGACTCGGGTGATCCAGACACGGGCGTCATCGGCGACGAGACGAATCCGTTTCAGCCGTTCGATGGACAGGCCGACGCGCCGGTGGTCCCGGTCGACAAGTGCCACGTTCCGCCCGACAACGGCAACGGCAGCGGCAACGCGCCGACGTGCACCAAGGCGAGCCCGCCCAACTCGTTCACGCCGAAGACCAAATGGTCGTGGTCCGCGCCGCCTCCGCAGCAGGGCGGCGGGATCGAGGGCTCCATCGTGACGCCGCTCGTCGCGGAGATGGTGGACACGGACAAGAACGGCGAGATCAACCTCTGCGACATCCCGTCCGTGATCGTCGCGGTCAACGGCGGTCCGCCCGGCTCGCAAGGCGACATCTACATGCTCGCGGGCGACACGGGCAAAGTGCAATTTCACTTCGACGGCAACGTCGACGCGAGCGTCAATCCCGCGCTGGGCGACATCGACGGAGACGGCATCTCCGAGGTCATCGCCAATGACGTTGCCGGTCACCTCGTCGCGTACGACAACAAAGGCAAGGTCAAGTGGGTTGGCAAGGACATCGGCCAATACAAACAGAACCTCCACTCGTATTGCCACGCAATTGCCATCTACGATTTGGACGGCGACGGCAAACCGGAAATCATCGCCGGCTTCGAGGTCTTCGATAACAAAGGCAACGCCAAGTTCCACTACGACGTCACGACGTATGATCAACAGGGTGCATACTGGTGCCCCGCGAACACGGCGGCGGACCTCGACGGCGACGGCAAGCAAGAGGTCATCTTCGGCAACGCCGCTTATCACGCGGACGGCACCGTCTACTGGAAGCTCCCGAACATCCCGCCGGGCCAGCCGCAGGTCGCGGACCTCGACAAGGACGGCACTCCCGAGATCTTCCTCGCGACGCAGAACGGCCTGATGATCTTGTCGAACGACGGCAAGATCTTGATGCAGCCGGTGCAGTCCTTCGACCCGATGGTGTCTCCGAACTGCTGGTCCAAGGCCGGCGCGATTGGCGACTTCGACGGCACCGGCCACCCGAGCTTGATGGACGGAAGCTGCGCGCATTTCGGCATTTGGCACGTCACCAAGTGGGGAATTCAATTGCAGTGGTCGGCGCCGATTGACGATCCCAGCGGCGTCGCTTCCAGTACTGCATTCGATTTCCTCGGGCGTGGCGTCGCGGACGCGGTCTACGGCGATCAGAGCAAGCTCTGGGTCTATGACGGAAAGAGCGGCAAGGTCGAGCTCACGGGCGATCGCTCCAGCGGAACGCTCATCGAATACCCAGTAGTCGCCGACGTGGACAATGACAGCTCCGCCGACATCGTCGTCGTCTCGAACAAGAGCGGCGGCATCTACAAGAACACCGTGGAGGTGTTTCAAGACACCATGAAGCGTTGGATCCCGACGCGCCGCATCTGGAACCAGCACGCCTACCACATCACCAACGTGCGCGAGGACGGCACCATCCCGGCCCACCCGCAGAACAGCTGGACAAAGTTCAACACGTTCCGAATGAACGCTCAGGTCGAGAGCGGAGTCGACTGCGCGCCCGCTCCGCCCAATCCGAACTAACGACGACCTAGGCGTCGTCATCCCGAGGAGCGAAGCGACGAAGGATCCCCCGCAGGCCATCGAGACCTGAGCGCCATCAAGACCTGAGCGCGTGCTAAGACGTCGCGGTCCCGATGATTAGCGTCAATCAGCTCGAGAAGTCACACGGCGCGCGGACCCTATTTTCAGGCGTTTCGTTGAAGCTCACGCCTGGAGCGCGGTACGGGCTCGTCGGCGCGAACGGCTCAGGCAAGACCACGTT
>JAYVYD010000111.1:0-2911 GCA_043784605.1 Myxococcales bacterium | reverse complement strand
GGACGCCGCGCGACATCATCAAGTTCTCTATCGTCCCCGGCGCGCTCGCCGTGCTGATGCTCATCTTCGGCGTGAAGGACACCGCGGCGCCCGCGAAAGTCGAGGCGAAGGCCACGACGGGTGACACATCATCTATCGACCCGGGCGCCAAGCGCTACCTCGCCGCGCTGTTCGTGTTCACGCTCGGCGCCTCCGCAGACTCGTTCTTGTTGCTGCGGCTCAGCAAGCTCGGGCTCACCACCGCTCTCATCCCCATCGCGTGGTTGTCGCTCAACGCGGTGAAGGCGATCACCAACATCCCCGGTGGTCGGCTCAGCGATCGCTTCGGTCACAAGAGCACGATCGTCGTCGCGTGGACGCTGTACGCCGCGGTCTACGCGCTGTTCCCGTGGATGACGTCGTGGGCCTCGGCGTGGGCGCTGATGCTCGTCTACGGCATGTATTACGGGCTGTCGGAGGGCGGAGAGAAAGCGCTCATCGTGGAGCTCGTGCCCGCCCATCAACGCGGTCGCGCGCTCGGCGCCATGCACGCGCTCGTGGGGATGGCCACCGTCATCGCGAACATCGGCTTCGGTCTCCTCTTCGACGCGAGCGCCGCCGCCGCGTTCTGGACGAGCGCAGGCTTCGCCATGATCGGCGCCGTCATGCTGGCGACGTCGGTGCCCCATCCCGGCGAAGAGAGATGAACAGAAAGATCAAAAGGTCAGGAAGTTCGAGATGGCCCGCTTCCGAGAGCGAGGTGAGGTTCTCGTAGGCCGACGATGAACGTCGCGCCCGTCGCCTTGCTCACGCGACCCCAGCTTCGGAAACGAAGCTAGCAAGAGCCTTCGCCTGCCGTGCCGGATAAGCATGCTTCGCACCCTTGGTACAAACCGCACGATTGGTGCAATATGTATGCTGTGACCGCCACAGCGCGACAAAAGTCGAAGGCAACCACTCGCCGCATCCAAATCACGCGTGGCAGCTGCAGCTACGACGTGCCTGGATGCAAGGGAGCAGGGTCGGACGCCGATCGTGCCGCGCATCGCCGCGCTCGCAAAGACACCCGTATGTTTCCACACCAAAGTAGTTCGAGCGACAATGACGTCGTGTTCGCGAAGCTCAAGCTCGCGAAGTTCGCTCAACTCACGGCGAGCGAGGCTCGCGCGGAGCTACCCGATGCGATCAGCCGTGTTGCGTTCGGCGGCGAGCGCATTATCATCTGTCGACACGGTAAAGCGCTCGTCGCTCTCGTCTCGCTCGCCGATCTGGAACTGCTGCGTAGCTTCGAGGATGCCGCAGATTTGGCAGCTGCGAAAAAGTCCCTCAAAGCACGCGGCAAGAGCATTCCGTACGCTCAGGCCCGCAAGTCGCTTGGCTTGAAGTGAGGTCTGCGCGCTTCGAGTTTCACGGTTGGCCAGTCAACGATAAACCTCTTTGCGATCGCCAATCGTGAGCACGAGCACGAGTAGCTTGCCGTCATCGACGGTGTAGATGATGCGGTAGTCACCGACGCGCACGCGCAGCATTTCGTCACTGTCTTTGAGCTTCTCGGAACCCACGGGTCGAGGATCGACTGCGAGCGATTGGATCTTCGCGTCGACACGCGCAACATCGTCTTTCGGCACCTTCTTGAGCGCCTTGATCGCGGCCGGTCGAATGTTGATTTCGTACGCCATGTTCTCGGTCTAGTGCGACCAAGTTGCGCCGATGGATGCTGGCTTTCAACCCACTACCCCGGGAAGATCGCGCCAAGGTGAGGCACGGCATTGCCCCCTTCACTTCCTGATCTTTCGATCTTTTTGTGGCCACCTCTCTTCGCGGGCTAGCGCGCGCAGAGCTTCGTGAGCATGTCCTCGAGGATCGCGTCTGGGGGTCGCTTGCTTCCTTTGAGCGCGAGGTCGGTCTCTGCGAGCACGAGAAGCCATTTCTCGAGCTGCCTCTCGGTCAACGGCTTGGTGCGTGAGGCGAGCTCGCGTGCGCGCTGCGGCTGAAACGCGCCGGCCCGCTTGGCGGCCTCGAAATCGCTCACGCCAGCGTTGGTCTCTACTTTGTAGCGAACGAGCTGACGAATGCTCCACGCGAGCGCGCCCAAGAGCGGTAGCCCGCGGTCTCGCGGGTCGTAGACGTCTGCGAGAGTCTTCATCGCGGCGCCGAGATCTCGACGCCCGACGTCATCCACGAGCGTCCACGTCGTGCCCATACGCACGCGCGCGACGCACTCACCGACGGCCGCCTCCGTGATAGGCGCGCCCGGACCCACATACAGAGAGAGCCGCTCGAGCGCGTCCGACAAATACGAGAGAGAGGGGCCGCCGATCTGCCCGAGGAGCTCTGCGGTGTCGTGGTCGATCGGGTTGCCCTTCTCCTTCGCACGCTGCGTGATCCAACCGGGCAGCTCGCTGTCGGAGAGCGACTCGCAAGAGACGAGGATGTTCTTCTTCTTCGCGAGTGCAAACGCTTTGCGGCGACCGTCGAGCTTGGCCGCGACGACCACCACGCACGTCGAGTCGATGGGCGCTTCGATGTATTGTGCAAATATATCGAGCGGAGAATCAGCCGACTTCGACTCTCCGTCCTCGCCGCCCGAGTCCCACCGCTCTGCGGAGCGCACGAGGATGAAGCGCTTCGGCGCCATCATCGGCACAGTGCGCGCCGCGGAGAAGATCCTGTCCGCCGACGTCTCGCCCGCCGTGAACTTGTCCTCGTTGAACGCGGCGATGCCGTTGCCGATCGCGGCGTCACGCAGCGCGCTCACCACCTCGTCGCGCAACAAACGCTCCTCGCCTACGACCAAGTAGACGGGGAGCAGCTCCCCCTTCTTGGCCTGCGCGCAAGCCTGCGCGGGAGTCACCGCTCAGCTCTTGCGGCGACGACGAATCACGACGAGACCCGCGAGGGCGGGGAGCGCGAGCCACGCAAACGACGTCGT
>JAYVYD010000110.1:0-5175 GCA_043784605.1 Myxococcales bacterium | reverse complement strand
TTTTGGAAATGAAAAGGCCCATTTGGCTCAGTGGCAGAGCACTCCCTTGGTAAGGGAGAGGTCCCGGGTCCGATTCCCGGAATGGGCACCAGTTTTTTGAATAGTAAATTTGGATCTGTAAGCTTGGATCTGTAAGTTTTGAAAAGTAAGTTTGCTTCCTTTGGAGTTTGAAAATGGGAAAAGAGAAATTCACGCGCACCAAGCCCCACGTCAACGTCGGCACGATCGGTCACATCGACCACGGCAAGCAGACCTGGAAGGTCGCCGACTGGGTGAAGGGCAGCGAGATCACGTTCTACGTCGGCATCTGGAAGGGCAACGCGCGCCTGCGCATCGTCACCGGCGCGAACGACGGAGACAACCGCGCTGTCGGCGCCAAGCTGAAGACCGGCATCCCGGCGGCGCCGCCCGTGGAGAACACGCAGCACACCGAGGTGCCCTTGGTGCTTCCGTACAAGCTCGCGGCAACGGACAAGATCACGATCGACGGCAAGGCAGACGACAAGGCGTGGGGAGGCGCGCCTGTCCTCGGCCCTTTTGTCGAGGTGGGAACGGGTAAGCCGAATACCTCGTTCCCGGTCAACGCGACCGCGAAGCTCGCGTATGACGACAAGAATCTATATGTGCTTGCGGAAGTCCACAGCGCGGACGTCGTCGGCGGCTGGGATGAGAAGAACAAAACGAAGGACGTCGATCAGTGGACTGTGAAGGGCCAGCCCAAGTGCTGGACCAAAGACACGATCGAGATGATGATCGAGCCCGACGCGGACGGCACGAACACGAACTACTACGAGCTGCAGATTAGCCCGCAAAACAAGGTGTTTCGCTCGCAGTACGATGGCTACAACGATCCCAAGACGGAGCCGAATGGTCCCTTCGGCCACGAGGAGTGGGACCCAAAGATGAAGAGCGCGGTCACCGTGCGGGGCAAGCTGTTGGGCTCCTACGAAGAGGTCGGCAAGACGACTGTGGACGCGAGCGACAACGGGTACACGGTCGAGGCGATGATCCCTTTCGCGGCGTTCAACAAGCCCGGACAGCACCCGCCGAACCCGGGCGAGACGTGGCGCGTGAACCTCTACGCGATGCGACAGAACAACGGCGTCGCGTGGGCGCCGATCACGGGACCCGGTAACTTCCACAAGGCGAGCTTCTTCGGTCGCGTGGTGTTCGGAGGTGCGGTCGATCCGGCGCGCGCGCCCATGATGGGGCTCACGGACGGAGGCATGCCTGGCTCGGTTGCGCCCTGGCCGAAGGGCATGTTGCCGATGCGCGGCCTCGTGCCGCAGCCCACCCCATAAGCGTAGCCGCAAACTATCCCCCGCGGAGTGAGCTCGCGTACCATGACGCGATGCCTAGATTGTGGCCCCTTGCGGTCGTGCTCGCGGTTGCCGCACCGGCGTTCGCGGATGACAAGTCCAACTCGTCCTTCTCGCTGAGCAAGGAGACTTCGTCGTCGGTGCCTGCCGCGCGTGCGCGCGCGCTCGTGGCGCAAGGCAAGTGCGAGGACGCGCTCGACGCCTTCGACGAGGCGCTTCGGCACACCAACGATCCGGTGCTCTTCCGAGAGCGCGGCTTGTGCCACGACAAGCTCGATCATCGATTCCCCGCGATCGATGACTATCGCGCCTACCTCACATCGAAGCCCAATGCGAGCGACGCCGACCGCATCCGTGCTCGCTTGAACGAGCTCGAAGCCCAAGTGCCCGTCGAGCAACGCTCGCTCGGGCAGGGCGGCGACTACGAGCTCGAGATGCGCGGCGGCGTTGGCTCGCTGGAGCACGGACGGCGCAAGGCGTCCGACGACGAGGTGACGGCGCACAACGAGCAAGCGGCGGACGGCCGTCCGCTGCGCGAGATCGAGGAGACCGAGAAGAACGACCGCGACTCGCGCACCTCACCGCTTCGCGACGGCCAAGGCCCGATCCTCGGCTTTTTCGGGCTGCCGCGCGGGTGGACCTCCAACACGTTCGGAGTGACTCAGTCCTACGGCCTCGCGCTGCGCTACTCGTTCGGCGCTGTGAGCTCCGTGATCAGCGAGATCGGCTACGAGAACGCACAGAGCACCGGAACGTCGTCGCAGCTCGGCGGCGTCACGGTCTTTGCCGGCTACGAGGCGCGCATCTCACTCGATCACTGGGCGTCCAATCACATCGTGCTGGGCCTGGGTCTGGGTTACGAGCACCTCAAACAAGGCTCCTCGGGATTAGTCTATTCGACGTTCGTCCCGCGTGGCCGCATCGGCTACCGCCACGTATTCGGCCGCGTGATCGGCCTCGAGCTCACGGCGGACGGCGGCGTTGGACTCACGCGCACCATCGGCGGAGATCACGGAGAGACCAACGGCGTCATCGGCGGATCCATAGCCCTGCTCGTCGGCTTCTAGCCTAGAGCGCGGCGTGTTTCGTCGCTCTAGCGTTCAGTTAGGCGGAGGGGCGGCGCTGGAGTCCGAGTCGGCCTCGGGCGTGTCGGTCGAGCCGTAGCCCTCTCGCCGGTAGTAGTAATACTGCTGATAGTAGTAGCTGTAGCTGGTCTTGGTGAGGTCTACCGCGTTGAGTACGGCGCCTGCGACCGGTGCGTCGACGTCACGGAGGGCGCGCAGACCTTGACGCGCCAAGTGGTAACTCGTCGAGAACGCGCGGATGACGAAGATGGTCGTGTCCACGAGCGTCGAGACGATGGCGGAGTCGGTCACGGCGGCGAGGGGCGGGCTGTCGATGATGACGCGATCGAAGTGCTCGCGTAGCTCGTCCAGGAATTTCCGGAAGCGCTCGGAGTGCAGCAAATCGGCCGGGTTCGGGGGCGCGGAGCCTGCCGGGATGCACCAGAGGTTGGGGATCTCGCCGCCTTGAGCGCCGGCCTTCGCGGGCTTCGCGACCTCCGGCAGCGTCGCGTCTCCCACGAGCACGCTCGTGAGGCCGATGTCACCGATGCGACCGAACACTCGGTGCAAGCGGGGCCGGCGGAGATCGCAGTCGACGATGCAGACCTTGAGGCCGCTCTGTGCCATCGCGATCGCGATGCTGCACGCAACGGTGGTCTTGCCCTCGGAAGGCGCGGAGCTCGTCACGAGGATCATCCGGTGCGGCTTGTCTGGGCTCATGAACGTGAGGTTCGTTCGAAGCGTACGCGCCGCTTCGGCGACGCCGCTCAATGGGCGCTGGTGCACATAGATCGCCGGGTCGTCGCTCGCCATGCGCGGCAGGTCTCCACGACGGCGACGACTGCCCTTCTTGCGGTTGGCCTTGAGGTCGTCTTCTTCGAGCGAGGGGAGCATGCCCATGAACGTGACGCCGAGCTTCTCTTCGACGTCCGACGGTGTCTTGAGCGACGTGTCGACCTGCTCGCGGAGCACAGCGAGACCAAGGCCGAGCAACAGGCCGACGAGAGTCCCCACGCCGAGATTGACCAACGTGTTGGGTCGAATCGGCGACTTCGGGTCGCTCGCTTCGTCCACGACATCGACGTTGTTGACCTGCATACGACGGGCAAGGTCGGCCTCTTTCATGCGCTCGAGGAGCGTGTCGTACATCTTCTCGTTCTGATCGCGCTGGCGATCCAAGCGGTGGTACTCGAGCTCTTTCATGTTGAGTTCGACCGCGCGCTTGCGGGCTTCGTCGTAGAGCGCAGCTTCGCCAGACTCTTGGCGGTTGATGACGGCAAGGTCCCGCTCGACCGCACCCTGGATGTTGCGCACTTCGTCGACGAGCGAGCGTTTGCTCTGGGAGAGCTTCTCGTCCGCGCTCAGCACGAGCGGGTGGTTCGCGCCTTTACCGCCTGCGACGAGCTCCTCGCGCTCCTTCTTCGCCGCGAGGTACTGCCCGCGCAGCGCCTGCAAGAACGCGCTGTTGAGCAGCTCCGACGCCGGGAGCACATCCACGTTCTCGATCGTGATCTTGGCGAGCTCGGCGTGGCGCGCCATGAGCTCTTGTTTCTTCGTGCGCGTGTGCGTGAGCGCCTCGTCATACGACTGCATCTCGAGGCGGATCATCTTGCTGACCTCCTCGAGGGTGCTTGACGGCAGCTCGTTGACCTTCTTGAACTCGTGCAGCGCCTCTTCGTCTGCCTTCAGCTCGCCGCCGTAGTGATCGACCTGGCCGCTCAGCCAGAGCGCCGCGTCCGAGCTTTCGTCCACGGACTTCTTCAGGTTCTGATCGCGGTACGTGTGGGTCACCGCGTCGCACAATTTCTTTGCAAACTTCGGGTCCGGGTCTTCGACGCGAATGTAGAACAACCGGCTGTTCTTGACCGGCTCGACGATGACCTTCGCGCGAAGCATCGACGTTGCCGCGTCGAGCGCGTCTTTGCTCCCTTTTGGCGCCGCACCGGCAAACTTAGGATCGTTCTGCAGTCCGAGGTCGCGCACGACGGTCGAGAGGACGCTGTCCGAGCTGATGATGTGAAACTGCGTCTCGTAGTTCTGCTGCGAGTCGAAGTAGGAGACCCAGCTCATCATCGGGTCCGTCTGCGCACCGAGAGGCCGCACCGGGTTCGGGTTGAAGTCCAGCAACGCCGCGGACTGATAGATCCGCGTCTGCGACTTCGAATAGAGGAACGCGATGCCCGAGGAGAGGATCGTCAGCGCGACCACGATGGGCCAGTGCTTGCGGATGCCGTGAAGCAGCGCGCCGAAATCGAAGCCTTCCTCCTCCTTGTTCAAGGATTTGAAGCTCTTGGGTTCGAGGGCAGCTGCGGGCATTTTGTAGGTCTTGGCCTGTAGAAGACGGGAGCGTATCTGCCACTTCGTTGCCGAAGGAGCAAGGGAAATTCATGCAGAAAGACGCATAAATTTGAGGTGTTCGCGCATCTTGCGCGCTACAACGCCCGCATGTTGAGGATCTATCTGTCGCCGCCGCATATGGGCCCGGACGAGCGAAGCCTCATGCTCGACGCGTTCGACTCCAACTGGGTCGCCCCGCTCGGCCCTCACGTGGACGCTTTCGAGCAGGAATTTGCGCAATACACGCAAATCCCACACGCGTGCGCTCTGTCCGCCGGGACCGCCGGATTGCACCTCGCGCTGTGCATGCTCGGGGTTGGCGCCGGGGATGAGGTGTTCACCTCGTCGCTCACGTTCGCCGCAACCGCCAACGCGATCACTTACGTAAGTGCCAAGCCCGCGTTCATCGACTGCGAGCGGACGAGCTGGAACATGGACCCTGCCGTGCTCGAGCA
>JAYVYD010000109.1:0-19386 GCA_043784605.1 Myxococcales bacterium | reverse complement strand
CAGTCGGCGGAGCCCGTCCGCATCGAGTTCGTAGCCCATAGTCCTCGTCTCGCACGACTTGGATCAGATGGGCAACTTTTGGACACAGTAGTGTTAGTTAGGTCTGAGTGAGTAGGAGGCCTGCGGCTCGCAGTCGCCGAGCGAGTTCCGGCGGGACTTGTCGCAAGGTGTCCGGCACCACCAGGGTCTTGGGAGCGTAGCCGACAAACTTTGCGAGACGCTTTGGCTTGCCGTCGACAGGAGGCCAATCGTCGGGCTGCGCAAGTATCGCGGGGTCCGCGCGTCGCTGCCTCCACACGTCGAGCAGGAGAGCACAAGTGGCTTCGGCGAGATCAACGGTACTCTTGAATGCGCCTTCAATCGTACATTCGACGGGCTCGCTCAATAGCAGCGGCTCTTTCATAAGAAATATCTCCATGTCGGAGAGTCCAGGTTGTGCAGTGAGAACGCTGACGCCTTCGACGCGCGCGTCACGCATTCGAGAGACAGCAAAGATCTGTCGGCGGGCGCGATGCACAACCATATTCCGGTACTGCTGCACCCAATCGTGCCAGTCAGCCGGACCGATCTTTTCGTCGGTGATCAGCGCCTCGAACTTGGTCCGGAAATCGATCTGGAGGACTCGGCCTGGGCTTCCGCCCTTGAGGTCCTTCAATCGGCTACGTACGTCTGGGAGACCGGCAAAGAAGGTGCCGCCAAGGGCCGTAACGCCTGCGATGGCCGATGCGAGGCAGTCAAGAGCCGAGCCGAGCTTCACAAAGAACGATGAGATGTTCATTCCGGTGTGCCGTGCCGATAGCAACTCGAGCGCGTTCTTTCGGAGGCGCGGAGCTGCCTCGATTTGGCCCGCGATGTTCGTGACCGCGTTAACGAACTCGCGCTCGGTTTCGAGGCCCAAATGGACCTGCTCTGCAACGAGCCGCGCTTCGACGAGGTTCCATGCGATGCCGTGGATGCACTTCCAGAGATGATCGGAATTACGGACTCGACCGGGCTCAGAACACTGCGGTGCCCACCACCAGACCCCGTACACGTGTTCGTCCAAGTCGGCGAACACTTCGTCCGCGAGCGTGTGGACGTTGGCGAGTCCGATCTTGAGCGCCCGTTCAAATGCTACGTCCTCTGACGCATTACCGGGGAAAGGGGTTTCAAGGTCTGGGTAGTGGTGGGGTCGCATAGAGAGGAGCGAAGCGCCACGAAGCCAACCCGTCAAGAAGCATGGCGTCGATTGCGTCGCACGTCTGCGACGCATCGACTCCCGTAACATGCGCTCCAAGGCTCAGCCTTCAAGCTCGCGAGCAGAGGCTCATCGAACAGATCACGCGAGGTCTGGCGACGCCACGACCCTGGGACATCGAGGATGTCGTCGAGGCTTCTTGAGTGAACTGCTCCTCCGCGCTTTGCGCGAATCTCGTCACACCCACGGGCAAAGGCAGCAGTGGTGCTCGTCGGATCGACGACAAGGAGTCCGCAGCCGTGCGTGTCGACGCTCGGTATGTAAGCGGTCCCTTCAGCACCGCACGCAGCCCAACGGCAATCACGCTCGCATACAGAATCGCCGTGCAGAGGCGGAACGGGGTGAGGGTCGGTTGGTCATGGAATCCTGCCAACGCCTCTGCTCGCATTGCTTACAGGAATCCTTTCACTGCGACGGGCACGGCGCTCGAGTTGGGGGGGTCCGAGTTGTTCTTTGGGTTGCCCTTTCCGTCACCCAACTGGCCCGACAGATTATGGCCCCAACAACGAATCCCGCCATTGGAGAGCCGCGCACAGGTGTGGTCGTTTCCAGCCGAGACTTCGACCACGTCGCTGAGACCAAGAACCACGCCCAACGGAGCGGCCACGGTCGTGCCGTTGCCGAGTTGACCGAAGTCGTTTGCACCCCAACACGCGACCGTCGCGTCATGGAGCAATGCACATGTGTAACGGTCACCTATCGCGAGCGAAACCACGCTCTTGACGCTCGTCTCTGGTGATGCCGCAAGGTTTCCCTGTGCGTTAGGCCAGCATGCCACCGTGTCATCTTGAAGGACGGCGCACCCACGGGGTTGGTCCCTGTGATAGGCCGCGACGAAGATCTTCTTCGCACCGCTCAGACCTGTGATGGTTGTTGGTGGATGCGGGACACATTGTTGGTCGGGGACATCCACTGTGCAATTGATGACGCCCCAACATCTCACCGACTGATCGCCCAGCAACACACACGTGGAACCGCCGGTGCCACTTTCGCCGCCCGCCATCGCTACGGCGGTTGTCACTCCAGGCACGGTGATCGGGTTGGCGCTGTTGTTGCGCGTGCCGTCCCCCAACGAGCCATTCACGTTGAATCCCCAGCACTGGACACCGCCGCCTGAGAGCAAGGCACACCCATGCTCGAACGTGCTCACCACAGCCGTTGCCGTGCTGATGCCAGAGACGAATACCGGCGCTTGGTAAGCGAATGGAGGGTTCACCATGCCGTTGCCGAGAGCTCCAAAGGAGTTGTCTCCCCAACACTGCACACGTCCATCTTCAAGAACCGCGCACCCGCGAGAGTCCGAGGTCTGCGACACCGCCACAGCACCGCTCACTCCGTCCACGAGGAGCGGTGAAAGCGCGTAGGTACCGCGCTGGTGGGAATTCGACCAAGCGATGTCCCACCATCCAACCTCCATTCCCCAGCACGCGACTTCGCCAGCACTGGTGACCGCGCAGCTCGTGTCGAGACCACTCGCAAGCGCAATCCCGGCACGCGGTCCGCCGGGAAGCTGGGGAGGTGTCTCGTCGACCGCGCCGTTGCACGCGACCAGGGCGAGAGCGAGGAACCGACACCGCATGCTCCCAAGCGACGCGCGGATCGCGATCATCCCGCGTCCTTCCATCCCTCATTTGCGAGTTCACCGAGCAGCGGTTCATGGACACTTCCACCTGCGCTCATGGACGTCGGCTCCTCGGTGCCAAACGCAACGACCGTCAACGCGAGTCCAACCGCGATCCATCGCATCGTGTGAAGGTACCACGCGCTCTCACAAACCGCGCTGCGATGCCAATGTGGACGACCATCGCGCACTCCATTCACGGCTTCGTTGTATCCGCAGGCGCTGGCGTCTTCCGTGCGCTCGCGCGTTCACCCGAACGACCACCACGCCCAAGCTAGACCAGCCGCGCGATTGACCCTACGGTGGTGCGGAGGGCAGAACCATGGACTTCGAGTTCGCCAACGATCACAACGTCTAGATCCTTGGAGCTGGCTTCAGCGTTGAGGCAGGCATGCCACTGGTGCACAGTTCCTGCCGCGCATGGGCGAGGCGCACGGGTGGCTCGCAGACCGTCAGAGGACTGAAGAAGTCACTGCGATAGAGGAGGTGCTCTCTTTCAGGCAGGAAGCCGCGGGAGCTGCTTGTCGAACAACCATCGACGTCGACAATATCGAGGAGCTGTTTAGTCTGGGATCGGCCGAAGGCGGCGCTCAGCTCTACTCCCACATGCAGCTGGGTATGATCGGCACCGTGCTGCGGCTTGTGCCCGACGTCAACGCAGGCCAGTCGACTTCAATACGTTCTGAGAAACTGGAGCTAAAGAAGAGCGATGGCCGCGCCGATCCGAAGACCGGCGTGAGCCCGCGCAGACGTTCACTCGTCGCGCTCACCTTGCGCGTCTACCACTCCCGCCCAAGTGTCCGCGGCGAGGCGCAGCGCATGGATCGTTTGTGCTGTTGTCTTGAACGCTTCGATGAGCGTGCGTGCGATCATGAGGGAGTACATGATGTCCTCGCTGATGGTGGTGTGGTGGTTGGCTGCCTCCAGGACCCAAGGCAAGACGCCCACGCTGCCCACAGGACCAACGTGGCGACATGTTCTTGGGGATGTGCCGCTTGCGCGCGGCTACTTCAACGTTGGCGCTGCCGTGACGAGCTTGTAGTTCAACTTCACGTCGCCGATCTCGTGCACGATCGTGTCGCCGCTTCGCGTGAGATGCGTGACGGCCCAAGCCTCGTCATCGGCGTCGCTCGGCGTCTTGCCATACGACGTCACCACCGCGCCGCTCTCCGAGTTCTCGACAATGCGGTAGTACACCGTCGAGCTCTCGGACTTCTGCATGACGATCCACTGCTGGGCGTCTGCCGCGATCACGATGCTGAAGTGCTCCTTCTTGTCCTCCCACTTGCCGGCGGCAAAGCCGACATCGGGGAGCATCTTGTAGAAGTCCGGTGCTGGGCTCGGATGGCAGAGCGATCCCTTGAGCGTGTCGAGATCGAACTGCCATTTGTTGCCGACCGCCGTCACGCTGCCTGTCCGTGTGGACGCGAGTTCGTCCTTCTCGGACCATCGAAACGTGAACGACACCTTGCGCGGGGCCTGATCGGTGATCGTGATCGGCACGCGGAACGCGCCCGTGGTGCCGAGATACAAGAACATCTCGTTCTTCTTGGGGAAGAAGAAGAGCGATTGGTACGGCGTGCCCGACGTCTCGTTCACGCACTTGCCGGTGAAGTCGACCGCAGGCCCTGCAGCTGCGTCGTCACCACCATCGGCGCTGCCTTGCCCCTTCTTGCAGTCGACGCTCACCGCGAGAACGAGCACAGCCGCCAATGGCGCGAGCCGCGCCATCAGTTGCACCCCTGCACGCACTGCGCGACGCACTTGGACTTCTTGTCGTCCGTCGTGAACATCACGCACGTTGTCGTGCTGCACGCCGCCTTGCAGTTGGCCTGTTGCTGTTGATGTGCTGCAGCAGCTTGCTGAGCATCAGCTTGCCGCTGCGCTTGCTCCTCCTGCGCGGTCAGTTTCTTGTCTGCCGCTTCCAAGGCCTTCTTGGCTTCGTCGACATGTGCACCGCCAGGGAAGCGGGCAAGGTACTGCGAGGCGCTCGTGCAATCGTCTCGGGTCGTCGCTGCCGCGCATCGTCCGAGGTCAACGTGTGCCCAAGAGTCTGCCTCCGCAAATCCCTTCAGAGCGAGTGCAGCGCTGTCGAGGATCTTGCGCGCGTCGTCGCGCTTCTTCTGCAACTGCGCGTCCTGGTACGAGACCGTGCTGTCGACGCCGTTACGCCTCCGGGGAGAGTTCTTGTCCACCCACGCGCGGAGCGAGTCGCAGGAAGTGAGGGACTTGGGCTCGCGGCACTCACCAACGACTCGCTCCCAATCCGCATCCGCGGCCTGTCGCTGTGCCGCGACGCTGTCTGCACGCTCCTTGTCGGCTGCAGCGCGATCGGCCTGCTTCTGAGCAACGGCATCATCAGCTCTTTGTTTCGCGGCCGCGCGCTCCCCTGCGAACCGTTTGACCCCGCTCGAGGCATTCAGCGCCGAGACGAGACCGCTCAACTGGTCGGGAGTCACGTGTCCGTTCGAGGTCTCGAACTGCGTCGATACTTGATCGATGATGCGGCCGCTCGCCTCGATCGTCAGAGAGACGCTCACGCGGTGTTTGGCTTGCGAGTGGTCGTTCACCTGCAGCTGGAACATCGACGGGACCTCGACCGCGGATGCCGCGAGCTTGCCAACAGCGTCGTGCGCGGCCCTCGGGTCGACCACGATCGTGTAACCGGCTTGGACAAGCGCAGCCTGCGCGGCTGCGTTCACCTCGACGATCGTGCTTGGCACCAGCAAGACGGCGAGGTTGGTCACCTCCTGCGGAGTCGGCGTCGCTGTCACCGGCGCCACTACTGGTGTTTGGGCGCCGCACGCCGCTCCGGTCAGAGCGCTGGCCGCGAGCAAGACATGACGCGCTAGTGCGTGCCGCACACCCTTCAATCGGGCTGGTCGTTCAACATTTGAGTTCATGGCGATCTCCTTGATTGTCGAGTGACGCTGATGGTTTGTCTAGACAAACGTGCGGACGCGCACGTGCTCGTACGGTCGACTGCATGCCGCGCCGCACCAAGGTCGACCCGCTCGCGCTTGCCGTGGGTCAGCGGATCCGAGCGCTGCGCGAAGAAGCTGGCCTGACGCAAGAACAGCTCGCGTTCACAATCGAGGGCGGATCGAAGGGACACATCTCGAGCCTTGAGCAGGGGCTCGTGATGCCCACGGTCGCGACGCTCAAAGGCATCGCAGACCGACTCGGGCTTCTCGTTGCTGACCTCGTGAACAACCCGACCGAGGGCGACCGAGCCAAGCTCATCGAGTTCTCGCGCAGCCTCAAGCCTGGCGTTCTTCGCAAGCTCGTTCGAGAGCTCGCAGCTGCCAAGCCATCACGCTAACGACTACTTGGTTCGCCGCCGTATGCGCTTGCTGCTGATCTCCCCCGCGACCTCCGAGCACGAGTCGTAGACGTGCTCGAGCAGCACTCGGACATCACGCTTCGAGATCGGCACGCCGATGAACACGCCCTTCTGCTGCGCGAGCTTCACGAGGTTCTCGGTCTCGAACACGCGTGCGTTGACGAGCACTTTGCCGTCGACGGTGACCGCGAACATGTCCCTAGTGGGCCAGCTCACAACACGTGCCCGATGCGATCAGCGAGCTCATGACCGAGTGCACGAAGCCTGGCGCAGACCGCGCTGGTCGAAGCCGCGAGCTGCAAACCGATCTCGTTCAGCGTGTGACCCGCCTGACGCAGCGCGAGCATCAACCGATCTTCTTCGCAGAGCCCGTCGAGCCAGCTCTCGAGGTTGAGCGCGCTCACGATGTTGTTCGTCGGGTTGTTGATCATCGCCGCTGCATAGCCAAGGCCGCCGTCGTCTTCGCCGAGCTCGAGACCGAGGTGCAGAACCTCGAGCTTACCGTCGTGGAAGTTGCGCTCGTCCAGGACGTCGCGCTTGGGCTGGGCACCATCGGCACCAGCAACACGGCGGCTCAGATCGATCGCGCGCATATGACAAGCGTGCACAAGCAGGGCATCGTCGATGACGACACCGCGCTCGGCGTAGCGCATGAACATCACGAACGTCAGACCAATGCCGTCCGCAAGACGATCATCGCGGATGTCCTCGCGCAAGTGGCGAGCAACGGGATTGAACATGCCGGCAGCGACCTTGACGCCGAATGAGTCGCGGGCAGAAACAGAATCTTGCATGAGCGTGCTCCATGGAAAGAGCGCGCACGCGGGCATGCCCACGCGGCGCAGTTGAGCGCCGCTGGCGCAGATGAGGAGGTGCCGCTATTGGGCTGCCTCCATCATTCTTTTTCCCGATCGGGGCGGGGAATTGCGCTCAGCACTACCGTTGTTGAGCGCCGTAGTGGTGACGATCAACCGTCGATCGCCTGCATCTTGCGGATGTCCTGGGCGGCGGCGGTTGCTCCAAGCGCGTCGAGACCCGCCGCCATCTTCTTCCAAAAGAACGCTGGAACATGCTTGCGCACGAGCGCGGTCATCCGCTCTACGCCAATGCCGTCGAGTGGTGCGGTCAGCCAGACACCATCGAGGGCGCGGGCGTCGATCAAATACCTCTGCTCAAGCCGACCGTCCATTTCGCGCTCGATCACCAAGGGCTGCGCCACCCGCTCTTGCACGCCGAAGAGCACTTCAAGCGATACGATGGTCGCCAAGTGCGGAAGCTCCTCGAAATGCTTTTCGCGGATGACGTAGACGCCGCCCTTGTCCTTGAGAGTCGCCAGGTACTCGACCAGGTCGGTCGGTTCGATCCAGACCAGAACCCAGCCGGCTTCGTGGAGTTCCTCTGGCGACGTTGCGACGCAGTGTGTTCGCCATTCTTGGCTGATCTCGACCACCAATTGTTCGAGATGAGTTGCGAGGCGCGATGCGAGCAGCTTCCACAACCATGGCTTCTGCTGACGCTTTTCGTCGGTGACGTGCGGGTGAGCACGCCGTCGCGCGCCGCGAAATGCAGCGTTAGATGGCGAGCCGCACTGCGGCGAGCCTTCACGATGATGTTCTTGTCGCCGAGGACGAACAGCGCCCCCAGTATGTCCACTTTGATCTTGCTCATGATGACCTCCAGAAATGCGCCGAAGCGCTGGGCGGAGAAAGACCGCGGGAGGCGAGCTCGACAACGGTAGCGCGTCGACGGTCGGGTGCAAGTTGACTCTTGCCGCGGGTCGATCAAACGAGTGGCGGTTGAACGAGCAGCTCGTTGGCGTCGCGATTTCACTCTCGAGCCTCCACGACTCCACGACCGTCCCTCCGACACATCCCGCTCCAGTCTCTCCTGCAACGTCCTCGCTGCGGTTGGAGTACGGTGACGCTATGAGTACGCCCCCTCGCCTCGACCCTCGCTGGTTGGCCCTCGGTGAGTTCGATACGTCCGGTGACGACCGACGCGGGACTCGAACCATGCGGATCCGAGATGGTCTCGCCGAGTTGCTCGGAGGGCCGCTCTTGCTAAGGAAGCTCCCAACGAGGGGGCGAGCGCACACCTACTACATGCGCGAGTCTGATCCGGGCGAACCCCAGGCTCAGTATGTGATGGGCCTCGACCAAGGCCGCCTCCACCTAGGCCTGAGCGTTGAGAAGGGTGAAGAGAGAGCGGGTGCTGAGCCAGGTCGTCGCATGACTCGAACCTGGAGCTGGCATCGGCTACGAACCGCGACCGAAAGCAAACTCGACAGCCATCTCGGCCGCATCCAGAAGCTGCTGGAGGGTCGCCCGATACTGCTCTGGGTCGAGACCCACGAAGGGGAGAGTGAGGACGCTCCACGAGAGCAGCGGGAGTACGTCTACTGGAGGGGTGACTACCTGTTCGGGGCGTGCCCCTCGTCCGCAGCAGACATCGTTGAGCGCATCCACCACGTTCACACCTGCAAGGGGTGGTGGGCAGACGTGTGGATCGTGGCGGAGTACGGGCCGAAGGAGGTCGCCAAGATGACGACGATCCAAGCAAGCGAGGTATTGGGGATCTTCAGGGGAACGAGGGACTGGCTGAACGGGTCACCATGACGGGCGAGGCTGCTAGCCAAGCGACGGATGTCGACGCTTCCCTAAATTTAGGCAAGCGCGTCGCACACGCTCGAACACCCGTGCTCGAGCGCCTTGTGATCGGCACGGTGGACGCGATCACCAGGGGTCCGGAGCAGGGGGGTGCGATCCCGAACCTTTGTTGGCACCAACGGAAGCGCCAGCCGCCGCCGGCGTCCAGCACCGACCGCGTGTAGCTCAAGACTCGTGAGCCCGCTCCAACAACTGCACGCGACCAAGCAGGCCCCGATGAACTCCGCGAGGACATTTTGGCGCGCGGCAACAAAGCCGTTCGGCCGCTCATCGAGATACTCTTCGCCGACGAGCTCGGCATTGAGGAGTCACCGCCGACGGCGGACCACGACGAGTGCAAGCTTCACCGTCCACGTCCACCTCACAGTCAGACTTGCCTGCTGAACTCCGTCGGCGATGATGCCGACATGTTCGACGCCGACCCCCATGCCCCCAACGTTGCTGAAGAGCTGACGCGGGAGGTCTATGCGCGTTTTGGACTCGCGTACTACATGACCGAGTGCATCTTTCGCGGACTCGTCAACTTGTTCGCGATACTGCCATTCACGCGGGCGAGCGCAACCCGACCTCGGGTTGAAGAGCGTATGAAAGTGGCCGAACAGATGACACTCGGCGAGGTTGTTCGGAACACCAAGCCTCTTTTGTCTGCCGATCTCCATGGCAGCCTCGAATGGGCTCTTGCGAAGCGAAACATTCTCGCGCACGGGTTCTGGTTCGAGCGAGTCCACATGATGGCCACCGATGACGGCAAGCAGGAGCTCATCGACGAGTTGATGCAGGACGTCGAGGTTCTGCGCGGGTTGAGCGGCGTGCTCGATACGCTGAACCTCGAACACATGCGTCGGCTCGGCATGACCCAAGAGCAGTTCGCCGAAGCTCTCGCGGCATCACGTGAGCCGGTCGAACCCCTACCGGCTCGTCGCATCCCAAAGATGGAAGAGACGATCGAGGTCACCGCGGCGTGGATGATCGAACGAGAGCAAGGACTATCCACGTTGGTCATGCGCGACTCCGCAGGACTCATGTGGCAGCTCTGCGACGTGGGCCTTGGCTGGAGCAACTTCATCGGCCCCGACGAGACATGGAAGCCGGTCTCAAAGCTTATGAAGCTCTTGCCCGCACGTGTTGTTGCGCGCCCGAAGAGCGCGAAACCGTGGAACTACAACCTCCACGTTTCGACAGGTGCGCTCATCTCAGTAAGCCGTGGTGAGGAAGGGCCGTTCACTTTGCGCATCGAGATGCTCAACAGGGGCTAACTTCGCCTTGCGCGCAGGCGCCTAGGCACGGATCTCCGGTGGCGAGGGTTTACGCGCGTAAAGCTGGATGCGAACAATAGGTCGCTCTAGGCGACCTATTCGCCGAGGCTCTCGAACGGTGCGGCGGAGGCGAGAGATCGGTGCCTGCGCTTCGTGGGCGACGCGAGAACGACAGCGCGAAGAGCCCGCCCTTGGGTCCGGAGTGCGACTATGGTGTCCGCATGACTCGCTGGCTCGCAGTGATCCTGCTCGTCGGCTGCGCCGAGCCTTCAAAGCCGCTCCAACCCGCAGCCGCAGCTCGCGACACTTGGAAGGATTCCTGCGTCGGAGGGCTGGTGTATGCGGGCGATGCCTCCACGCCGAGCACGGATGTCACCGTCGAGTTTCGCGACGACATGTCCGCGACGTTCGTTGGCACAGAGCTCTGCTTGATGATCGACGGTCAGCGCGCCTTCTCCACGGAGAACCAGGTGATCGTCAACGAGGGACTCAAGACCAAGCGCTCGGTGACCTGGCATGGCTCGATGAGCCGAGGGGTCCACACGCTGAAGATGGGCATGCTTTGGAGAAGCCACGGCTACGGGTACGAGTCTCTCACCGCCCATGAAGTTACGGTGACCTCGACCCCTCTGGCGGTGCTAGCTCGCGCCTTCGAGCGCGGAGCCGAAAAGACTCCGCTGCAGGATCGACCCAACATCGAATGGCGCGAGGGCCCGTGACCCGATTGATCAAGTGCGCGCGACCAAAAAGAACATCACCGCCCAGCTCCGTGACGAGATCCTCGCGTTGGGCACCGAAGCCGTTCAGCCGCTCATCGAGATCCTCTTGGACGAAGAGCTCGCCAGCCGAAGGCTGGCCATCCATCTACGCCGTCGAGCGGCTCGCCCGTCTGCTCTGGCGACCTCGATGCGCACGACATTCGACCGAAGGGCAGCGCCGAACGGCGCTGAGGTTGGAGCGTGGGCGCTTCCGGCGTTGGTGCCGGAGATGGAGAGCCGGCAAGCACCGAGCTTCAGCGGCGACTTGCTCGTCTGTGCGCGTAACCTGATCGCAAACAATGATCGCTCGAGGCGCCCTATTCGGCGACGCTCGTAAGCGGCGATGTGGATGCCGTTTAGGATCTCCTATCCCGCTTTCAGCGCGCCTTCGACCTCTTCGTTCGCAAGGAGAGTTATCTCAAGCTCGTCATTTCGTTGTCGGAGGGCGGCGAGCTCTGCGGTTTGAGTAGCCAACGCCTCCGGAGCCGACTCGGGTAGGGCACCCCGCGACTCGATCTCAATTTCCACCATCTTTGCCATACGGACATATCCGCCGAGGATCTGCTCATCCAGCAGTAGCTGCTGTTGTAGAATGCCCGTCGCCGAGTCCATCCGCTCTATTCGACTTCGGTACAGCTCTGGGCCAACGGCCTCCATCTTTGCTCGAAGCCTACCCAAGCGCTCTAGTAGTTCCTTGTGCCGTTGAAGAGCTTGGTACGCTGGAGCGCCAGCCACCAAGATCGCCCGTTTCTGCGTAAGCAGGGCCTGTTGCCGGCTCACTTCCGCATCCACTTGTGGGCTGAGCTTTTGCTTCGGAGTGGTCGCGCGCAACGTGACGATGAACCCGCCGATACCTGATCCTGAAGCAAGCACGAGGGCCAGTCCGAACGAGCCGAAGAACCACGCCACAAATAGAACGACGATGAAGACGACACCGCTAACGATCAGGGAAAGTTTGCGGGCACTCGATCCGGCCGACGCGATCTCGTAGTTCTCGCCTGTCGTGAGATTCAGGACCGTGAGGAGCTCCTCGATCCTCCCGCTCTTCAGTGTGTAGACAAACGAAGCCTCGTCGCGATGCCGCACGAGTATCCAGTCCTCACGTCCTCCAACCGTGAACGCGACGGTGTCGAGGCCACTGTCAGGGGTACGCAGCCGGAACTCGTATTCACGCTGATACCGGCCAGCGCGCTTCGTACTCTCGCGTTGAAGCGTGACTTGGCGAGTAGAGCGCTTCTCGATCACGCCAAAGAGAAACCGATAGGCATAGCTGCACTTCGAGCAGACCACGTCGACGACGGCACGCGGTGGGTTGGAGTCGCCGACGGGCACGCGACAGCTCGGGCAAGAGAGCATCATGTTGTCGGCCGCATGTAGAAGATACGCCTGACCCGTCTCTGAACGTCAAGGTTTCTCGGGCTCGCGACTGTGCGCGCATCAGAAGATTGGCCCAACCAAGCTGCCCCGGTGTTGTGCGCGAGCGACCGCGTCATCTGGCCAACTGCACCGAGCTCCGCTGCACACCCGTGGATTGCGCATCTGTCGATGTCTACGCGCGTGAGCTGGATCGAGGAATAGGTCGCCCGAGGCGACCTAGTCGGCTGACCGCGACGCAACTGGAACCTCCGTGGGTCCCAACGGAAGTGGACCTGACCCAAACCCGCCAACGACCGCACCCAAGCCCGAGCCCGTGAATGCAATGAAGCCGGGCACGAGCCACTTCGCGCTCACGACTGGCCGAAACGAGGGGACGTGGACGAGACCTCGCAGGCTCGTGGCATGGGTGGACTTTCGCCCGGCCACGGGACCGGGGGTGGTGGTAGACGAGGTACATGCGCAAGCCAGTCACGATCGAACTCACCGGAGACGAGGCGCTCGTCCTCTTTGAGTGGCTGGCCAAGCTCGACGAGGCCAAGCTCGTTGAGGGCGAGGCTGAGAAGCGGGTCCTTGCGGGGGTCGAAGCTGCGCTTGAGCGCGTGCTCGTAGAACCGTTCGAGAAGAACTACGGCGAGCTGGTCGAGCAGGCGCGTCAGCGGATCGTCGGGAGTTGAAACGATGGTACGGTCCAGGTATGCGTTGGGGAGTTTTCGTGGTCGTTGCTGGAAGCATCGAAGCGTGCGGGTCTCAGGATGCGACCAACCCCACACCCAAACCCGTTTATACAGAGCACTGCTGCACCTCCTCCGACAACAAGGGTGTTCCGCAGTGCACTTGCAAAACCGTCACGACCCCTTTTGAGGTCTGCTCGGTCCTCTGGTACCAGCCGGACGGTGGGCCACCCTCTGTAAGTTGCAACGTCGATTGCCAACCTACACAAACTGGACAGGCGACGCATACGGACGGGACGTACTCCGACTCGTGCGGCGACTGCGGGTCGACAGGCGGTGCCTGCTGTACCGTTGGCAAACCGTGCATCTCCTCAACGGCGAAGTGCTCCCCCTACTACGGCATGTGCATGGAGCCATAGCGTCTTAGGTCAGCGGGATCCCGACCGAATTGTTGCGGCACTCGGATTCTCATCTTGGCTGCGTGTCGCGGACAAGGAGGGGGAAAATGGCTCGAAACCTGGCCTCATTGAGTCCCCCCCGCACTAAGGCCAAGCCGGCAGCGTGAATCGCATCAGCCGGTTGCCAAAGGTTCCTGCATCGTCCACGGGCCCGTGGACGTTCTCCCACACTTCCGTGCTGGTCACATACGCAGGGAGTTGGTCGCCCTTTGGTTTCAAGAACCAAGTCGGTCCGGTCACAACGGCGCCATCCGACAGACGCACTACATAGAGGTCATTGCGCGCCCAAGCATAGTACCCATTGAAGCACTTCACGCGGTTGCTGACTGATGCCTTCGGCAGGACAGCAATCTTCTTGGCGGTGCTCGCCAGGGTGGCGGGGTTGCTTGTGAAAGGTGCACTCCAGATTTCAGTGAGCGTCTGCGGATCACCCGAATTGACCGACCCGTACGTCTCGGTCCAGACGAGCGTGTTCCCGTCGGAGCAAGTGCCATCGATGTGAGCCTTGGGGTTCGCGCGAAAGAGAGCGACCTTCCCATTTGGATCGATGACATATTCTTGCTCCCAACCGGTGGTGCCATAGTTGCTCGTTGCGAAGATGGTGTCGCCCTCGATGAAGTCGAAGAGTAGAAGTGCGGGGGCACTCGCCAGGTTGACTTTGACGCAGGGTGCGGCGACGTCACCGGAGAGATCGCAGGTGAGCATCTTGTAGTCATTGTATAGATACTCCAACCCCAGGCGCTCTGTGGAAGAGTAGGGCAACATGTTGCTCCAATCGACGCCGGTGTTCGCGAGATCGTGTATCGCCACCGGAGAGGTCGAGAGACTCTGGATGGTACCGACGGCAACGCGATTCAACGTGCCAGGTTCAAGCGCCGTAGGAAACAGACTAGCCATCAACAACGCCTTGTCGTCCACAGAGCCGACGATCTCAACGTCGCACCTTCCGTTTGCGGATGGAGCATTTGAAAATCGCCAGAGCCCCTCCACTGCTTTTGTCGTCATGTCGTAGACGGTCGTTTCGTAGGTAAGATCGGGTGGGAGCGAACGACGAAGAACATAAAGGCGACTCCCACTGTTGATATTTCTTGTGACCGAGACGGTAAGTTCGGGCGTCTCTCCGTTCGGACCAAACGGGATGTCAAGTTGCTGGCAACCTCCTCCGTCACTGTCACCGCATGGCACCCACTTGTACGGCACGGCGAGCGAAAGGTCTTGCGCAACGTCGAACGGGCAGCAGGGATCAATTTCACTCAGTCGCCGAAATCCAGGCCAGTCGTGGACTACCCCAGCATCATCACCAGGTGGTGCGCACGTGCCAACGTCTGCTGTGTCTCCCGTGTCGGGGACCCAACGGTCAATGTACTTGATGCGCGTGTCCGGCCCAGCGTCCACCGCAGCGTCGGGAGGATCGCTTGTGCTGCATCTGAGAACGCCGCAGGCGCTGATTCCGAGGCCTGCGCCAACCAGGGCACATGTCTTCCAAAGCGCCATGCGGGTTATGATGACACGCCCGCTCGTTGCGTGCGACTGGCTCTCATTGCACGTTTATGTCGTCGACCAAAGTGTAGGTTGGGTCGCTCGCGTAGTTGTCGTCATGGTTGGTGGTGACGACCACAATCGTTTGCCCCGCATACGCAGACAGATTGTAGGTGACATGTGTCCAGCCACTCGCTGCCACACAGGTCGGCGCAACCAGCGTGGCAAGTGTCCCGCCCGTCGTGTTCTGCAGTTGAGCAGTGAACCAATCGTAGGTGATGGTGTCTGGACACGTGGTGGAGTACCAAAGCGTCAACGTCCCACCCGCAGCGGGCACCGTGAACGTCTGCTTGATGGTGCTGTCACCGTTCGTCGGGCTCCCGTTCCCCAGCAGCGCCGCATAAGCCCCCGAGTGCGTCGAGCTCGAAATGGAATTGGAGGCACCAGATAGGGTCCAACCCGAGAAGGTGCCCGTCTCGAAGCCGCCATTGGCGATGACGCATTGATTTGCAGAGTTTGCGAGCAGACCTGTCGACCCGGCAACACTGCGAAGCCATCCAGCCCCACAGATACCTTTGGTGAGAGTCGCCACGTCATAGCGTGTGGGGGTGAGTGTCCAATAAGTGGCATTGACATCATTGACACCCCACACCGAGCCGTTTGGTTCTGCCGTCATGCGGGTTGCGATCGACACGCCAGTGTCGAGAGAGGTCGTGGGATTGCCTGATCCGTCAACCGTAATGAACTCCCCCGATGGACGACCTGGAACATTGACAGAGACCACGAGCGAGCCCGTCTTGTTCGCGGAGAGGAATGCTTGTGTAGGGAAGGCCGTGCTCGTTACGGGCAGGGTGCTCCACAAGACTTGGGCAACACCTGTTGTCGAAAGCGAGAGAAGTCTCAACGATGAGTTTCCTCCCGCGTCCAGCCGGTCGAGCAAGTAGAATTTCCCATTTGCATTGCTGTATTGGAATCCCAGCGGCGTGCCAAACGCAGTTCCGGAGATCGAACTCGCCGTCTGCGTCTGATCCACCGTCCAGCCGTTGAGAGAGCCCGCAATGTCGAGTTGCGTGAGCCCTTGCAGTCCAGACCCTGGAACTACCGTAAGCACATAGAGTTGTCCGCGCTCGGCATCCAACGCATACGAGACCGCGTTGGCGATCGAGGGTGCGGTTGCACCCCCTACCAACAGCTGAGCGTCGATCTGAAAGCCCGAATTTATCAAACCTCCGACGAGCTGCAGTGGGGCGCCTGGAGGGGTGAGTACCATTGCGCCAACGAGCCCGCGAGCACCAATCGCACGAACGCCATCGTTGACGACCAGATACTGATTGGAACCCGAGTTGTTGACCGATCCGACCAAGGTGAGAGCGCCCGGCGTAAACCTCGCCGACCGATCTCCCATCGCGGTCCTGTCTTGCACCAAGACCGAGCCAGGCTCGGCGACAATCCATTCGGGATCGGGATTGGACAGCGCCTGTGGCCAAAGCCAGGGTTGGTAGACAGGCTTGTACGAGCCCCCAATAACCGTCTTGAAACCGTTCTCCCGGTACACGTTGATGGCTTGGTAGCCGTTGTTTGTGTACAGTGAGTTCGGAGCGGGATTCTCCCCCGCAAGAGCCGTGAAGCTCTGTACATTGCCCCATGTCATACCAGTGAGAGACGTAGTGCTGGGTGGAAGATTGAGCAGCGCGAGGTCGGCAGGAAAGTCCCATCCGGCAAGCGCTGGGTTCGCAAGCCCAGGCTCCGTGAAATTCGTGGCCACGGCGACGTACTGTGAGGTCGTCCAAACGCCGTTTACCTTGTTGACTTCGCTGATGGTCTTCCAGCTTGAAGGATGTTGCGCAGCGCTTCCGTTGAAAGGAGGAAAGGCAAGGTTATCGGCGGGCGTGCACCCACCCTGGTGAAGGCATGTTTGAGCCGTCTGATAGCTCGAAGTCGCGGTGTCACACTTACAAAAGGCTGGTCCGCTTGTGCCTGTCGTGCTTCCCGCGTTTCCGCCTGGGTTGCCAATGTAGCCCGTATACTGCAACCCGCTGTGAATGACGCTGGGGCACGTGCCTGCGCCACCAGGTGTCGTCGTCATGCTTCCTGGATAAATAGTTTTGAGGTCACACGAAGTGTTCGCATAGGTACTGTCCTGGACAACGTACGTGCTCGCGAGCGCAACAGATGGGTTGGGATCGCACGCATCGCCGAGGAATGGCTGCTGCTTCGTGCGTTCCGCGTCCTCATTGGTGTTTTGCTGGTCGGCATTCGCCAGGGTAGGACAGTTGTCGAAGCGATCAGGGACGCTGTCGCCATCAGCATCATGACCATAGGTACGGATTTCGTTTGAGAAGGTGGCGAGGTAGATTCTCCCACCATAGACAGTCGGCGGCGTGAATTTGGCAAGCAGAAATTGGGACTTATCGGCTGCGCCGTTGTCCGAAAAAGCGAGTGGAGTGAGCGTGCCGTTGGTCGGTGACGCATTGAGGCTATATAGGGCGCCGGGGGCGCGCTCGGAGAAGGAGAGATCTGCCGGGGTCTTAGGGTTCAGCGTGTGGTCCTGCCACACTGGCAGCTCTTTCACATCTTGCATCGAGACCCAGAGGACACCTTCGTTCGCCGTGGTGACGGAGAGACTCATGAGGCCGCCATATCCGATGGTGGGCGCCGGCTGCGACGCCTTCGCGAAGTTGCTTGTAAACTTCTTGAGCCCAGTGTCGATTTGGACCGCTCTAACGAAGTCGTATTGGCCGGCGTAATACGCCCACTGGCCCCCGCCTTCCCAGTAGAGCGGCGCACCATGAATGTGCGGCCACGATTGTTGGTCGTAGAAGCAGTTGATGGGCCATCCACTCGAGTTGACCGCGCCATCGACGGGCAATATCGCTCCGTCGGTCGGGTTGATCCCCGCATCGCCGGCCGGTTGGATGATGTTTCCTTGGCAGTTTGCAGGTTGGGCCAAGGCCGGATACGCAGGGGCGCCGTCAGCGAGCGCGCATAGTCCCGACTGTCCGGACTTCGGCCCAAACTGATCGCAAGTTCCCTGAATCTCGCTCAGCACGTTGTCGGGCCCCGATGGGCCGTTGTAGCCTCCCAGGTTGTTCGCATCGAGCAAGTACAGCTTGCCCTCCTTACTCCCACCCAGAAGAAGGTTGGCACTTCGGATCCAGGACAGGCCACCCACTCCGAGGTCCAGGTCGTTGAGCTGGAGGTCGTGCTGGTTGAACGGAGTAAACGAGCTGGCGACCGCGATCGCGCCAGTGTTTGCGTCGATCGTAAGCTTGACGGCGCTGTCTGAGTACACCCCATTGTTGGGCGCGAAATAGTCGCCGTTACCTGTCACAAGATAGACGTTGCCGCTGTCATCTACGGTCGGCCCCATTCCCGACATCCAAATCCCGCCTTGCGCATATGTGCCAACGCTGTCCGTGTTGCTGCTCGTGTCGTTCCAGACCCCTGCATAGTTCGGATCAGTGCCGTTCGGATTCGTGACGTCATAAGAGAACAGCCATCCGTAGAAGGGGTTGGGAGCGTCGCAGCTGCTAGAAAAGGCAATGAGGATGTACTTGTTGGCGCCGCGTGTCACCACCGTGAGGGCGGGTCGTTGGATCTGCACGTGGGGATCAAACGTTATCGGTCCAAGATGGCCCTGCACAGTTGCAGTGATGCCGTTCGGATTCGTAGAGATTGTGTGCAGCGCACCTGTGGTGAGATCAATCGAATAAAGAAGAAAGGTATAGGTGCCTGGATTCTGATAGGTGCCACTAATGCGACTGGCGACTACATACGCGGTGTTGCCGTCTAGCGCTGGCGTCGAGAGGATTCCTTCAAAGCCGATATTTGCACAATTGATGCTTGGGTCGCCATCGGGAGCCCCCTTGCCGATGTTCGGTGGCGTGCCGAATGCGGAAGGGCTGGAGCCGATGGTCCAGAAAGGATCGCGCTCTGGGTGGTCGGCGTCGAATGCATATAGATTGTTCTTTGTGGTTGCGACAAGGAGCACGTTGCGCGTTCCGAACGCAGCGAGCGGGACGTTCGGAATGACGAGCGGCTGCGCATAGACAGGACCGTCAACCGTATAGGACTTATATCGCCTGAACTTCTGGTCGCTCAGGTTTGCGATAGAGAGGTCGGCGCCATCGTCCGGGTAAACACCGGTTCGTGCCTGATCACCGCGGTTGATGTTTGACAGGGCGCTCGTGCTCGAAGAAGAGCTGACTTCCACGAGATCGTTTCTCGAACACTCAGTTTGAAACCCGAGCAACGCGAAACCGAGAGCACCCGCCACCGCAGTCAATCTAATAGCTCGTGCAAGCGTCGTCATAGGAGCCTCGTCTGATGGGACTGGGGAACGCGACGCCCGACGTCTCACGACGCCATCGAAGTACGAGTGACCAACGCGGATGGCATTGGGAAGGTTCCTCGCAATTAGGTAGCACTACTGTGTCCAAAAGTTGCCCATCTGATCCAAGTCGTGCGAGACGAGGACTATGGGCTACGAACTCGATGCGGACGGGCTCCGCCGACTGGGT
>JAYVYD010000108.1:0-3874 GCA_043784605.1 Myxococcales bacterium | reverse complement strand
CGAGGGCCGCTTCATTCGCGCCAAAGGAGACGACGCGATCGCCAAGCACGCGCTCGTCGTGCACTACGGCTGTCCGCCGTCTGCGATGCAGCTCGTTCGCGCGCATGGTGACGTCGAGGGCGGTCATCGCGGCGACGCGTGGTCCGTGGTGCTCGGTCACACGCCGCAAGAGCTCGAGCGAGACGTCGTGCTCGTGTGCGAGCGAGCGCAGGCGGCGTGGCAGCGGTATCGAGACGGAGTCGCCGAGCGCATGGGCTTGCGTTCGCGCGTGAGCGAAGCGAGCTAACGCGCATCCGCTCGGTGGACTCGGTGGACTCGTCGCGCGGTTCGCCGTAAGAACTCTGCATGCGGCGTTTCGTGGCCATCGCGTCTGCCTCGGCGGTCGCGCTCATTTGGGCGTGCGGCGGGGACGGCACGAGCGCCGTCGATGCAGGCGCAGACGCCTCAGCGGACAGGGTGGTTCCCGACACGTCCCCGCCGCTCGACGTGATCCAATCGGACACATCACAACTGCCCGACATCGACGGCGGACCGATGTGCGATCCGGGCAAGCCGTTCGACCCTCCGACGCTCGTCGCCGAGCTCGACACGAGCGGCACAGAGGCGTCGCTTCGACTCTCGTTCGATCAGCTCACCGCGTACTTCACGTCGTCGCGTCCGGGCGGGCAGGGCGGGCAAGACCTATGGGTCGCGACGCGCGCCAAGGTCACGGACGCGTTCTCCAACATCAAGAACCTAGACACGCAGGATTCGCCTCAGGTGGACACGCACGCGTCCATCACTGCGGACGGGTTGACGCTGGTCTACGAGTCGACGCGCATCTCGCCGAGCCAGAGCGTGTTCGTCGCCAAGCGCGCGGACACGATGAGCGCGTTCGGACAACCCAACGGCATCACGGGCCTCGGCAACTTCGCGATCGTGACGGACCCATTCGTCCGGGCGGACGGCCAGAAGCTCTATTTCGCCGCCGCACCGAACGGCGGTGATCTCGACATCTTTCGCGCGAACCGCTCCGGCAAGAACTTCATCGGCACGACGAACGTCGGTGAGCTCAACAGCCAAGCGCAAGAGGAACTCCCGACGGTCAGTCCAGACGATAGACTGATGTACATCGCGTCCACCCGCGTGGAGCCTAACGCGCAGGGCGGCTTCGACATCTGGTTGTCGACGCGGTACTCGGTCAATGCGCCCTTCACTTCTCCGACGTTGGTGAAGGAGCTCAACACGCCAACGGACGATTTCCCCGACTACGTCTCTCCGGACGGTTGCACGCTCTACTTTCATCGAAGCCAATCCGGAGATGGCGGCCCGACGAAGGCGATTTGGGCCGCTCACAAATCGATGTGAGTCAGTCGAACGCGAATACCGTAGCAAAGCCGAGCTTGGCGATCTTCTCGTCGATGATCGCGAGAACCCTGCGGCGGCGCTCATCGGCGCTGGCGAGCGTCTTCGGCCCTAGCAGCGGCGTCCCCGGCACCTCTTCGCCGATCGCGTCCGAGAGCGCGATCGGCTCAAGCGCGCGCACCGCAGCGATGAAGCGCAAGGAGTAGCGATCGACCTTTGCCAGTCGCGCGAGCTGTGCCGCCAACGGAGCCGCAGGAGCGGGCTCGAAGAACGCGCCGTCGTTGTCTACGAACAACAGCGTGTTGGTGGCTTTGTCGATCCCGACGTTCGCGCCGCTCCAGCGATCCCAGTTGCCGGTGATCGTGTCGAACACGACGAGCGTGGAGATCTGCGCCGCGAGGTCCTTGTCGGTGACGGGCATCTCTTGGTCCGCCGCGAGCCACTTCGTCCACTTCACTCGCCACGGGTCCGTCTCGATCGGCAAGAACTCGAGGCTCGCGATCCACGGCATCAACGCGCCTCGCACATACCCTGCGTGCGCGACGACCTCATCGTCGTAGAGCGAGAGGGCCTTAGCGTTCTTGGTTGCCGCGGCCCTCAGCGCGGTCGCGTCAAAGGTGCGCCCGATTGCGGGCGGCACGTTGCGCAGCCCGAGCGCTCGACCGAGACGATACGCGGCGATCTCTCCGCGATAGCGCGAGTGACCACGCTTCGATTCTGGCTTGAAAGCGGCCGTCAAGCCGCCGCTCAGCTCCACCTTCAACACGACCGACGTATGACCGATCGACTTTGCGCTCGTCGGTTTAGCGACGAGATACGGCGCGAGATCGAGCTCGGGTGGAGGCGCCGCATCGGCGACCGCGACGGATGGCTCGGCGTCTATGAACGTGAAGCTCCCGAGCGAGCTCGCGTCGAACGTCCCCTCGGACGTCATGGCGGCGGCGTCTCGTTCCGCGGGAGGATCTTTCGTGCACGCGAGCACGAGCACGCACAGCCACGCGCTCTTATTGGAGCACGCGCTCACGCAAGAACCTCCGAATGGTGTCGTCGATGACCTGGTGTTGCTCGATCGGGACCGCGTGCGTTCCGTTCTTCACGACGAGCAGCTCTGCGTTCGGGATTACCTTCGCCATCTTCTCGGCCAGGTACGAGGGCGTGAACGTGTCGCGCTCTCCAGCGACGATGAGCACCGGCACCTTGATCTCGCTCAAGATGTCTTCTGCGCTGTGCTCGCCTGCGGCGGTGAGCATCTTCACGACCATAGGGAAATCCAGGCCCTTCATGTGTTGCAAGTAGGGCTTCACGTCCGCCGCGTTGAGCGAAGGGTCGAGCTCGCCGACACGCATCGCAATGTTGATCGCCATACCTTCGGGGATGCGGCTCCACAGGGCGCGCGCGACCGCTTCGTTCTTCTTCACGGCCTTCGCGATCCGGGGGAGCATCTGATCGAGGAGATCGTTGCCGTGGAACGTCTTGGTCGGCTGACCGAAGGTGCCGCACATGAGAACCATGGCGCGCACGTGATGAGGGTGGCGTCGGTAAGCCTCGAGCGCGACCTGCGTGCCCATCGAGTGACCGAAGATCACGCAAGGTGGATCGCCCGTGAGTTCACGCACGCTCATGAGATCGTCGGCATGCGCGGCGATGTCCACCCGCTCTGGGTTCTGCGGCGGTGCGCTCCGCCCATGACCGCGGTAGTGCCAATGCGTGAGCGGCATCAGCGGGGCGAGATCATCCCAGAGATATTTCCAGATGAACCCGTCGCACATGATGCCGTCGCACAAGTACGCGCGCGTCGCGCCCGCCGCGTGCTCACCCTCGCGGCAGCGCACGAAGAGGCGCGTTCCGTCGGGCGCGTTCGCCACGAGGTGCGTTTCGCCTGCCCCGAGTCTGAGCGACAACGGGACTTGAGAGATCGGCGCGTCGGTCACTCGTCAGCGTCGTCGTCGCCGCCCTCGATGTCGTTCACGCTCGGGAGCTTCTTGATCTCGAGTCGCGAGATCTTCCAGGCGCGCTGCACGACCCACGACAGTGATCGGTCGAGGCGCGCGGCTTCCTCTTTGATTTCCTGCAGCATCGATTCGGGGAAGTAGAGACTCTGCTTGCGCTTGTCCGTCTTCGACGCCGCCGGCTCGACACGAGTGCTTGATCCAGCGTCTTTCTCACCGATCGCCAAGGGAGACCTCCGAGTGTTTGTCACGACATACGCACACTAACAGCGATGAATTGCACCTGACCAGGCGCAATTTTCGGCCGCGACAAAAAGCCGAAGCGAAAATCGGTTTTTGCCGTCGTGAAATCCAGGGAGCCCCCTGGCCGTTCGTCGAGGCCCCCTCGTGATGCTGGCATCGACCGTGCACCGGAGCGTGCGAAGTGAGCGCCCGCATGCACGATAGCCGCAAAAACGAGGACGTTTGATGACCACCGCTATGTCCACCCCCAGACCTCGCGGAGGTCCCGGTCATCGTGTATCCACCCTCCTCGCCGCTCTCCTTGGTGTGCTCGCCCTCACGACCGACGCGAACGCAGA
>JAYVYD010000107.1:0-4892 GCA_043784605.1 Myxococcales bacterium | reverse complement strand
TCGTCGATGTCCGCGACGATGCGCACCGCACCGGACGCGATGTTTCCGCGCGTCGCTTGCGAACGCAGGCAATCACTCAAGCCATCCGCGAGTCGGTCGACCACGCGCGTGGCCTCCTGGTTCGTGAGCCCGCGCGCTTCGGCCAGTCCGACGGTTCCGTACCCACGCTTCGCGATGTACACGTAGCCGTCCGAGATGCCGCGCATTTTTTGGTCCTTGGACTCCGGGATCGCGTCGGGCACCGCGCCCGGGCAAGCGCAGAGCACCAACAAGGCAACACACAGCCTCAAGCGAGCATGTTCTTGGCGATGACCATCCGCTGCACTTGGCTCGTGCCCTCGTAGATTTGGAGGAGCTTGGCGTCGCGCATCAGCTTCTCGACCGGGTACTCTTTCGTGTAGCCGTTGCCGCCGAAGATCTGCACTGCGTCGACCGCTGTGGCCATCGCGCTGTCGGCGCCGTAGACCTTCGCGTAGCTCGACACCACCGGGTTGCGCACGCCATGATCGAGGTTCCACGCGGCCTTGCGCACGAGGAGGCTCGTTGCCTCATAGCGAACGGCCATGTCCGCGAGCATCGATTGCACCATCTGGTGCTGCCCGATCGGGACGCCGAAAGTCTTGCGCTCTTTCGCGTACGCGACGCACTCCTCGATGCAACGACGCATGACGCCACAAGCGATCGCGCCGATGTCCGGGCGCGTCTGGTTGAAGGTCTCCATCGCGAGCTTGAAGCCCTGGCCCGGCGCCGCGAGGACGTTGTCTGCGGGCACGTGCACGTCGTCGAGCATCACCGTGTTGGTGTCGCTCGCGCGTTGACCGAGTTTGTCCTCGTGCTCACCGACGCTGACGCCCTTGAACGCACGCTCGACGATGAACGCGCCGATCCCTTTGTGCCTGAGCGCAGGGTCCTCCGTTGCAAAGATCACGTAGAAGCTCGCGAAGCTCGCGTTGGTGATCCACTGCTTGGTCCCCGTGAGCACGTAGCTGCCGTCGCTCTGCTTGTTCGCGCGGCACTGCATGCCGGCGACGTCGCTCCCTGCGGAGGGCTCGCTCGTCGCGTACGAGGCAAAAATAGGCTCTTTGGCCATCCAGCCGAGGTACTTCTTCTTCTGCGCGTCGCTGCCGCCGAGCTTGATCGGTGTGAGAGCGAGGTTGTTCGCGCTCATGCTCGTCTGGATGCCCGAGCAGCCGTACGCGAGCTCCTCGGTGATGAACGTGAGATCGAGATCCGTCATGCCCGGCCCGCCGTACTCGGTGGGGAGCACCGCGTTGACGAGGCCCAGCTCGTGCCCAGCGACGAAGACGTCGTTCGGGAACTTGGCGTCGCGGTCGCACGCGGCGGCGATGGGGGTGATGCGCTCCTTGGCGAAGCGGCGCGCGGTGTCGATGAGGGTTTGCTGCTCCTCGCTTGGCGTGAACTCAAACATAGGTGTTTGCTACACCATTTTTGGTCGCCGCGCCCTCAGAACGGGCACTGCGACGAGCAGCTCGCGCTCACGCAAGTACCGTAGTGCGCAGCCGCGTTGCGACTCTTGATGTGCATAGCGTTGCAGCCGCTGAGGCAGGGGCCGCTCTCGAGGCTGCCGTCGGGCTTGCTGCTCGAGTCCGGCAGGCAAGCCGCGATGCACTTCACGAGAGCAACGCAGTCGGGATCGCCGAGACATGCGTTGGATTCTGCGCAGCACGAGGTCTGAAGGCACGTCGCGCACGTGGCGTCGGCAGGCGGGTTGGCGAGCTTGCATGGCGCGGCGTCGACCACGGTGCTGTCCTCGACTTTGGCGTCATTCGGAGTCGATCCGTCTGCGGTTGACGTATCAGCCTGCGGGCTGCCGTCGAGAGAGAGCAGCGTCGACGGTGGCGCGGGGTCCGATTGACAAGCCGTGATCGCGAAGAGAAGCGCGGCGAGTCGCTTCACAGCGAGTCCACGCAGTCGAACGTCTGCTGCCACGCGAACAACGTCGGTGCGGTGAGCTGATCGCTCGTTGGGTTGAGCGTCATCTGCACCTCGAGGACCGGGCGAGAGACCTGACCTGCGCCTTTGAGCGCGAGGTCCACCGCCGCACCGCCCCAAGGGTTGATGTTGGGCGCGCCGGACACAGTGTAGAGCGGCACTTGCGCCAAGAGGCTCTGCGCGGTGTCGCCCGTGCGAATCGCGAACACGATGTTCGAGTCGCTGGGAGTCATGTCTTGCCACAAGAAGGTCCTCCACTGGACGTACTTTCCCGCGGGACAGCTCGCGGTGAAATCGCGTACGAACGTGGCGGGCTTGAACTTGGGAGGCGAGGGCGGGGGCGGCTGCTGGAGGCAAGAGCCGAGATCGAACAGCAGGAACTCAGCTGCGTCCTCTTGCGGCGTGAGCGGAGCGTTGCCGCACTCCGTCGGGAAGCTCCAACCGGAGCCGCCGCCGTTCGTTGCCAAGTGCATGTCCGTGTACATCACGCGGCCGAACTGATTGGCGGGTGGCTGGCCGAGAGGAGTGTTGAACGTGAAGTCTGCGGGGTAGCCCGTCGTCTGGAACTGCACCCAGAGCTGCGTCGGAGCGACCACGCTCGTGCTGTCGTAGCGAGTGGGGCTGATGTTGACTTGGCCGAGCGTCGCCGACGCGCCAACGATCTTCAGCCATGCGGCGAAGTCCTTGCCGCGCTGGAAGCCTTGATTCACGACGCCGACATCCGGGTCGGGACCCCCCAGCGAACCGTTCATCTGGAACGAGGCGACGTTCGGGAATGGAGCAGGATAGGAGCCGCCGTTGTTGTAGTTGGAGTCCGATGACGCTGCCTCGATCCATTCGCGACCGTAGTGGGACGCGAACATACGACCTCCGTTGTTCGTGTACGTCACGAGATTCTGGTGGTGACTATTGTCGATGCCCCACCACGAGTTGAACGCGGACCAGGCGCCGCCGTACTCTTTGCCGCAGTTGCACGGGAGCATGACGAGATCGTACTGCGCCAGCGTGGCCGTGCTGCCGAGGAGTTGACTCGGGTCGGGGTTGGTCCCCCACGAGAGCGCGGCTCCTGTCGCCTGGTAAAAGTCGACCGCACCGCCTTTGCCTGGGTCTTGAAACTCGGTCGAGTCGATACCGATTCGCGTGAGCAAGCATTCCATCGGGTCGCAGCCGCCCGTCTGGATTGCGACGTGAGGCATGTCGCCTTCGGATTGCCTTCGCGGCAAGCGCGAGTTGGCCGCGGCGACCGGCGTGGACTGACACGCCGGCACGTTGAGCATCACGGTGCGTCGCCACTTTCCGGCCTGAATCACGAGCGGGACCGAGGCGCCTACGGGCACGTTGTTCAGCGTGAATTTGCCGTCGGGCCCGGTGAGTTGGTACGCGACCGCGGGCGGGAGCTTGCCGCCGCCGCCGCACGGATCGGGCTGCGCGCCTTTCGCGATCGGGGGCAACGGAAGCGAGACTGGCACGTAGACGTACGCGCCGTAGATCGGGTTGTTGCCGGCGGGATCGTAGGCCGTTCCGGTGAGCGTCGTCGTGAGACCGCCGTCACAAGAGACGACGTTGCATTGTAAGCCGGCGCACGCGACACCGCCCTCACCGGGGGCGAGCGTGACGCCGCCGTCAGGAGAGATCGTCAACCCAGAGCCCGCGTCGAGCCCGCCGCCGGTGTCGGTGATGACTTGGCAGTTCGGATCGCAGGGGTTGTCCGTGCACGCGCCTTGGCCTCCGAGACCGAGCGGACGGAGGTCCCCGATGGGGCCCGCGCTTCGATACAAGATGTGGTCGCCGACGCACGCGCCCCACTTGGTGCCGGTGCACGTGCGCTTTCCTTCGGAGCACGAGACGTAATCACCCTGGTGAGAGACGACTTCTCCGCACGCGATCGTCGCGCCTGTCGTGTCGCACGCACAGCCCTCGCTCGGTGGGTTGCACGTAGTGCCGGTCGGGCGGTTGTTGATGATGCCGTTCGAGTCGACGCTTGCGGGTCGATCGGAGCAGGCAGCGGCGACCACCGTGGCGACGATCGCTCCACCGGCGACTCCCCATTTCAGCTTCGCTCGTGCATGTTCAACCCAACCAGTGACTCGGCGCATGTCCGCCTCCAAACCGAGGTAACGCAAAATGAGGTCCAAGATGAAGTACAGCCGAAGCTCGTGGGAGCGTCAAGCGAACCCACGCAAAAACCGGGGCAGAGGCGAGGTGGCTCCTACAAGTCAGGCGAGGTGGTCGACGCGTTGCCTCGCAATTTTTACGAGCGCGCTCACCTTCTTGCGGGCTTCGTCTGCGAGCGCCTGCGCGCGCACTTTGTCGGGGACCGCGTAGCTCTCGCCGATCATCATCGAGACACGCGCGCCCGGACTACTTGCCATTCGCGAGAGGTGCTGCACGAAGGTCTCGTTGAGAAACGCCGCTCCGCTGCCGGACTCGTACGCGATGCCGACAGGGATGATGTCGACGGGTTGATGCAAGGCCGCCAAGAAGGCTCCGACTTGGAAGGGTCGCACCTCGTCTCCGTCGAAAGTGGTCCCCTCGGGGAAGATGCAGACGGTGTGTCCGCGAGCGAGCTTGTCGCGGATCTGGCGGATCGTTGCGGCGCCGCTCTGCTTGTCCTGGCGATCCACGAAGAGCGTGCCGCTGAGGCGCGCCGCAGCTCCGACGAGCGGCCACTTCGAGAGGTCCGCGCGGCTCACCATGACGCCACCGAATGTACGGAGCATGACCGCGACGTCGATCGCGCTACGATGATTCGACACGACGAGTCTCCCTCGCGTGCGGTCCGTCGCGTGGTCTCCGAGGCCGTCTTGCAGGATGCGAATGCCGAACACGCGCAAGAGCCCGTCGGCCCAACGACGCGTCCAGCGATCGCGGACCGCGGCGCGCTCGGGTCCGCGCTTGGCGAGCTCGTCACGAAGCGCATACGTCGGCAAGAGCGCAGC
>JAYVYD010000106.1:0-12054 GCA_043784605.1 Myxococcales bacterium | reverse complement strand
CGACGTACTCGCGACCTGCGCGTTTTAGTGCGGCTTCGCACGCACTGAAGAACGCAACGCCACCGTCGGGCAGGTACCTCACGTCGTCCTTCACCCAGGGAACGTCTGGCGCCGTCAGCAGCGTGAGCTCGTAGCTGCGGGACTCTGCAATCGTGCGCAGCAGAGGAGTGCACCCGCCAGCGAGCGTATCCATCCACACGGTCGTCGCCAGCGGATCGGTGTCGCAGACGAGCACGCGGTTCGCTTCACGCGCGAGGGCGTCTTCGCTCGCGAGCTGACCCCGTACGAGCTCTGACCAGTCCAGCCCTTCGAGTGAGCCGCCGCGAGACTCGAGGACATGACGCGCCCACTCCGCGACCATCACCGTGTCGAGAGTCTCGGAGAGAGAGCTCGCGAGCGTCGTCTTGCCGGTGGACTCGGGGCCGAGGATCGACACGCGGCGGACGAAGTGTGGGCGCACGCATCTCGGTAGGAACCTCCAATGCTCCATCGGGTCTTCGCGCACGCTGGTTCCACTCACCGGAAACGTCTCGCGCGCGGGGTCCACCGAGACGAAGCGCGCCGCTAGCACACGCGCGAGCTCTGACCCGTACTCCTCCGAAGCGAACACGACGTCTACGGGCTCATCGATCACCCGCGTGAGGCTGCGTCGCCAAATCTCCCAGAAATCAGCGGCCTCCGATGGGTGTTGCGGGTTCTCGTCCGTGAGGTGAATGACGCGCTCGTTCGGGAAGAGCTCGCGCATCCAAGCGTGGCGGAGCGCTCCGTCGATCGGTTCGCGCGCTAGTGTGCCCACGACGATCGTGAGTCGATCGCACATACGACGAGCGACCTCGCAGAGGTACACGTGCCCGGCATGCGGCGGCATGAACTTGCCGAGTACGAGGCCGTGCGTCATGCGGTCTCCGCGAGAGCGTGGCGCACGTACCGGTCCAGGAGCGCGGCGTCCGCGACGGGTGCCACGCGCTTCGATCGAAACGTGCGATCGGTGAGCAAGAAGAGATCGACGTCGCGGTGTCGCTCCACGCCGAGCAGTCTGTGCGCAATGGAGAGGAGCGCGAGCGCTGCGTCACGCGGGAGCGCATTGCGCGTGCGACCTATCCACTCCTCCTTCGAGACGACGTCGATCGACACGTGCTCGCGCAGCGCGGCGATCAGCTGGCGTAGCGACGCTCCGCGCGCGGACGACACGTGTACGACGTCGGCGCACGCGTCCGAGACCGCGAGCTCGCCGATGACGCGGCCCGCGAAGTCGATGGGCGTGAGGTCCGCGCGCAGCCGATCGTGATCGCCCTCGGGGACGCAGCCCACGCGAGCGAGGCTCCGTAGCGTCCACGCTAGAGAGCAGGTGCGCGCGCTCTTGCCGGTAGTCGAGTCTCCAGTGAGCAAGCCCGGCCGAACGATGCGCGCGCCAGCTCGACGCAAGACGGACTCGGCTATCACCTTGGACTGCGCGTACCCGCCGAAGACGCGTGCAAGTGGCATCAATCGCGTGCTCTCGCTGACTACTGTTGACTCATCATCCGTCTGGACGAGCACCGCTAGAGACGAGACGTGCGTCACCACCTTCGAGGCCCCGGTGCGGGCGAACCGAGCGACCTCGACTGCGCCACGAACGTTCGCTGCGAGTGACTCGAGCGGTAACGCCATGTTCACGATCGCCGCGCAATGCAGCACGCGACCCACCCGCGACGCGAGCTCGCGCCATCGAGCCTCACCAAGGCCGAAGTTCCGCTGCGAGACGTCGCCGGCCCAAACGGTCACGTCGTCGATCGATGCCAGACGGTCACGCGCGTGCGCATCGTCTCGAGCACGCACGAGCACGTTCACGCGCGCGTCGGTCTTCAGTTGGATTTCGGCGAGCGCAAGAGCGCCCAAGAACCCGGTGGCGCCGGTGATCAACCACTCCTGCCCTTCACCGCTGGATTCTGCGGGCTCTAGCTCGTCGAAGAGGTCGAGCCCCCGCGCGTCGAGATCTTCGAAGGTCGGCGCATACGGCTCGTGGTTCGAAATGGCGAGCGGAGTGCGCGCGGTAAGTACGGCGTCCGGCGTGACGTGCACGCCGTGGAGAGACGCGCGTGCGGCGACCTCCAGCGCGGCGAGCGAGTGACCGCCGAGCGAGAAGAAGTCGCTGTATGCGTCCGCGTCCGTCAGGAGCACGTCTCTGAAGGCGCCGATGATCGCTTCCACGCGTGGGCTCGCGCGCGCCGTCGTACTGACCTTGCCGGTGGGCCCGCGGCGAAGCGCGGAGGTGAGTTCGATTGATGGCATCATCCAATCCGGCAACGAATTGCCTAGTGCGGCGCGCACGATGGACACATCAAGCGTTGGGTCGAGCGGCTCGATCGACGCCACCAGCACATCCCCTCTCTCCGTCACCAGTGCAGACGCGACTCCGTTGATCTCCATCAGGCGCGCCTCGATCTCTTCGGGCGCGACAAGCAAACCGCGCACCTTGAGCTGGCGATCGAGACGGCCGCGAAACTCGAGCGTGCCGTCGCCGTTGTGGCGAACGCGATCGCCCGTCTTGTACCAGCGCTCGCCGTCTCGCTCGACGAAGCGCGCCGCCTCGAGCTCGGGACGATCGACATAGCCGAGCGCGAGCGCGGATCCGGCGAGCCAGAGCTCTTCATCCACGAGACGCTCTTTTACGTGAGCCATCGGTGCGCCCACGAGCGACGTCGTCCATGCGGTGGTGCACTCGCAGAGATGCGTGCAGATCGTGGCCTCCGTGGGCCCGTAGACATTGATCACCCGCGTGCGCGACGCCCACGCGCGCACGGCAGGAGGAGACGACGGCTCGCCGCCGACGATCACGACCTCGAGACTCGAAGGCAGGCGCGCGACGTCCGCCCAGGGCAAGATTGACGGTGGAAGGTCTGCGTGAGTGACGCGCAGCGCATCGAGCGTCTCGACGAGCCCATGCGGCGAGATGGGTCGCGGCAAGAGCACCATCGCCGCACCCGAGACGAGCGCCGTGCCGATGTCCGAGATCGAAGCGTCGAACGCGAGCGAGAGTCCGACGAGAGCGCGCTTGCTGGCGTCGAGACCGAAGACGCGCGCCTGCTCGTCCAGCACGCACCACAATCCGCGATGCGACACACGAACCCCCTTGGGCCGACCCGTCGATCCCGACGTGTAGATCACGTACGCGAGGTCTTCGTCTCCGAGCGCGCCTTCGGCTTGCAACGCGTCGATCTGCACGCGCGACGCATCCATGCGCAGGAGCACGCGGGCGCGCGCTTCACGAACCATCGCGGACGCACGTGCGGCGGGTGCCGCAGGATCGAGCGGCAGAAAGGCCGCGCCTAGCTCCCAAGCAGCGAGCATCGCGGCGATGTGGTGTGGATCGCGGCCAAGCGCGAGCGCGACGACATCACCGCGGCGCACACCCGCACGCGCGAGCCGAGACGCGAGCTCTCCCGCGCGAGACGCGAGCTCCGCGTACGACCAAGCGTACTCACCCGAGACGATCGCGAGCGCTTCACCACGCGCCGCGAGCTCGCTCAGCCCGATCACGTCGTCTGCTCGCGCGGTTGAACGTAGTCGGGCAACGCCGACCCACGCGAGCGACCATCGACGTTCGGCGCGCCGAGACCGCGCGCGTGGTCGCCCAAGTGCACGAGCCGCGCGTCCAAGCTGAACCTCGTGCGCCCGAGCGCTTGCGGCAGCGTCTTGTGAAAGTGGGCGCCGGAGAAGAGCAAGATCTCGCCGCGTTCGCACTTGAAGCCCTGCGCAGGTCCGTAGTCGCTCTCGCCCACAACACTCGGGTATCGGGCCAAGAGCGAGGCGTCGCGATCTTGCCAGCCGATCTTCAGGCTCCATCCGCGCGAGACCCACTCGTCATAGTCGAAGACCTCGGAGTCGTTGTTTACTGGCCTCGAGAAGCGCTCGGGGAAGAACACGAATGTCTCGTTCTCATCGAGGTCGTCCAGCGCGGTCCAGATCGTGACCACGGACATCGGGTGCGCGTACCAAGTGTCGCGATGCGGATAGTAGACGGGCGCGGCGCGCGGGTTCTCGAATGCGCAGTGCGCGATGACGCGGAGGCGAGCGGGGTCGAACGCCGTCTCACGAGCCGGGAAGCCTGCGCTCGCGGCCATTTCGGCCATCAGCGTGTGCGCGTGTGGCTGCGTGTAGATCTCCTTTCGCAGCTTGCCGATGTGACCGAAAAGCGCTTCGTCCGTGAAGCGCTCGTGCGCGCGACGCGGATCGTCGCCAAGCTCGCGGCGCAGCGCAAGGCTCGCCATCTCGACCAGTGCCGTCGACGCGTCCGTCTTCGGCAGCAAGAACACCTCGCCGTCGTAGATCGCTCGGCGGAGTGTCTCGTCGTCTTTCGGTCGCGCGCGCGAGATCATGCGTGCCTCGTCCCTAGAGCGATCAGGCGCGAGCTGTCGATCGCGAGCGGCTCGCCTGCGACGCTCCCAAAGAGCTCGACGTCGGAGAAGCCTGCCGCGCCGAGCATCGCGACGATCTGATCGGGCATGTAGAGCCGCACCTCGGAGCGGTGCTCCGTGACGCGTCGGTCGCCCAAGAAGTAGCTCCAATTCTTGAGCATCATGCCTCGCTGTAGGTCGATCGAGCTCTCGCGCAGCAGCAACACCTCACCTCGCGGCGTGCTCCGTCGGAGCGCGACGTCTCGCTGAAAGCCGCGCAACACGGCCGGCACGTTCATCGTGTCCAATGCGAACTTCCCGCCCACGACGAGCGCATCTCTCGCGCGGGCCAACATCTTCTGGTTCTCGTCGTCGCGCGACGAGTAGCCGAAGCTCGTCCACCAGTTGAAGGCGCCCTTCACGGGGGTCTTCGGTGTCCACTCCGTAGCGTCGCCGGCGATCAGCTCCACCTCCACCTCACGCTCCGTGGCCGCGGCGCGCGCGCGGTCGATGTAGCTCGCGGCTTGATCGATGCCGACGACACGCACGCCGCGCGACGCGAGCGGCACGCTCAGGCTCCCGACACCGCAACACTGATCCAGCACGCGATCGCCCGCGCGCAGATCGAGCCGATCGATCAGGAAATCCAGCGTTTCCTTCACCTCTTCGTCGCCGCGCTCGAGGAGCTGGTCGGCGAGCCAGTCGTCATAGAGGGCGCCCCACCAGCTCATGACGACAACCCCATGCGCGACTGCAGCGTCGCGATCGAGAGCGCGAAGAGGATCACGGGGTCATACGCCTTCCTCTGCTGCGGCGACATCTGTTCGAGGCCACCTGCGAGTTCGCTCACACTCGAGGGGTCGAAGAGCGGCTGGTCGCGAAAAGAGGCGCTCGCGAAGGCGTCCCGCGCGACGGCGATCGTGTGAGGCCCGATCGGCGGCGCCAAGAACGGATGCTTCTCTCGCCACAAAACCTCCTCCGGCAGACGGCCCTCCATCGCGCGCCGCAGCACCCACTTCTCCACGCCGTCTCTGATCTTCATGTTCGTAGGCAGCGAGCGCAGCCGCGCGAACAAGACGTGATCGAGCATCGGGACACGCCCCTCCACGGAGCTCGCCATCTCGAGCCCGTCCCCCAGCGCGCGCAGGATGTAGCCCTCGAGTGCGAGCTTGGTCCACGAATACGCGGACTGCTCTGCGCGACCACGACCGCGCAGCTGATCGAGATCGAGTGCGCCCATCATCGCGCGTGCGGGATCGTGCGAGTCATTGTGCGCCGTGAGGGCGAGCACGCGCTTGCCGAACGCCGCCTTCGCCGCCATCCACGTGGGCACGAAGCCGAGCTCCGCTTGCACATGCGCCAGCGAGAGACCGTCTGCGTCTGGGAGCATCAAGCCCGCGGACGCCGCGTTGGTCTCGGTCACGCGCGCGGTCGTCCCCTGGATGTCGGAGCGAAGGTGCGCGTAGCCGAAGAGCACCTCGTCTGCGCCTTCGCCCGTGAGCACGACCTTGAAGCCGGCGTCACGAATGGCGCGACTCAGCATGAGCTTGGCGGCAGCGTGCGCGTTGATGCATGCGCCCTCGGCGGCGATCACGGCATCCGCGAAGCACGCGGCCACGTCGGAGTCGCTCACGCGGACCTCGTGCAGACGCGCACCCAAGTGAGCGGCGATCACTCGCGCACGTGCAGTCTCGTCGTACGCACTGTCGTCCGTGAACGAGACCGTGAAGGCGTCGAGGCTTCCACCAGATCGCGATGCGCACGCGAGGATCGCGGCTGAATCCAGGCCTCCCGAGAGTTGGAAGCCCACGGGCACGTCGCTCACCAAGCGCTCCGTCACGGCCTCGTCGAGCAGCTCGCGGACGTCGAGAAGCGCGAGTTCATCGCTCACGTGCGACGCTTGCAACGGGTAGTCGAGGTCCCAATATTTGCGCACGCTCACGTCGCCGTCGCGCGCGATGAGCACGTGGCCCGCGGGCAGCTCACGAACGTCACGGAACAGAGTCTGCGTCGGCGCCGCGTACTGGAGGCTCGCACTCTGCAAGAGAGCCGCGTGATCCCACGCGCGAGGCACCCCCATCGCGAAGAGCGCGGTCACCTGCGAGGCGACGAGGATCGCGCCGTTGAACTGCGTCCACGCGAGCGGCTTCACTCCGAAGCGATCACGCGCACAGAAGAGGACGTTTCGGCCCGCGTCCCAAAGCGCGAACGCGAGCTCACCGCGCAGTTTTGACACGAGCTCCTCGCCCCACTGTTCATAGCCGTGGACCACGATCTCGCTGTCGCTCTGGGTGGAGAAGCGATGGCCCGCTGCCTCGAGCTCTGCGCGTAACTTCACGGCGCCGTAGATCTCTCCGTTGACGACCGCCACCACCTTGCCGTCCTCGCTCACGAGGGGCTGTTTGCCTCCAACGGAAACACGAATCGCGAGGCGCGTGTGACCGAGCGTGACGTGTCCATCCGTCGACGACCAGTGCGCGCGGTCGTCTGGGCCGCGATGCGCCAGCGCGTCGAGTGCACGTCCGATCGGAAAGCTCACGGGCCCGCGCCAAGAGGCGATCGCGACGACGCCGCACATGTCAGCCTCCTTTCGGCTCGAGGAAGAGCTTCGGGGAAGACACTTCGCTCGCGCGCTCGAAGGCAACCGCGAAGCGAAGGAGCGGGTAGACGTCGCCGAGCAGATCATCGATCTCGAGATTTGCAGCCAGCGCGATCGCCTCTGCGAACGGCGCATACGCCACGGCGACGAACGAGAGCTGCTTCTTGACGGCCGCCGCAAGATCGAACGGCACGCTCGTGGGCGGGCGACTCTTCAGCACGACGAGCCCCTGCGCCTTCACGAGCGCGATGGCGTCAGCGAGGGGTCGCTCGTTCGTCTCGATCACGTAGTCGAACGCTCCCCGAGCGTCAGCCTCCACAGTGGCTACTTGGCGCACGTCAAAGCCTTCGTGCTCGAGGATGCGCGTGGTGAGCGTGGCGATGCGACCGGCGCCGAGCACCGCACCCCGCTGAGCGCGCGTGATGGGCGCGAGCCGTACCGCCAACGACGCGGCGATCGGCTCGATGTATGCCGCACGCCGGAGCGGGAGCTCGCGAGACACCTCGTGAAGGCACGCGTCGTCGATGCAGAGCTCCTCGGCGAACGCGCCGTCGACGTCCACCCCGAGCACGCGCGTGCTCGTGCACTCCGTTTTTGCCGCGCACTCGACGCAGCTCCCGCAGGCGATCCACGGGTAGGCCGTGACACGCGTGCCGGCGGCGAACCTAGATGACGTAATCACCTCTGCGACGAGCTCGTGGCCAAGCACCCGACCCTCGGCGACCGGCAGCACGCCATTGGCGGCGTAGAGATCGGTGCGGCACACCCCGGCGAGGAGCACGCGCACATGGGCCTCGCCCCGCGCCGGCTTCGGAGCCGAGCGTCTCTCCAGCCGCGCCTCCCCACGTGCGCGGCAGAGCGCCATCATCGTCGTCTCGGCCATGAGAGCCTCCAGGAAGAACGTAGCGCCTGTAAAAGTAAATTCAACTCTTTCAACGGTACTGATACTCTTTCGGCATGCGTAAGAGTCCAACCCGTGTGGCGGAGGATGCCTTCCTCCGATCGTACAAACCCGAAGCGTTCGAGCGCCCTTCGGTGGCCGTGGACGTCGTGTGCCTCACGATCAAAGACTCACTCTTGCACGTGCTCCTGGTCAAGCGCGGGGAGCCACCCTTTCGTGGGCGATGGGTGCTGCCGGGTGGCTTCGTGCGCGTGGGCAAGGGAGCCGATCGCGGCGAGAGCCTGGAGCAAGCGCTCGGGAGAGAGCTCGAAGAAGAGACTGGGCTGTCGATCGACGAGGTGTACACCGAGCAGCTCGGCGCCTTCGGCGACCCTAACCGAGACCCGCGCATGCGCGTCATCAGCGTCGCCTACTACGCGCTCGTTCGCCCGGATCTCGTCAATCACGTACGGGGCGGCGGCGACGCGAGCCATGCGGAGTGGGTCCCTTTCTCGGCCGAACTGCGGCTCGCGTTCGACCACGCGCTCATCCTCGAGGCAGCGCGCACGCGCATCAAGGAGCGCATCGGCGCTACCGACCTCGCCAAGAGCCTCGTCCCAAGTACGTTCTCGATCCCGGAGCTTCGCAACGCATACGCGATCGTGATGGGGGAGCCGCAAGACGCAGGCAACTTCCGCAGGCGCTTCGGCGCGCTGATGAGCGAAGGGATCGTGGAGCTCGCGCCCGGCAAGCGCATCACGACCAGCAAGCCCGCGGCGGTGTATCGCTTCGTCTGACACTTCGCACCCTGTTGCGAACGCGGGCAGTGTCGTTGCAGACTGCAACGTTGCCATGCGCTGGGGCCAAGTCGTCGTCTTGATCGCGATCGCGTGTGGCTCGCCTCCCCCGCCAGCGCCCTCTGCCGTCATCGTGATGAGCCCGTCGTCGGTTTGCGTCGGAGACGCGTTCACCACGCCGATTCACCTAGACGCGACGGCCTCGGCGCAAGGGCTCACGCTCGTTTACGTCCGACCCGATCCGAACGCGCCTCCGCTCTCGTACACGTGGTCGTTCGAGGGCGCGGCAATGCGGTTCGACGAAGGCGACGCGCACAGCGACACGCTGACAGTTCGCTCCTCGGGGGATCGCCCGCTGCACGTCACTCTCGAGGTCCGCAACTCGCTGGGCGGAGTCACTGACGCACTCGCGTCGATCTCGATCACTCCCGTAGACGCCGCAGGTCGATGCCCGCTGCCGCCGCCATGAGACGCGCGTGCGCGACACTCGTCGTGCTCGCGGCGCTCGGGTCGAGCTCGGTCGCTCACGCTACGGCGGGCACGGCATATGCGGAGACGTCGGACGTCGCGGCCATCGCAGGCGCCGTCGTAGCGCGGCCAGGCAACGCGGGGACAATCGCCGCAAACCCCGCGGGTCTCGCCGATCCGAGCGAAGCGCAGGTCGTGTTGAACGGCCATTTCACGGCGCTCTCCGAGTCGTTCGCTCGCACGGGCGAGACGAAGACCGCCCTCGGGCGATCGTTCGGCGGCTTCGGCTTCGCTGCGGCATCGCCGCTGCCCGGCGTGCTCTCGGGCCTGCACGTTGGGGTCGCCCTCGATCTCCCGGCCGAGCACATCTTGCGCGTCTATGTCCCAGTGCGTGCCGATCAGCCGGTCTCTGCGCTCTATGGCTCTCGACCCGACCGCATCGGAGCGATGCTCGCGCTCGCATACGCGCTCGGGCCGCTCAAGCTCGGTGCCGGGCTCAGCGTCTCACCGTCGCTCGAGACGCCGACAGAGGTCACCTACGTCGCGGGCCGCGGCAAGACCGTCGACAAGAGCGTCGTGGTTCGCCTCGATCGCAGCCTCTCGCTCGCGATCTCTCCCACCATCGGCGTGCGCGCGCAGCCGCTGCCGTGGCTCGAAGTCGGGCTCGTCTATCGCGGCGCAGCCATCTCGCACGCGACAGGAACGCAGCGCACGGTCGCGGGTGGCATCGTCGCGAATGACCCGATCGATTTCTACCAGTTCTGGTCACCGGCGGAGCTTGCCCTCGGAGCGGCGTGGAAGCCAAGGCGCGCGGTGACGCTGTCATGCGATCTCACCTGGCACCAGTGGTCGGCGTTCCGCACGGGCTTCGATGGAGAGCCCTCGCCCGAATTCCGAGACACGGTCAGTCTGCGCGCGGGCATCTCGATCGCGACGACGCGCTGGAGCGTGCTGCGAGCGGGCATCGCCGTCGAGCCCTCGCCCATCCGCGAGCAAGTCGGAAACTCGAACTACCTCGGGGCCAACACGAACACCTTCTCGATCGGCGGAGGCCTGGATTTACGACCGATCGCGCATGTTCCCATCGCCATCGACGCACACGTGCGTGCGCGAGTCTCCGCCGTGCAGAGCGCGCACAAGGACCCCGCGCAGCTCCCCGACGCGAGCGCCGAGCTCCCGGGCAAGCAGATCGACAACCTCGGCTATCCGGGCCTCACGTCGCAAGCGAGCTCACTCCAAGCGGGCCTCACGGTCACGTTCTTCTTGAGCAAGGAGCGCCCATGAGGCGCGCGCTGTTCATCATCGGCTCGCTCTTGCTCTCGTCACGCGCGCTCGCGGGACCGGAGGACTCGCTCGGCGCGAGCCCGCGTTCGATGGCGCTCTCCGGCTCCTACGCTGCGAGGCCAGGCGACTCAGCGGCTGCGTACTACAACCCGGCGGGCCTCGCGCCGGGACGCGCACTCGGGGAGTCCGAGCGGGGCGGCTTCTTCGAGGGCTCGTTCGCGTTGACGCTCGCGCACCCGACGCTGCACGCGACGCGATCGGATGGCGCGACCGTCGGCACGCCGAGCACGCCAGACACGGTGGGGATCACGCTCGGGACGCGCTTCTCGCTGGGCCGTTTGTTCCACATCGACGGCCTCGACATGGGCGTCCACGTTTTTTTGCCAGCGCATTTGTTCCAGTGGTCGATTCGCCCCGACGACGATCCGCAGTGGGCGCTACTCACCGATCGCACGCAGGTGCTCTCTGCGCACGGAGGCGTCGCGTATCGGGTCACGCCGTGGCTCTCGCTCGGCGTGGGGCTGCGCGTGTCGTTTGGCGTGCAGACGCTCACGAAGGGAGTGGTCACGAGCTTGTCTCTCGAGACCGATCCGGTAACAGGTAGGAGCGCGGTCAAGACCGGCACGCAGCTCGGCACGGACGCGGAGGTATTCGCGCGCGTATCGCCGAGCGCAGGCGTGCTTGTGACTCCGACGGAGCGAGCGCGAATCGGCCTTGTTTACAGGCACAAGAGCTACGTGGACGACTGGGGCAACACGCGCATCAGCGGCGTGCCGGACATTGGCGACATCGGCTACACGCACCACTACGCGCACTTCTTCGAGCCAAGCGAGGTGTCGATGGCGATCGGCTACGATCTGACGAGAGCGCTCGACGTGTCGTGCGACCTGACGTGGAACCGGTGGAGCGAAGCGCTCGGCACCAACCGAAACGATCTGACGGGTTCGGCGATCTGGGGCGATACATGGACGCCCGCGGTAGGCGCTAGGCTGCGCCCTGCCACGATGCTCGCGATCATGGCGGGGTATCGCTTTCAGAGATCGCCGCTCGACAATTTCGGTGGACCGTCGAACCTGCTGGACGCGGACCGCCACGTGGTTGGGCTCGGCTTCGAGCTGAATCTAGGGGGACACGCGCGTGCGACCTTCGGGTTGCAGAGCACCTCACTCGTCACCCGCACCGAGACGAAAGACGCTCGGTTGTTCACGAGCGACGCTGCGCTGCACAAGAACGCCGCCTACCCTGCATACTCGTACGGAGGTCATGTGCTCGCTACGTCAATCGGTGTGGAGGGGCGATGGTGAGGCGCGCCTCGATGCTTTTGCTGATCGCGTGCGGGCCGAACGCGTCCAACGTCACCTACCTCCGAGAGGCCGGCGATCATTGCCCGGTGAGCGGCTGCAGCGCAGACGCGGGTGGCGCGGACGCGGCTCCCATTCCGATCCCGAACGAGCCTCTGGAGAAATGGGACACGACCAACGCCGGCCCGCTCACGGGCATCTTCGCGGTGGAGACGACGATCTCCGCGCGCGTCGTGGTGCCCTTGGTGTTGCACCAACTCTTCCGCCTGCGCATCGTGCAGCGCGGGGCACACGTGCACGAAAAGACGACGCTCTGCGCGTTTCAATTTCCCGATGTCAAAGACGTCGC
>JAYVYD010000105.1:0-6337 GCA_043784605.1 Myxococcales bacterium | reverse complement strand
TGATGGGCTTCTTGCTGCTCGCCACCGCCGTCTGGTTGATGCGCACGATGCTCTTGCAGGTGACGGCCGACAGCATGGCGTCGTTCATGTTCTTCCTCGTCGCGCTGGGCTTCGCGCTCTGGCTCGGCGGGCGCTTTGGCGGAGTCGGCGCGCCTCCGTTCCGCCGTTGGGTGATCCGCGGCGTGCAAGTCGGAGGTCTCGCGGCGTTCGGCTACTTCTTCGTCTCGTTCGCCAAGCCGGAGGCCATCGCGTCCGCGAGCCCCGGGATCGTCGCGGCAGGCAGCAAGCCCGATCCGGTCGTCAAAGACGGACACCTCCTGTGGACGCCCTACAGCAAAGATCGCCTCGCCGCAGAGAACGCGCGCCACCGCCCAGTGTTCTTGGACTTCACGGCGAACTGGTGCGCGTCGTGTCAGACCAACGACAAAGCGTTCATCGAGACCGACACCGTGCGCTCCGCGTTCGAGCGAACCGGCGTGCTGCCGATGAGGGTCGACATGACCGTCCAAGACGACGCAAAGGACGCGATGGTCGAGGACGTCCTCAAAAACGAGAAGGCCCGCAGCGGCATCCCCATCTACGTCATCATCTACCCGGACGGCTCGCGCGATTTGTTGTCACTCGTCATCACGTCCGCGATGGTCACCGAGCACCTCGACGCCGCGGCGAAGAAGTACCCGGCCGAGAAGTTCGCGAGCAATTGATTGGAGCGCATCGCGGGCTTGGGCGTGCTGCTACTGACCGCGTGTAGCCGCGTCGCCGAGCCAGACTCGGCGATCTTTGACTCATCAACGGTATCGGACACATCTTCGAAAGATGCGGGCGTCGCCACGGACTCGGCGGGCGCCAACGCGGCCTGTGGCGTCGCGCTCGTGGGCAGCAAGTGGTCACCCACGTGCGAGGCATGGGCGGAGTCCCACTGCTGTAGTGGCCTCGACACGTGCGCCAAGGACGACATCTGCGCGGGCTGGGTTCGGTGCATCAATGCCTGCGCAGGTAGCTCAGATCCCATCTGCCAGAAGAAGTGTGGCCCGATCCGGCTCGACTTTCAGAGCGCGTACAACTGCATCTTCGACGTCGCGGATGGCGCGCCGAGGCCACCGCCCGACTGCGCCTATCCCTGAGCTTCAGTCCTTCGCGGCGTCTGCGATACCGCCATCGCTCGGTCCGCACGCGACCGGCGCTCCGCCGTCTGCGCCCATGCCGCCCGTGCGCGTCGTGTAGGCGCAGTTGACGGGCTTGTCGCTCCAGCGAAAGTGATCGGCGAGGAACTGCGAGTCGAACACGCTGTCGAACACGTCGAAAGTCGTGATGCGTAGCGTGATGGTCTCTTTCGGCGTCACCGGCGCGGTGAGTGTCAGCCAGCCAGTAGCCGCGCCCGCGGGGATGCCGTTGACTTGCTTGTCCATGCCCGTTCCCGTGAGCTCGTTCGTCTTGAGCAGCGTCAAGAACTCGTTGTTCACGCTCATGCGCGAGCCTTGCGAATCGAACAGGATGTTGCCTTTGAGGTTGTTCGAGTCCAACACGACCATCGCGAAGTCGTCGAACTGCTGACAGAGGTACTTCGGGTAGTCGCTGCCCAAGAAGTTGAGATCGAGCTGGAACGAGCGCGCGTTCGTCGGCACGTTCAAGGTCACCTTGAGCTCGACGAGGTCCATCACGTTCATCGGATCGGGGAAGGTCTGCTTCATCTTGTTGGTGTCGAGGCAAGTCGTCGCCGCGAGTGGGATCGGGAATGGAGAGGCGGCCTTCTTGAAGTCAGTGCCGGGCTGCGGCGTCTCGTTTGGGACCGGCGCGGGCGCCTTGTCGTCCGTGTCTGCGGCGACGCCCGTCGAGAACGCGGCGATCGAGACGCCGAGCTGCGGATTGAACAAGCCCCAGTTCGAAGCCACTTGGTGCTGTTTGTCGCTGGTGACCGTGAGTACCGCAGTGTTGAGCCAGGGAGAGCAGAACTCCGCCGAGTGCGCGATGTCTGTCGGGTTCGTCGTGTCCGACGCGACGACGCCGCCCTCCACACCGCCGTCTCCGCCGCCCGGCACGTCACACTGCATGACCTCGTCCACGAGCCCGTTGCAGTTGTCGTCCACGCCGTTGCCGAGCACGTCGAACGCGCCGGGGTTGATGTTGGGGTCGTTGTCGTTGCAATCGACGCAGGCGTTGTAGCCGTCCTTGTCTTTGTCGATCTGATCGCAAGTGACGCATTTTTGCGCTTCGCAGACCGCTTTGTCCGGGCACGCGGTGCCGCAGCCGCCGCAGTTCTTCGGGTCCGCGCTCGTGTCGACGCACACCCCGCTGCAGAGCGCCTTGCTTCCGCCGGTGCATGGCTGCGGGTTCACCACGTCGTTTCCGTTGAATCCCGAGTCGGGAAACGTGATGTTGGTCGAGTCGTCGCCACCGCAGTGAACGACCGCGAACGCGGCGCCAGAGATCGACAGCAAAGCAAAGACGGAGAGTTGGGTCGTGCGCATGTTTCCCCTCGAAAAGTGGATGTCTCGGATAGCGCACTCTTACGGGATCAGGGCTGGAAATCTTCCTCGCCACCGCCGCTCGGCGGCTTGACCGGCGGTTTGGCCGGTGCGGTCGCGGGCGGCGTTACCGGATTGGCCTGCGGGCGAGCGGTCGGGTGGGGCTTCTTCGGCTTGGTGTTCGCGATGACTCCACCGTCGACCGGGAGCTGCTCGGTCGGGTCGGCTTGGATCGCGCGCTGGAGGTCTGCGACGAAGTCCTCGGCCTCGCGCGCCGAGCTGCGCGAGCTGGTCGAGACCTTCCCCAGCACGTCGAGCGACGCGTCGAGCTCCTGCTTCACGTCGGTCGCGACGTCGCCGCCGCGTCGCTGGAAATCGGGCTGCACACGCGGCAAGAGCTCGCGCCCCGTCTTGTTGAGCGCATCCACCTTCGGCGGCACTTGGCGCAGCGTTTTGGCGCGATCCAGCTCCGTCTTGACCACGAGCTCCACCGCGTGAAAGAGGTCCTTCGTCGGTCCGTCGACCCGCGCCTCCATGGCTGCGACGACTTGCGGCTCGTCATTCTTCACGTCGAGGCGCGTCGCCCCGACCGTGTGCGCGATGCTCACCATGCGCTCGTGCGCCGCCTGCGTGATCGAGACGTCCGCGGGGTCACCCTCGATCTTGAGCGCGTCGACGAGCGGGCGTCGTGATGTCCTTTTGTCGTCGTCCCAGCCCGCCGCGGCGACTTGCAGCAAGTGCAGCTCCTTGAAGTACGCGTCGTACTCCGGAGTGCCCGGCTCATAAAGTTGTCCGGAGCGCACCTTCGACGGCGTGTTGCCGAACAGGTTGCAACAGACGAGCAGCGCCATGAGCGCGAGGGTTCGCTCCATGCTCTTCATATTCATTTGGAAATGCACTCGATGGGGATCGCGACGACTTGGAACGTCTTCTGCGGCGCCGAGGCGAGGAACGCGACGACTCCTTTGCCGTCTGCGAGCACGGCGGCCTGTCCCTGTCCCGCGTTGACTCCTGCCTCCGATACCGTGAACGCCTTGCCCGCAGGCTTGCCGTGATCGTCGAGCACCATCGCGCGCACTTGATGGTTCGACGTCGGGCCCTCCGTCCAAACCAGCAAGAACGCGCCTCCGGGTAGCGCCGCCACGCTTGGCGACAGCGCCTGCTCGCCGAGCCCGCCCGCCGGCAAGTCGAACGCGATGGCGGCGTCCGGCGCTTGGCCCAACGCCATTCGCGAGAGTCTCACGGCCCAGGAGTCGCTCTTCTCGGCCCACACGACGAGCGCGACGGAGTCATTCGTAGCGACGCTCGGCGAGCCCACCTGTGTTCCGTTCGCAAGGACGGTGGTGAGTGAGCCCTTCGGCGCGAGAGGCTCTCCGACGATCGCTCCGAACACGACGGCCTTGCCTTGTCGTGCGGCGATCACGAATCCGCCGCTCGGGATCTTGTCCCCGCGCAACGCCTCCACGGGATCCTTGCTCGGAAGGTCGAAGAGCTTGGTCGCGTTGTCCGTGCCTGCGGGCGCCCACGCGAGCGTGCCGTCCTGCCCGCCGACGTCGATGCGCAAGGCACCGACGAGAGAGCGTCGTCCTTGCAGCGCGTCGCCCTTCTTGTCGAAGTCGAGCACCGCACTCAGCTTGTCCGTCGGACCCGCTTGCACGCGCTTGAGCGCCTCGAACACGTGCGGCTTGGACGAAGAGGCCGCCGCCATCGACGACGGATCGATCGCGATCACCATCGCGTCCTTGGGAGTCGTCGCGAAGCCGAGCGTGAGCCCGCTCGCGTTGGCGTGTACTTCGACGCCGCTCCCGACGACGGCCTTCGGCGCGATCACGTGAGAGTCGCCTGCCGTGGTGCACGTGGGGACGGAGAGCGCTCCGACGTGAGGCGGTGCCGTGACGATGGGCTGCGTCTGGGTCGGAGAAGTGACGCGCGCGGACATCGTCGCGATCGCGGACGCGCTCGCGCTCGCCACGGCCTTGTCGTCACCAGAGCCGCCAGAAATAGCCTTGATCAGCAACCCAAAGGTTCCGAGCATGACCAACAAGCCCACGCCGCCCACGACCGCGAGCTGCCATTTGGGTCGCTCGCGAAGGATGGCTTGGAGGTCGTGCAAGCGCGCATGACTGTCTTGTGGAGGCGGCGACGCTGGTCTCTCGGGCGGAGGCGATGACCGCACGTTCGGGGGTACCTCGAGCGGTGGCGGAGGCGGCGCCATTCCCATCATCGTGCCGTGCGGGCGCTGCATCGTCACAGGAAGGCTCGGTGTGAGCGGCGGCGGCTTCACGACTTGAACGCTGCTCTCGCTGTTGAGATCGGACGACGAGAGCTCCTGCGATCGATGCGCGTCGCTGCTGCCCGAGTCGGAGAGCAGCAACGACCCGCTGAGCTCTTCCGCGGCCTCGGGCAACGCGCGCGGCGGCGACGCGTGCCTCGGCATCGCGGGCATCTCGGCGGCGCCTTCGCTCCACGGCGGCGGTCGCGTCACCATGTTCCTCGTCGCGCCACTAGGCTCTGGCGGAGGCACGACGATGGGCGCCGAAGGCTCGCCCACGCTGCTGTCCCGTGCGTCTCCGGGAGCGCCACCGTAGAGCATCAGCGTCGGTCGCTTCGGCGGCGGGATCGACTGCGGCTTCTGCGGCGCGGGCGCGGGCGGTGGCGGTGGCGGTGAAGGCTCGGGCGTGTACTGCATCGCCTTCGGCGGGAGCGTTCGCGGAGGAGGCGCGGGCATGTTCACCGGAGTGATCACGCGCCTCGCGTCCTTCTTCAGCGCCGGCACTCCGATCATCGTCGGCAGCGCGGCGTGCTCGAGCGCGGCCTTCGCCCTCGCCTCGGTGATCGCTTCGTTGACGGCAGTGTTCGCGTCTTGCGGGACCGAGAGCTCATCCCAACCGAGATCGGGTGTGGTCGGCGCCTCAGGCGGCAGAGGGTCGTAGTCTTTGTGCTTCACCACCGCAGGGGGCGGCGGCGGGCGACCGCTCTTCGGCTTGGTCTGAGGTGGCGGAGGCTTCGCGAACGCAGGCTTGGTCGCGATCGGCTGCTTCGGCTTGCTCTCTTGGGCTCTCACCGGCGAAGGCTTCGGCGAGCCCGTCGGGATCCTTGCGACCGGCGGTGCCCTTTGGACGACGACGGCAGGCGTGTACTTCGGCGGCGCCGGAGGTTCCCGCACGACCTGGGCCGGGCCCTGCGCGCTAGCGCCTTCGAAGTTCGTCTGCGCGGCGACGACGAAAGCCGGCGGCGGCGGGATGTTGGGCAACACGCCGTTGTGCGCCGACAGCGCGCTCGACTGCAGCTCGGGCACTTCTTCAGCCGGTCGCCACTCGGGCCAGCCCGCTTGCCACACCGGCGCGTTGGAGGGGATCGCCCCGCTCGCGAGCGCAGCGCGTAGCTCGTCCAGCCTCACGAGCCGTTGCTGCCCGGAAGGGGCCGCCCAGCGCCACTCTTGCTCGTTGCTCACGCGCGATGAGCCTACATCAAAGCCAACTCCTTGGGGGCTAATGAACCAGTACGAACAGCGTCCACTCGCGGACGGAGATGCCGCAGCTCGCGTCGGTCGTGCGACACTTCGGATCCCCGCGCACCACGAATTTCCCCGAGCCAATCTTCGTGGCCTTGAAGCGCGCGCGCGCCCCGCCATCGGTCTTGACGGCCTGAAGCTGCACCTCGTTCGACTGCGTCGTCCACACGAAAGCGTCGTCCGCGGGCGTCTCCAAGAAATCGCCGACGCGCAGATCGACTCTGTGGAGGTGATCGACCTCCACGATCGTGTGCGTGGTCGGCCACGGCGAGATCGCCGCATCCTCGGGCACGACGAGCGCAGACGCGACGCTCGTCGTCAGCGGCGACGCGGTCGTCGTCGTGGGCTCGGGATCGGG
>JAYVYD010000104.1:0-23532 GCA_043784605.1 Myxococcales bacterium | reverse complement strand
GACGGCTCGCGGAGCGGCAGTCTGGCGATCGAGCTCGAACAGAAGACGAGCATGCTCTATGGCCTTCACCTCGCGACGGCGGCCTCGCTCGGGATGCGCGATCAAATGACGTCGCAAGAGAAGGCGCTATTCCCCGACGCGGCCACCGAGGCCTCGGACTTCGTCGCGACTTGGGCGCAGAACCCTGACGTCGCCTACGATCCGCGCGTCATCGTGCCTGGTGCCATCGACGAGGCGGCGGGCACTGTCACTTACTGGGCCGTGGTCGGCGTCAAACCGGTTCAATCGCTCGCGAGCTTCTATCCCGGGTTCTTACCGCGCGACATCGTCGGCAAGGGGTTCTGCAACTACCGCGGAATCACGGATCGAAAGCGCATCTTGTACTCGTTTGCCAACGTGCAGGTCACGACGCGCCGTGACTTACCTCCACGCACGCGGGCAGAGTTTCGCGCAATATGCGACGCGAACAAGACAGAGGCCGCGATCGTGGCCGCGATTCAAAAGCGCTAATGCGCATAGCGCTCGTCGCACTATGGGTCGGCACGTCGGCCTGCAGTTTCGGTCTAGGCGAGACGCCGCGCACGATGCCCGTGGGCAAAGTGAGCGGCGCGTTCGGCATGTCGATGGTGTTCAATCAGAATGACAGTGAGCGCAGCGGGCCTGGCCTCCAAAACCTTGCGCCGCAGCTCGGACTGCTCCGCATCGGAGTCGCCAAGCGAGTCGACCTCGGTTTCGCGAGCCTCTATCGCACGGGCGGACGTCAAGGCCGCGTTGACCCGCCCCACGCTGCCTTGGGCGCTCGCCGAGCGCGTAGGTGGAGGCGGCGCGGCACATCTGGCTGGGCGCTACTTGGCAGTCGCGTTCGCGGGCCCAATCGCGTCTTCGTCCATCGGTCCGGTCGAACCCTATGCCGCAGTGACCTTCATGAACCACTGGGTTTATGGGAGTCCGGTGACCATCTCACCGCTCGGATCGATCAACGCACCGCGCACGGGCTACGGCGACGGTATTCTTCAGCTCGTCATGGGGATAAGAGGTTATGTGTCCAACGGCTGCTCGGTCGCCGTCGAGTATGGGCGCTGGCAGCCGATGCAAGACGACCCAGGCGACGGCTACTCCTTCGTCGCAAACAACATCGTCTCGCTCATGGTCTGCATTGGCTGTTGGTCTCGCAAGGCGGCGCTCGCGGCCATGGGCGTCAGCGAAGACGGACACACGATCGTGAGCAACTGAGTCGGCCCAATTGAAGTGTCAGCGGCGTCGTGCGAACATATTGCATGAACATCCGATTCACGAACGCATCACGGCTGCGCAAGACGATCCGAGACATCACGGTCCTCGCAGTCGCCGCGGGAGGCCCCATCGCGATGATGTTCTCCTGCGGTGGGAGTACCAGCAACGACACGGGCCCCTGCAAAGCGAGCCCGCCCAGCGTCGCGCCAACGTGCACGTCGTATTCGGTTCCGCTCACGGGCGACCTCCGAACGTGCGGCTTCAACGACTCCGGCTTCGCGAGCGGTCCTACTTGCAACACGCTGTGCGGCAGCTCTACGAGCCAGTGCGAGCTGAGCGACGCGTCGACCGCGATCTGCAACAACTACTGCCAGATCGACGGGCGTCGACCCGAGGGCCTGGCGGAGCTCGAGCGTCCTACGGATCTCGCGAGCAGCTTTGCGTCTCTCGCCTATTTCGAGGCGGCCTCGGTGGACGCGTTCGCGACACTCCGACACGAGCTCCGACACCACGGCGCGCCCGTGGCTCTCATGAGTGCGCTGCATCGCGCGCAAGAAGACGAGGTCCGTCATGCGGCGATGGCTCGACGCGCGGCGCTGTCATTGGGCGCGACACCCATGCTCCCTACCGTCGCGGACCACGGCGTTCGCTCGCTCGAGGCGATCGCGATCGAGAACGCGCGTGAGGGCTGCGTGCGCGAGACGTTCGGCGCGCTCGTCGGTGAGTGGCAGAGCGTCCACGCGCCTGTGGCTTGGATCCGCGAGCACTACGCGACGCTCGCGCGAGACGAGTCGCGCCACGCCGCGCTCTCCTGGCGACTGCACGCGTGGCTGATGAGTCAACTGTCCGACGACGCGTGCCGCCGCGTGACGGCAGAGCTCGAGCGCGCGATTGACGGTTTGATGTCTTCCTTGCTCGACCCCGCGCCCTCCGTCCCAGAGCTGGGATTGCCAAGCGCGACCCAAGCGAGGACCCTCGCCGCGGCTCTCTTCTTCGAGACCCGTGCAGCGGCCTGAAGATAGTCGCTGCGAGTGGAGCGCGTGAGCGGATGCTGCTGTTCAAGAAGGCGTTCCACGACGGACTGACGAGCGGCGCGATCACGCTGACCTTCCGGCGCTGGCAGAAGCCTCACGTGAAAGCGAGAGGGCGTTACCGCTGCCATCCGATCGGCGTCCTCCTCGTGGACGCTCTCGAGGTCGTCACGGCCGAGAGCATCACCACCGTGGACGCCAAGCGCGCAGGCTTCGACTCGCGTGCCGCGCTAATCGATTATCTCTCCGACCTCGGCCCACTCGATGAGACGACCGAAATTTGGCGCGTCGAGCTTCATCACGCAGGCGACGGTGATCGCGTGGAACTCGCGATGGAGGATGCGCTGACCGAGGCCGACATCGCCGCCATCCGCGCGCGGCTCGCGAAGTTCGACGAGGCCGTGAGATGGACCGCGAAGACCATGGCCATCATCTTGGAGCACCCGCGCCTCTCCGCGTCTCAGCTCGCCAAGAAGCTGAAGCGCGAGACGCCGGAGCTCAAGGTGGACATTCGCAAGCTGAAGAAGCTGGGGCTCACACAAAGCTTCGAGGTGGGCTACGAGATCGCTCCGCGCGGTCGGGCCTACCTCGAGGCGATCGACAAGAGTCCTTGAGTCAGTCGACGACGGCCGCGCACTCGGCTTGACACGAGCCGTTGCACGCCACGCAGGTCTGCACGCAGTTGTCGCGACACGCGATGAACATGTTCTCGCACTTCTTCGAGCAGTTGGGTGTTCCGCAGTTGTTCAGGCAGGTCGTGCGGTCCGTCGAACAGAGCTTGAAGCAAGCCGACGCCGCACTGGTGCACGGCCCGCAAGTCGCTGCGTCCTGAGGGGGAGAGTCTGCGGACGCGTCCCTCGGGCCAGATTCAGAGCCGCCCTCTGAGCCAGTGTCCGAGCCGGTCTCGTTTGCGAGACTCGCGTCTCCATCGACGTTGACGTATCCGCCGACGCCAGTGAGGGCGGTACATGCGAGCAACGCCGACGACGCGACGAGGAGACTGGGTACGACGAGCTTCACCATGCGCCTCTCATGGAGAGGGTGCCCGGCCCCACACCGACGCGCAACTCTTGGAGCCAAACGGCAGTGTTTGCGGGTTCGCGCTTGGACATGAAGAGACCCACGACACCGACACCGACACCGAGCGCGCCGACGACGAACGCGATCGTCGACGTGGTGCTCATCGCGTTCGTGAGGTTCAAGTCGCCGTGCGCGGCTGGCGGGCACTGACCGTTCGGGCACTCGCTCTTCACGGTGGAGGCCTCGCCGAGCGCGATCGCGCCCGTGATGCCGCCGACGACCACGCCGACCGCGCCGACTCCGAAGCCGCCCCAAACGAGCGGGCTTAGGACGAGCTTGCCCTTTGATTGCTCGGCGGGCGCGACGTCCGCGGTCACCGACGTGGGTGCGATCACCGGCGCGGGTGCGATCACCGGAGCGTCTGCGATCAACGGCACGTCTACGGCGCGCTGTTCGCCTTCTTTCACGTCGATTTCGAGCTGAGCGCTGGCGCCCTTGCCGTGCACCTTGATTACGTGGTGCCCAGGATCGACCACGCGCGGCGAGTGCGCCGCGTCCTTCGGGATGTCCGCGCCATCGATGTTGACGCTCGGCGCCTCGGTCTCGCCGGGCGCTGCGGACACCGTGAGCGACGCGAGCTTCGGCGTCAGCTCTGTGGCGAGCTGCGCCGCTTCGGTGCGAGCGTCGGCGGCCTTCGTCGACTCGTCTGGTTTCTTCGGCAGACGATCGATCGACGTCAAGACCTCGCGCGCCTCGACCAAGTGACCTAGCGCGATTTGCGTCTTGCCGACCTCGAGCGCCGTGATGGGCGTCGGCACCAGCGCGTAGGCAGCCTTGAACCGCGCGAGCGCGCCTGCGAGATCGCCGTGTTCACGCAGCGTCCTGCCCTCGCGATACGCGGCCTTACCGCTCTCGATCTCTGCGGCCCCGGGGTCTGCGAGCGCGGGCGAGGCGAGCAGCAGACACAACGCGAGTCCCGCTAGCGCGTACCAACGAGCGGCCGCGCGTCTATTGGATCTGATCATCGCTGGGTTTCGGAGGCGTCCCCACTGAGGCGTCGGGCGGCGGCTTCGTGATCGTGATGTGCGAAGCGACAGGTACTGCCGTGATCGTCGGCTTGGCCAAGGGAGCGACGGCAGGCACTGTCGGCGACGGGACAGGTGCGGCGGTCGCAACGAGCGGCCCTGGCGCCACCACCGTTTCTGGCGGTGGCGGGATCACGGGCTGGGGTCGAATCGTTGGCGACAGGCTCTCGGGGACCGCGGCGGAGACCTCCGGCGTTTTTTGGCGCATGGCAACGCCGATGCCGATGACCAGAGCGATGATGGCGACCGCGGCGATCGCGAACAACCCAAATTTGCTGCGGGGAACGCCGGCAGGCTCGTCGAGCTCCGCGGCCGAAAAGCCGCTGACGTTCGCGACCGGAGCGTCAGTATCGAGCGCCGACATCACCGCGAGACCAGACCTGCTCGGCTCGTCCTGCTCTGGGGGGCTCTCCAGCTTTAGGCCGCCGATGGAATGGCTGGCGATGGCGTCACCCGCGCCCCCGAATATCGACGAAGCGTCGTCCTCCAAGATGTTCTTGAAGCGCTCACGGGCGGTCGCCGCAGAGAGCGCCATCTTGACGATCTTCTGACGCTCCGCCGCGCGCTCTGTGGTCTTCGAATTGACGAACTGCGCGAGGTCGTCGCTCGTCGCGCGAAGGCCCGTTTTGATCATCGCGTCTTCGATCGCGGCGCGCAGCTCCGCGCAGGTCTGGAATCGCTTGCTCGCATCCCGCGCGAGAGCCTTGAGCACCAGCGCCTCGACCGGCGGCGGCGGCTTGCTCGGCATGCTCGAGATCTCCGCGCCGGTCATCAGCGCGTGCACTCTCGCCATGTCGTTGTCGGCGTCGTACGGCGCGCGCCCCTCCAAGAACTCGAAGGCGATCGCGCCGACGGAGAAGATGTCCGCGCGTCGATCGATCGGCCGTCCCATCGCTTGCTCGGGTGCCATGTAGCGCGGCTTGCCTTTAGGCAGGCCCGCACCTGTCTCCTCCACGAGACGATCCCGAGCCTTGGCGACGCCGAAGTCGATCAGCTTCACCGAGCCGTTGGAGGCGACGAGCACGTTCTGAGGAGAGACGTCGCGGTGCACGACGTGGAGCCCTTCGCCATCCGGTCCGCGGAGCTCGTGCGCGGCGTGCAGACCAGCGCACACGTCGGAGAGCACGCGCAGAAGGAGCGCAAGCGGCATCTGCGCGTTGATGCGGCTGAGTTGCTTGCGGATGCGAGAGAGCGAGTCCCCGTCGACGTACTCCATCACGAGGTAGAGCTCTTGATGGTGCTCGCCGAGGTCCAAGGTCTTGGTGACGTTGGGGTGATCGATGCCGCTGACGATGCGCGCCTCTTCCAGGAACATCGTCTGGAAGGCCGGATCCAGCGCGTACTCCGGCAAGATGGTCTTGATCGCGACGAGCCGCTCGAAGCTGTGCTTGCCACGTATGCGACTGAGCCAGACGTTGGCCATCCCTCCACGCGCGATGGCGTGGAGGAGCTCGTACCGATCGAGCATCATGCCGAGTTCGAGGGGTTCAGTAGCGGCAGCGTCCGCCATCATCCAAGAATACACGCAACGCAGCTAAGGGCCTCGCAGCAAATGATAGTGCCAAGAGCACCATCCAATCCTTGGCCTCAGCGAGACCTTTTTTGAAGGTGATCGCGACTGCCGATTTCGTCGTCGAACGAGGGCGGCGAGAGCTTGGCATGGGGCCGAACGCATGCGACGATCTGCGACAGTCTTGCCGTTCATTCGCGCACCCGATCACTCCTCCTGCCTGCAGGCACGAGCGCGCCTCGGCACCACGCTGCGAGGCAAGTACAAGCTCGAGGAGGTCTTGGGGGTCGGCGGGTCGGCGGTCGTCTATCGCGCGCAGCACCGAAATCGAGCCGCATTCGCGCTCAAGATGCTCCTACCGGAGCTCGCGGAGGACGAAGAGATTCGCACGCGATTCCTCCGCGAGGGCTACGTCGCGAACTCCGTGAAACACCCTGGTGTCGTCCAAATCGTAGACGATGACGTGAGCGAAGACGGCGCCGCGTTCCTCGTGATGGAGCTCCTCGTCGGCCTCAGCGCGGACGAGCTGTTGCGGCGGCGGGGACAACTGCCGCCCGACATCGCGTTGATGATCGGACACCAGCTGCTCGACGTACTCGCGTCCGCGCACGCGGCAGGCATCGTTCACAGAGACATCAAGCCCGCGAACGTGTTCGTGACCAAGGAGGGTCAGGTCAAGGTCTTGGATTTCGGCATCGCGCGCCTGCGCGACGCGACGTTCGCGGGCGCGAGCCTGACGCAGTCTGGAGTCTCGTTCGGGACCCCGGCGTTCATGTCGCCCGAGCAAGCGTTGGGCAAGACCCGGAAAGTAGACGAGCGCTCCGACATCTACGGGGTGGGCGCGGCACTCTTCGTGTTGATGACGGGCAAGCTCGTGCACGACGCCGAGACCACCCCGATGATCATGGTCAAGACGGCGACCGAGCCGGCAGCGTCAGTCGCGACTCTCTTGCCCAACCTCGCGCCAGACTTGGCGTCCGTCGTGGACGGCGCGCTGAAGTTCAAGAAAAAAGACCGCTGGCAGAGCGCCACTCAGATGCGCGATGCGCTCTACGGCGTGTACGTCGCGGCGTTCGGCGAGGCGCCCAACGTGCAGCGCCTCGCCGCATACGTGAACGACACGCCGCACCGTTCGGCCGAGCGCATCGTGGAGGGCACGCCGGCCCCGCTCCCTGCTGTCGTCGGTGTCATCGCGAAGCCCACGTCGAGCGACGGTGATCGCCGCGCAGCTGTGCGAGGCACCTCGTGGGTTTGGGGCGCAGTCACGATTGCACTGCTCGCGGCGATCGGGATCGTGGGGACGAGCGCATTGCTCAGGCGCTCTGCACGCGCGCGTCAGACGCCAGGCGGATCCGCTTCGACGAAACCGGAGTGCACGCCGAACTTCACCCAGGATGCCAATGGCCAAAAGCACTGGAAGCCGGAGTGTCTCATCCAATGACCTCCGACTATTGGCGCTGCCAGTGACCCAAGCCGCAGGAGGGGTGATTGGACGCTAATCCGTATTTGGTCATTTGCGACGCCACGCACGCACAGATGTTGCCGTAGGTGCCATTCCAGAGATCGTAGTCATACGCGAAGTTGAACGACGAGCTCCCGCTCATTCCGTCGTTGGGGTACCAGGAGCCCTTCATGCCGGTGCAGTCGTATTGCTGAAAGAGGCACTGGGAGTTCGTCACTTTGTTGCAGACCTCGTGCGCCTCGCAGCTGTAGTCGCCTACCTTGCAGTTCGCGATGATCGGCGCGTGTCCTTCGATCGTGATGGTCAGCCCCGCGATGCATTTTCCCTGCGCGCAGTTCGGCGTCATGCCGGAGCAGCCGTTGTTGCACGTGCCGCAGTTGTTGCTGTCACTTCCGACATCCATGCACGCACCATTGCACCAGCCCTCATCTGGCGGACAGCAATGACCCGCATTGCAAGCCTGATCCGGCGGACACACGGTCGTGCAGTCGCCGCAGTGGTCGTGACTCTGCAGTGGGTCGAAGCACAGGCCGTTGCATGCGAGCTTTCCAGTGCATGCGGTCGTGCACTTGGACGCCACACACGCGGGCGAGCCGAGATCCCACGGCGCTCCCGCTTCGACCGACGGCGCGACTCCACTGTCCGGCAGTGGGTTGCCATTGCTCGGATCGAGACCGCCCGCGTCCGCGGCGTTGCACACGGTGGTGCAAGTACCGCAGTGCTTGGCGTCCTTGGTGAGGTCCACGCAGACCTGCACGGATGGGCATTTCACTTGCGGCGCGTCGCACTGATTCTTGCAAACGCCAGACGCGCAGACCTGGCTCCCTCCGCACTTGCGCCCGCAGCCGCCGCAGTTGTTCGGGTCGGCTGTGACGTCTGCACCGGGACACGCGGCGTTGTCGATCCCCGAGTCGGCCTCATCTCCGGGATTGGTCAACGGCTTGGCGCAGCTCGCTCCCAGCAACACGAACGCTATCGACGCACCTACGCTCAGCCCAACGATCCATCGCCGCATGTGATTACCTCTCGAAGCCACGACCTAGTATCCAAGTCGATCCGAAAGTTTACCGCGAAATCGGTACAATGAGGCAATGACCGTAACGAAAACGTTGGCGGCGATAGGCGTGGTGTGCGCGATCGGCCCACTTTTCGGGGCGTGCAGCACGTCGCCCGCACTGCCGCCGCCGAGCATCCCCTGCACCTCCGCATCCATCGGCGACGCGATGGATGCGTTCGCGATCGCGGACGTCTCTGTCTCGGTCGACACCGGCGGCGACGCGAGCCTCGAGCTCGTGCGTGCGGATCTCGCTCGGTACCTCTCGACGCTGTGGGGAGGTCCGATCTCGGTCGGGACCACGGCGGACAACGCGCGAAAGCTGAACGTCGTGCTCTCGACGAGCGCGGACGCGCAAACCCAGACCGCGCTCGCCGCCGACAAGACCTACTCGATCGTGCGGAGTGGATCCTCCCTGACCGTCGCGGCGCACGACGCGAGCGGGCTCGCCTTTGGCGCCTACGCGCTGCTCGAGTCTCTGGGCGCCCGCTTCTTCCACCCAAAGCAGGAGTTCGTTCCCGCGTTCTCCGGGGCTCGTATCCCCAAGGCACTATCGATTACGCGCGCGCCCTCCGTGTCCTCGCGTGGCATCCAGTTTCACACACTGCACCCCATCGAGTACTTCAAGGTCTTCTTGGAGCCGGGAGACGCGAACCTCGCGGACGCCAAGCGCGTCATCGATTGGCTCGTCAAGACCGGCCAGAATTTCCTGCAGTTCGTCCTTCTGTCCACGGTCGATTGGACGACATGGACTCCCCACGCACGCGCGATACTCGACTATGCGCACCTGCGTCACGTGACCGTCGGCGCGGCCATACAGACGTGGGGCGGCTCTTCACTGCAGAACAACTATGTATTGGTGAAAAATGCGGCCAATTGGCAAGTAGAGATGGATGCCAATCTCGACAAGCTGCTCGGCCTGGACTGGGACTCCGTGGATCTCGCGCTCGGAGAGTTCTCGAGCACCGATCCACAGAGCGTCATCGACTGGCTCAATCACGCCGTCGATCACGTCGCCAAGACCAAACCGAACGTCTTGGTCAACGTGCAGAACCACGTCGGCAACTACAAGGATCTCTATGTCCAATATCAAGGCAAGACGGTCTTCTTCTATCACTTGCCTCAGTTCGCGGACGCGCGGCTAGGGCAGAACGTGCACACGCTGGCCTTCTACGATCTGTATCGGAATTGGGCGACGTACGCGCACGAGGACTTTCATCTGCAGCATGACTACATCTTCAAAGAGCTGCCCACGCGGCGGGTGAAGTATTTCCCAGAGTCGGCTTATTGGATTAGCGCGGACGTCGACGTGCCGCTGTTCTTGCCCGAGTTCGTGCACGCGCGCTGGACGGACGTCAACACGCTCGAAAAGGAGATTCGCGACCAGAAGCTGCCGCCGCTCAATGGGCACTTGATGTTCAGCTCCGGCCACGAGTGGGGGTACTGGCTGACGGACTATCTGACCGCGAAGATGCTCTGGCAGCCAGACGCGCCGGAGGACACGTTCTACGCGGACTACGGCGGCGCGTTCGGCAGCTGCGCGTCGGAAGTGACTGCCGGCGTGTCTGCGTTCCGGGCGCTTCAAACGAAGTATCTCTTCGACGCGCGATTGATGCCCTATTTGCAGGGAGAGAACGCCGTCGTCGATCTCGGATACACCATCGGCCTCGAGACGCACGCCAAGCGCGTGGAGTTCGAAGACGTCTGGAAGATGACCGACGCGGACCGCGCCACGTTCGACGCGAACGTCGTGAGCAAGCTGGAGGCGATGGCGGCCGAGGTGAAACCCATCGAGGACGATCTGGCCGCGCGCTGCCGCGGGTCCGACGCGTCGATCAAGCCGTGGTGCGACGAGCTCTGGGATGGCGTCGCGATAGTGCGTAATCGCGCGCAGCACATCGCGCACCTCTTTCGATCGATTCTGGCTCACGCGAACAAGGCAGATGGCCAACCGGAGCTCGCCAAGGCGCAAGCGCTGACCACGGAGGCCGCGGCGATCATCGTACGCCGCGAAGCGCATTATCGATTTCCCGACGGGCGGACGACCGACGCTTACTTCAATCCCACGGTCTACGCGTTTGGCTATCTGCGGCCCGTGCACGCTCAGTGCTATTGGCACCGACGCGAGGAGCAGGTCGCGTTTCTTCTCGACCCCACGAATACGAGCCATAGCCCGGCGAGCTCCGCCAGCATTCCTTCGTGTCAGAACTGAAGATGTGACTCCAGACAATCATCGTCCAAGCTGACGCTCATGCGCTTTCTTTTTCTCGCGGTGTCTCTGCTGAGTTCTTCGTTAATGGTTGGGTGCGTGGGAGATCCAGCAGTCATCGGGCCGCCGCCCAAGGACGGCTCGGTGCCCGATCAACAGGCCGCGGACGGCGGGCTTGGCGACGCGGGAGATGGGGCCATTTCTGATCCGACGTGGACGCTCCCGCTCCTGAAGGGGATCTCGCTTGGCCCGATAGCCGTGGACCCGAATGGCGACGTCTACGTGGGCGGTAGCATCATGGATGCGTTCACTCTCGACGCCATCAACATCCCTACGACGCAGAAGAACGACGGCATCGTGCTGAAGCTGGATGGGAAGACCAAAAAGGCAGTCTGGGCCAAGGTCATCGCCGGATCCGGAATCGACGGGATCACGTCGATGCAATTCCAGAGCGGCGCCCTCTACATCGTGGGCATCACGGACAGCCCGTTCCTAGCGTTTTCGAAGACCGCGATGGCGATCCCAGCCGCGATGCCCGTCGCGACGCGCAGCTTCATCGCCAAGCTCGATGCGACGGACGGGGCGGAGATCTTTACGTACTCGCCGGACGCTTCCCGCACCGCCAACACCACGTTCTCGAGCCTCTGCAGTTCACTCTCGGTCGTGGCCAAGAGGGTCGCCGTCGGTTGCACATACTCTGGCGCGAACTTCAACTCCTCCGCCCCGGTGCCGGCCAATCAATCGAGCGCGCTCGCCGTGATGGCGTACGACGACAAGTTCGGTCTGGGTTTTACGTGGCAGCGATACCTTGCGGGCTCGGGGGTGCTCGTTCCGATCGTCGCGGTCGACACGAGCGGCGATGTCGTCCTCGGCGCGACGCGGCGCGGAACGCAGCCGTTGGTCGATTTGGTCGAATCGTCCGCCGTCCTGCCCGCGCAGACCACGCAAGGCAACCCATTCGTGCTTCGACTCGATGGGACGACCGGGGCCGTTCACAACTCCAAGATATGGAGTGCCGATGCCGCGAGCGGTCTCCACCACCTTTCGCGACGTCTCGCTCTCGGGCAATCAACTCCTCGTGTCGGGTCAGTTCTACGGAGCCGCGAACTTCACTCCGAAGGTGACTTCCGCGGGCGGCTTTGATGGGTTCGCGATGTCGCTCGACGCGACGACGCTAAAGCAGAATTGGTTGGCGATATTCCCCGGGCCCCAACAAGAGCTCGCCGTGTCCATCGCCGCGAGCACGTCCGGCGCGTACGTCGCGCTCGACTACGGCTCTCCCAAATTCACGTTCGGCAAGACGAGCATGCCCGACGCGCCCAATCCCTCCTTCGTGGGTGCGATCGGCGCGGTGGACGCGAACGGCGCTCCCATCCAGGCGATCTTCGCGACCTCGGTGAACAACGCGACCTACGTCAAGGTGATCGTGGACGCGAAGAACCTCTATGCCGTTGGGCAGTTTCAAGGGGCGACCACGTTCGATGACGGGACCATGGCCACCGGCTCACTCACCGAGAGCAACGCTGTCGTGATTCGCGACTCCGTCACGCCTTCGTGCGACCGGTGACCATCACGACGACGCCGAGCACGACCAGCCCCGTCGAGAGCAGCGTCGTCGCGCGCAGCGTGGCGTCTCCCATCACCGACGCGAGCACCACCGCCGCTGCCGGATTCACGTACGCGTAGCTCATGGCGATCGAAGGTCGCGCGTTACGGAGAAGATACACGTATGCGCTGAACCCCGCCAAAGAGCCGAAGATCGCGAGGTACACGAGCGCGAGCCAGGCCGACGCCGGGACGTGCGCGGGCACTCGCTCGCCGAACCCAAAGCCGAGTACGAGCATCAACGCGCCGCCGAGCGTCATCTGTGCGGCGGCGGCCATCGTCCCCTTCGGCAGCGACAGTCGCGGCACGAGGACCGAGCCGAGCGCCCACGCGACGGGCGCGATCGCGAGCAGAGACCACGCGCGCGCGTCGGCTCGCAGGTTCGCGCCCCAGCCGAGGGCGACCATGCCGGAGAGCCCGAGCAAGAGGCCGGCCCACTCACGCGGCCGAACGACGGCACCGAACGCGCGACCGATGAGAGCGCCCCAGAGCGGCATCGTCCCGCACACGATCGCGCAGACCCCCGAGTCGATGTTGCGCGATGCGATTCCGACGAAGCCGTTCCCCATGACGAAGAACAAAATCGAGACGGGGACCGTGCGGAGCCACTGCCCGCGATCGGGCATCGGGTTGCCCGAGGCGCGCGCGATGACGAAGAGCACGAGACCCGCCGCGAGATAGCGCGCGCCGCCCATCGCCATCGGAGGGAGACCCACCGCGCCGTGACTGCCGACCATCCACCGCACGGCGAGGTACGTGGAGCTCCACACGACGTAGACCGTGACGAGCGAGAGCGCGACGCCTCTCGGGTTGGCGGGAGATGGCGGCGACATGTTGGGCGGCTTCGACCGTGCTTTATACGCGATCTTGGTTGGCGATCTTGATTGCGAACGCCCAGGACTCCGCCGACAGTCGTGCCGGATGGTCGCCATCGATGCGAACGAGAACGTGCGCAATGCGCGCGACCGTCATCTCGCCGCGGCGGGACAGAGCACGCGCGCGTACGACGATCCGAAGTTCGTCGTGCGCGTGGGGGCTTTGTCGCTTCGCTTGCCCAACCCCGGGTTCTTGCACCTCCACGACCTTCACCACGTCGCTCTGGGCTACGACACGTCTTTGGTCGGCGAGGCCGAAATCAGTGCGTTCGAGCTACGTGCGGGTTGGGGCAAGCCGCTGATCTTTTTGTTGTGCCTCGGATCGATCTCGATCGGCGTGCTCTGGCCGAGACGACTCTGGCGCGCGTGGCGACGCGCTCGCGGCACGCAGTCTCTCTACAAGGCCCAAGTGCCCTACGAGGACCTGCTGACCATGACGGTGGGCGAGCTGCGAAGGCTGATCGGTTTGGACGACGTCGCGCGTCTGGGAAATGCCCCGCGCGGCGACGGCCCTGCTATACGCGCCCCGTGAGCGCACTCATCCGGCTTCGAGCGATGACCGCGTGGATGGTCGCCACGTGGCTGCGGATGGATCGCGTCCTTTACGTGGTGTGGGCCGCTGCGTGCACGCTCACGAACGCCCGCGTCTTCTACGGCTACATGATGCGGCAGACCGGCGGCGAGTGGTCCGCGCCGCTGGACGACGTGTTCATCCACTTCGACTACGCGCGCTCGATAGCGCAGGGTCACCCGTTCGAGTGGACCGTCGGCAACGGCTTCTCGAGCGGCAACACGAGCCTCACCTACCCGTTCGTCCTCGCGCCCGGCTGGCTGATGGGGCTGCGCGACACGGACCTCATGATCTGGGCCGCGCTCGTCGCGATGGCCTCCACGTTCGCGCTCTTGCTCGCGGGCCGCGCGCTGTTCGAGCGCGTCGATCGCACGTCGGTCGCGATGCGCGCGGGCTCTTATGTGTTGCCGCTCTTCGTGCTCGGCATCGGAGCCCTCGACTGGTCGCTCTGGAGCGGCATGGAGGTCGCGTGGTTCCTCGGCCTTTGGGCGGGTGCCGTCTTTGCGTTTCTCGACTTGGAGGTAGCTCGTCCAAGCCGGCAGTCGCGCGCCGCGTGGCGCCTCGCGCTGTGGGGACTGTTGCTGGTCGGAACGAGACCCGAGTCCGCGACGAGCATGGCCGCGTTCGGCCTCGTCGCCGTCTTCGGCCGCGCGCACCCGCTCACGCGGTGGGTCAAGGTCCGCACGCTCTTGCAGGTTGGCGCGCCCTCGGGGGTCTTGCTCGTGCTGCAGGCCTTCGTCAACAAGCTGTTCACCGGTGAGACGAGCGCGAACGGCGCGATCGTGAAACTCGCGATCAACAGCCCGTTCCTCACGCAACAAGAGAAGCTCGACGACTACACGTTCAATCTCAAGTACGCCATGCTGCGCAACGTCGAGTACCACTTCAGCGACACCCTCCCGATCAACGGTCACCAGCTCGGCTTCGGCCTCTTGATCCCGATCCTCGCGGTCGCGGCGCTCGCGATTCCTCAGACGCGCCGCTACGCAGTGCTGCTCGTGCTGCACATCGCGGGGTGGCTCGGCACGGTCGCGCTCAACGGTCAGGTGCGCTGGCAGAACGAGCGCTACACGATGCCCGCCGTGGCCTGGCTCCTCATGCTCGCGGCGATCGGGGCGGTCGCGATGTTGCGCAAGACGGGCCGCCCGAGCATGCCGATCTCGATCGTCGTCGGCGCGTTCGTCACGCAAGCGATCGGCGTCGCGCTGCGACCTCAAGGCGAGATGCCGTCTCTGCGCGTGCCGTGGCTCTTCGCGATCGCGGCCGGCGTCGCGTTCGCCCTAGTGCTGCATTTCAGGGTCTCGCGCGCGCTCGTCGCGATCGCGGCGGTGGGCCTTGCGTACGTGCATCAAGAGTCGAAGATGCGTGACCAGACATGGTTCTTCGGCCGTGCATGTCGCAACATCCGCGACCAACACGTCACGGCGGGTCGATGGCTCGCGACGCAGAAGCCGCACCGCATCTTGGTCGGCGACGCAGGCGCTCTCATCTTCGCCTCCGATCGTCCCGGCCTCGACATCATCGGTTTGGGAGGCTACGGCGGACTTCCGTTTGCTCGCGCGGGACTCCACGGTTTGCCGGCGACGATCGAGCTCATCGAGCGGATGCCACCCAAGGAGCGCCCCGACGTATTTGCCATATACCCGACGTGGTGGGGCACGCTCCCTACTTGGTTTGCCAAAGACGTACTCGCGCGCTTTCCCGCTGAGGGCAACGTCATCTGCGGCGGCTACGAAGACGTTATCTACCAGGCCGATTGGCATGTACTGGGAACCGGCGAGGCACCGCGGGCGGTCGACCCCACGCGCGTTCGTGACGTCGTGGACGTGACCGATCTCGTCAGCGAGAAGGAGCACGAATACACCTTTCCGCAGCCCGCGGGCGGCTGGACCGAGATGAAGATCCTGCCCGATCCGAAGGACGAAGCACTCGACATGTTCGACGGCGGGCGGCGCATCTCGTTCGGTCGGCAAGAGACGATGACGCTCGGCCGGCTCGTGCCGCACTTGCCCGCGAGACTCGTCATTCGCTCGGTGCCCGACGCGACCGCCAAGGTGCACGTCATCATCGACGGCACGCCGATCGAGACTCTAGACTATGTCCCCGGCAAAGGCTTCGAGGAGCGCGTCGTCGAGGTGCCTGGCGCTTCGGTCCAGCCAACGATTCACCTGGTGCTCCACAACGACGGCCCGGGGGACTTCACCGACTATCACGTTTGGATAACGCAATAGCGATGGCGCCTTCGCCAGCTGCAGTAGCGATGGCGCCTTCGTGGGCCGACCGCGCGCAATCGCTACTTGGCAGTTGGGGAAGACCGGCCGACGAGATCGCCATCGCGGCGCTCGCCTTGGCCATCATTCTCGCGGCAGTGGCCGCGACCAAGTCCCGCGCGCTCCTTCCGGTCTTCGACGATAAGCGAGTATCGACGCGTCGCTTCCTCTTGATCGTAGCCTTCGCCGCGGCGTTCCTTTCGCTCTTATATGTGGCGGAGTACCTGAGAGGAGGGCCGCGCATCATCGACGCGTCGACGTACTACCTCCAGGCGCGCGCGATCTCCGAGGGGCACTTCGCGTGGCAGGTGCCCGAGCCGAGCGCGAGCTTTCGGGGGCGCTTTCTGATCGCTCACGAGGGTCACGTCGCTGGCATCTTCCCGCCAGGGTATCCGCTGTTGCTTGCTCTCGGCTTCTTGATGGGCATGCCTATGATCATCGGCCCGCTCCTCGCCGCTTCGATCGTCTTGCCAACCTACGCGCTCGCCAAGGAGGTCGCCTGGCATAGGCCGGAGTCCGAGTCCATCGCGCGCGCGGCCGTGCTGCTGTCGCTCGCCTGCGCGGCGCTTCGCTATCATACGGCCGACACGATGTCGCACGGCGCCTGCGCGCTGTGGGTGACGGCGTCTCTCGCATGGGCACTGCGCGCCAAACGAACTAGCGAGCGACGCTGGCTCGCCTACTCGGGATTCGCGCTCGGTATGGTCATCGCGACCCGGCCGGTATCCGCATTACCGATTGGTGCCTGCGTACTTTTGATCTCGTGGAGAGCGCATCGGCTTCACGCGGCGCGCGTCGCCGTGTTCGCGCTGTTCGGAGTGGGCCTCTTGATGCTCTCGCAGTGGGCCTCCACGGGGAGCGCGTTGCGATCCACGCAGCTGGACTACTACGCCACGAGCGACGGACCGCCCGGGTGCTTCCGCTACGGCTTCGGCGCGGGCATCGGCTGCATGTTCGAGCACGGCGACTTCGTACGCGCGCGCCTGCCCGACGGATATGGCCTATTTGCAGCCGCGGGAACGACCCTTCGCCGATTGTCGCTTCACCTCTCCGACGCGCTCAACGCTTGGCCTCTCACGTTGTTCGTCCTCGCCATTTCGAAGAGTGCCGTCAAGCGGGCGCCTCTCACGGGTTGGCTCGTCGCTTTGGTCGCGCTGCAAGTGCTGGCCTACGCACCGTTCTACTTCGATGGCAACTACCCAGCCGGCGGCGCGCGCCTGTACGCAGACGTGCTCCCCGTAGAGCACGTGTTCGTTGCAGTCGCCGTATCCACACTATCGGTTTCCGTATCGGCACTTACCAAAGCCACTTATGTTCGGCGCACTACTTGGATGATGGCGCTCGTGCTCGCGGGGTTTGCATTTCACGGCGTGTACGACCATCGGCAGCTGGCGGAGCGTGACGGGGGCCGAGTGATGTTCGACCGCGAGGACCTCGATCGAGCGAAGATCAAGCGTGGGCTCGTGTTCGTGGACACGGACCATGGCTTCGACCTCGCACACGATCCCAAGTACGCGAGCGCGCCAGACGTGGGCGTCACGGTCGCGCGCCTACGCGGGGACGATCACGACCGCTTGCTGTACACGTGGCTGGAAGAGCCGACCTCCTGGGTCTACCGCTTCGGCGACGGCGCGAGCACGCTCACGCCCTACAACCCGCCAGGCAAAGCGCACGCTTGGACCTTCGAGGCCGAGGCCGAGTGGCCGCCCGAGGAGCAGCGCGGGGCCGCGTGGGCGATGCCCATCTGGACGGTGCCCGCGTGTGCCTCGGGCGCGCACGCTCTCGAAGTCCAAGGAGACGGCGAGGTCGTGATCGCGCTGCCCGTGCCCGAAGACGGCGCGTGGACCGTGACGCCGCGCGTGCTCGTGCGCCATCCAATAGGCTCGATTACAGTGCTCGGTGAGACTTGGAGCTTCGGCGGTGAAGGTGGGGGCGAGCTCTGTCGCGACCTCGACTCACGCTCCATCACGCTCGTGCGCGGCGAGGAGCGCGCGGTGATCAGGAGCTACGGAGACCCCATCGCGGTCGACGCGATCTCGCTGACGCGCCCCCGTTGACCTCTTGCGCGACCGAGGGGTACGTTTAGGTCGTTGCTGGGCCAAACCGCGGGGGAACACGGGTCATGACCAAGAGCGAACTCATTGACGCGATGGCAGCGCGAACGCAGCTCACGAAGGCGCGCGCGGAGCTCGTCGTCAACTGTGTGTTCGACGCGATGACCGAAGCACTGCAGCGCGGAGAGGGGATCGAGATCCGCGGCTTCGGCAGCTTCACGGTCCGCCCCTACAAGCCCTACTCGGGACGCAACCCGCGCACCGGCGCCACCGTGCCGGTCGCCGCCAAGCGATTGCCATTCTTCAAAGTGGGCAAAGAGCTCAAAGAGATCGTCAACGGCAGCAGGCACCTCCCCATCACGGGCGGAGACGACAAAGACGCCGGTTGAGCGCGCGTAGCCAAGACGATGCGGCAGGATCCAAAGCGAGCGGTTTGTTGCTAGAAGGTCGCGCATGATCGGAACACGAGTCACCGTTCGCCTCCGCATGTCCGCGCACGACGCGCACTACGCTGGAGAGCTCGTCGACGGGGCGCGCATGCTCGCTCTGTTTGGTGATTTGGCCACCGAGCTGCTCATTCGACTCGACGGCGACGAGGGGCTCTTTCGCGCGTACGAATCGGTCGAGTTCTTGGCGCCGGTGATGGCGGGCGACTACATCGAGGCCTCCGCGGAGCTCGTGAAGATCGGCGCAACGAGCCGCAAGATGACGTTCGAGGCACGTAAAGTGATTGGCAACTTGCGCGCGACGGGATTGGCGGCGAGCGCAGGTGAAGTGCTCGCCGAGCCCGTCGTCGTCTGTCGCGCGGTAGGCACGTGCGTCACGCCGAAGGCGATGCAACGCAGAGAGATGGTCGTGCCAGAGCTCGTGCTCACTGCCGCCATCGTGGGCGCGGAAATCACACGGCAGCAGACTCCCTATTTGCCAATCACTCCTCGAGAGGTCGCCGACGAAGCCGCCAGGTGCCGAGACGCGGGCGCCTCCGTGATCCACCTTCACGTCCGCAACGACGACGGTACGTCCACGCAGTCCGCGGATCGATTCGGCGCGACGATCGACGCCATTCGCAGCAAGACCGACTGCATCATCCAGGTGACGACGGGCGGCGCCGTGGGGATGGGAATCGAGGAGCGCGCACAGCCACTCTCGTGCAAGCCGGAGATGGCGACTTTGAACTGTGGCTCGCTGAATTTCGGCGACGACGTGTTCATCAACAAGCGGCCCGAGATCCGAGATCTCGCGGCACGCATCAGGAAGGCGGGCTCGGTCGCGGAGCTCGAGTGCTATGAGGTGGGCCACGTCGAAGAGGCTCTAGCTCTCGCGCACGAGGGCGTGATCTCGGCGCCGTTGCACTTCCAGTTCGTGCTCGGCGTGCCCGGCGGGATCGGCCCGAAAGAGGCGCACGTACGACACATGAGCTCGCTCTTGCCGCCGGGTGCAACCTGGGGAGTCGCGGCCGTGGGGCGCCACCAGAGGCCGATGAGCGAGTTCGCCATTCGCTCGGGCGGTCACGCGCGTGTCGGTCTCGAGGACAACATCTACTTGGATAAGGGCGTGTTGTCCGAGGGCAGCGCGCCGCTCGTGAAGCGCGCCGCGGACTACGCGAGAGAGATCGGTCGACCCGTCGTGGAACCGAATCGGGCGCGCGCGCTCCTGAAGCTCGTCTGATGAGGACGCTCACGCTCGCCTGCGACGACCTCACGCCCGTGCGAGCGTACGCGGCATTGCGCGCGGCGAGCCGCAGCGACGAGGCCGCTTTCTTGTTCGAGTCGGTCGTCGGCGGGGAGCGCTGGGGGCGGTACAGCATCCTCGGCTTCCGACCGCGCTACGAGCTGCGTCTCGGCTTCGAGGGGTGGAAGGTGCACGGGGCGCGCCCGCCGTTCGCGGATAACCTGGAATTGGCGACTACCGATTATCTCGCGGCCGCAAAGGTCCTCGTGGAGCCGAATCCGGCCGGATCCGTAGCGGAGCGCATCGCGCGATCACACGTCGGATACTTCGCCTGGGACCTCACCTCGCTCATCACCAAGGTCGAGCCTTGGCAAAACGTGACCGCGCCACTCGCGAGGCTCTTCGGCGGCAGCGTGATCGTCGTGTTCGACGCGCTCGCGCAGACCATGACCATCGCGGCGCCCGACGAGTCGTCGCTCGAGCAGACGCGCGCTGCGCTCGACACGGCGTCTCGACTCCCCACGATCGCGCTCCCCAATCGAGGTCGGATCCCGATCGACTTCAGCGTCGACGCTGATGACGAACAGTACTGCGCATCGGTGCGTCGTGCGCAGGAGTACATCGCGGCGGGGGACGCGTTCCAGGTGGTTGTCGCGCGCAAGTTCACTGTGCCCGCGCGCGGTCGCGACGCGCTGGACGTCTACCGCGCGATGCGGCTGCTCAACCCGTCGCCGTACATGTACATCCTCGACATGCCTCAAGCTGGCGAGAATAAGGGCCGATCGCAGATCCTCGGCGCGAGCCCGGAGACCCTCGTGCGGCTCGAGCGACCCGCGGCCGGAGGAGAGCGCGTGATGACGGTGCGCCCGCTCGCTGGCACGCGTCCGCGCGGCGCGACCGAGGAGCAAGACCGAGCCCTCGAGGCCGAGCTCCTCGCGGACCCCAAGGAGCGCGCCGAGCACGTGATGCTCATCGACCTCGGACGCAATGATGTCGGCCGCGTCGCGACGGTGGGGAGCGTCGATCTCGCGCGCAAGATGGAGATCGAGCGCTACTCACACGTCATGCACATCGTGAGCGAGGTGCGTGGGCGAATCGCCGATGAGGTGAGCGCGCTCGACGTCCTCGCGAGCGCCTTCCCCGCGGGCACGCTCTCAGGGGCGCCCAAGCTCCGGGCGATGCAGATCATCCGCGAGCTCGAGCTCGGGCCGCGGGGCGTATATGGAGGAGCCGTCGGCTACTTGGGACACGAGCTGGACTTCGCGATCGCGATCCGCACGGCGCGCTGCGAAAATGGCGTGTTCGAGGTCGCCGCGGGCGCGGGCGTGGTCGAAGCGAGCGTGCCCCAAGCGGAGGCCGACGAGACCCGCAGCAAGGCGCGCGGCGTCCTCGCGGCCATCGAGGCGGCCGCCCAACGCTGATCAAAACGTTCGCGTAGCGACGTAGACTTTGAAGTGCCCAGCCGTCGAGGTCGACAGATAGAGTCGGCAAAGATCGTTCGATATCCAAGTAGGGAAATCGTTGAACTGCGTGCTCACCTCCGGCACGACCACCGGCTGTCCCCAAGGCGCCGCAGACGACGCGCGTGTCGAAACCCAGATATCGAAATCGGCGCCTCCGTCCTTTCGCGCCGTAGAGAAATACATGACGGTCTCGTCCGCGCTGACGACGGGGAAGGTCTCCTGGTTCGTCGTGTTGATCGCGGTGACCGCCGTTACGTTGGTGGCGTTGCCGTTCGCGAAGTCGGCGCGATACAGGTCGAAGTCGCCCACACGATTCGAGCCGAAATAAAGGCCTTTGGTGACGAGGTACGCGTAAGAGTCCGATTGAGGAGAGTTCGCGCCCATGATGCTCGTCGGTGCGTTGAAGGGGCCGGACACGCTCGGACGGTTGGCGGTCCACAGGTCGAAGCCTCCGCCCATGTTGTTCGGGCGGTCCGAAGTGAACACGAGGAGCGTGCCGTCCGACGACAGCGTGGGGTCCGACTCCTCGAACGACTGGGTGTCGATGCCGGGGACGTCGACGATGTTCGCGAACGCGCCGGCCTTCATTGGGCGCGTGGCCTCGAAGATGTCGAAGCCGCCGTCCCGCGTGCTGGAGAACGCGACGCGGAGCTCGTCCGAAGTGAGCCGCGCCGCGGTGTCTTCGGTGGTCGCGCCGGAGGACAGCTCCGTCAATTCCACCGGCGTACTCAATGGCTTCTTCGGATCACAACGCGCTGCGCTCGTGTCGGGCGCGGTGACGTCAGGCAAGGCCGCGTCAGGTGCGGCGTCTGCGCCGGTGACGCGCGGAACGCCGTCGTCAATGCCGAGGATCGCAGCGCAGCCAGACGCGGTCGTCGCCGCCGCAACAAGGAAGAACACCGAGCGATTCACGACGCGCGCACGATTATCACGCTCGCGGGGGCGCCGCGAGTTGAACCCAACTACGAGGTGAGGATGATGACGCGCGCAATGATGCGATCCGACTCGCGCACGAGCGCCAAGTCTCCGCCGTGCAAGGTCACGATGGCGCGCGCCAACAAAAGGCCCAGGCCGAGGCTGCCGAGACGTCTCGCGCGCTCCGGTGACGCGAGCGCCTCCGCGAGTCGCTCTGCCGCGCCGTCCACGCCGCCGGTCGCGGATACGTCGATCGCGAGCTTGTCGCCCGCGAGTTCGCACGAGACGCGCAAGGCCCCGGTCTGGCACGCGCGCGCGGCGCTCGTTGCGATCGCGACGATCGCTTGGGTCAGTCGGCTCGCGTCGATGGAGACACGCGGCAGCTCGGGTCCGGCCTCCGCAGAGATCTCGACGCTAGAGCCCGCGAGGATCTCGGCGGCCTCGCGCACCGCATTCGCGACGATCTCGGTAGGAGACGCAAGCTCGCGCGCGAGCGAGAGCTGACCGGCCTCTGCACGCGCCGAGTCGAGCACCGTCTGGATCAGCGCCAAGAGCTCGCGGCCGCGCTGCTCGATGATCGCGAGGCTCTCGCGCTGCGGCGGCAACAGCGACGCGTCTTGCGAAGCGAGCGCCGCGAACCCGAGGATGGCGTTCAGCGGCCCGCGCAGGTCGTGACTCATCGACGCAAGGAACATCGCGCGCGTGCGTTCCATGGAGGCACGCGCGATGATCGCCCGCTCTTGCGCCACCGCGAACTCTCGAAATACTCCGCCTAGGCGATCGGCAGCGTCCGCGAGCGCACGAACGACGTCGAAGCGCGCCCCTGCGATCAGCGGCGATCCGCGCATGACGTCCTCCACGCCCATCGCGTCGAGGTCTCCTCTTGCGAGCGCGACGTCGCGCGAGAGCACTGCGCCGACCTGCCTGCCAAGGAGCGCGGCAACGACGACAGACGCGAGCGCGAGCAGACCCCAAGAGACGGTCGCCGGCGACAAGCTCACGGGAAGGAGCCGCACGAGCGCGCGCCCCTTCTCGAGCGGCACAGTCACCGTTCGCTCCGACTCCAACTCCGACGGCACGGGTTGATCGTCCGCTAGCACCTCCACGTGCAAGCCGAGTTGCGCGGCGCGCGCGAGTACTTCCGCGCGGCCCTCGTCACGTCCGTCGACCGAGTCCACCGTCCCGGCCACGACGGCGCGTGCGTCGTCACGCAGCGCTGCGGCTTCGTAGGAGCGTTCGTGCGCGAACACGAGCAGCGTGGCGCCGATCGCCACGAGAGACACGGGCGCCGCGACTGCCGCAAGAAACCGCCAGCGCACGCGACCGTCGCTCTTTGGCAACAGCGCGAGAGCGTCCTTGGAGGCGTTGGCGGGCACGAGCTCGAACACCTTTGCGACGCGCGCGCGTGCCATCACGTAGAGCGGCAGCGACGCTGTGCCCACGAGCGTGAGCGCCAACAACGCGAGCGCTCCTTGCGTCGATGGGTCGACGCCGATCGGCCGTA
>JAYVYD010000103.1:0-21796 GCA_043784605.1 Myxococcales bacterium | reverse complement strand
GCGAGAGGCAGATGTGGCGCGCCATCACCTACGCGACCTGCTCAAGAAGCGCGGCCTCTATGCGCCCAAGGACGACGAGTGAGCGCAATCGTGGCATGCTGAGTGGGTTCTCCCATGCCTCGCATCGTCGGCAAACAATACGCGCTGATTGGCGTCATCGGTCGCGGCGGAATGGGAGAGGTCTGGCAGGCTCAAAACAGCCGCACCGGCGCCCGCGTCGCGCTCAAGATCTTCAACGGCGGGGGCGACTCCAAGCTGCGCTTTCGCCAAGAAGCGAAGCTCGCAGCTCAGCTCGCGCACCCGAACATCGTTCACGTCTACGACCTACTCGAAGAAGAAGATGGGACGCTCGCGCTCGTGATGGAGCACCTGCGTGGAGAGACGCTCGCGTCGTGCATCGCGCGCGCGCCGCTCGAGGTGGGCGTGGCGCTCGCGGCGACGCTCCCCATCCTCTCGGCGCTCGACCACGCGCATCGCTCCGGCGTCATTCATCGCGATCTCAAGCCTGCGAACGTCTTCTTGGCGCGCACTCCCGACGGCGAGGTCGTTCCCAAGCTGCTCGACTTCGGAATCGCCAAGCCCGCGGAGACGAGCATCCACACGCTCGAGGGGCACACGCTCGGCACGCCCGAGTACATGTCGCCGGAGCAGATCCGCGACGCGCCCGATCTCGATGGGCGTAGCGACGTCTTCTCGATGGCGGTCGTGTTGTACGAGGCGATCACCGGAGAGCAACCGTTCCGAAAGGCGAGCGCGTCTGCACGCATCGGCGCCGTGCTCGAGACCGTTGTCGATCCCAACCCGAGGATCCCGCCGAAATTATGGCGCGTGGTCTCTCGCGCTTTGTCGAAGCGCGCCTATGAGCGTCCGTCGAGCGCCGCGGAGTTTCGTCGTGAGCTCGAGGACGCGTTCGAGCAGGACGTCGCTGTCGCACTCGTCGAGCTTCGCCGCATCGTGCACGCGCTGCCGGACACCCTCGCCGCACCTCTCGAGCTCTCCACGCAGACACTGACGCCCCGCACGCCACGAGGAAGGCTCTTCGCCTTCGGGGCCGTCGCCGTCGCCGTCGTTGTCGTCGCGATCGGTGTGATAGCGTCGCTCGGCACGAAGCCGCCGGCTGCGGAGGTCGCGACATCAGCGCTCGTCGCGAGCCCAGCGCCCGCTCCTTCGTCTGCTTCGAGCGCTAGCGCGATCGACAGCGCATCCGCTGGTGTCGTCGCACCTTCCGCGCCCGCGCCGTCGCAGAAGACGACGGTGAAGCCGCTCGTCAGCGCGCCACGGAAGCCGACCCTCTCGACGAAGCCCATCGCGACGACGCCCGGCTTTTAGTCAGCTCAATTGCAAGTCTGACCTGCGCGGCAGACCGCCTTGTTGCTCGAAGTGGGACAGCACAGCTGGGCGGGCGCGCACTTGGCTTGGCAGTCTCCGCACGTCGCCGGGCAGTTCGCCCCCAGACATGCGATCGCTCCGCAGCACACGCTTGCGAATGTCGGGACCAATCCCGGGCATGTGAAGCCGGCGTCCGCGGGTGGGAGCGCATCCGCGGCGACGTCGGGGTCGGCGTCCCGCGCGGTCTCGTCAGTCGCGTCCAGCGCTGCGTCCGGGTCGGCGAAGCGCAGGTCGGGCACACCTCCACACGCGAGCAAGAGCGCGGCGAAGATCATCACGCGGCTCAAAACGAGCCGCCTAACGACCAAGCGGTGAACGATGAGCTCGCGCGTACGTGAGCACGAGGCCACAGGATGAGCGCGAGGCCGCCGGTGAGGACAGCGCCGATCGCGAAGGCTCCGGCGAGCGGCCCGAGCACGAGAGCTTGATCGCGGACCCCCTCGAGCTCCGATTGCCGAGCGACATGACATACGTCGTTAGGGCATGCGGCGTGGAGCGCGGAGATGTCAGCGGCGCGCATCCCCAAGGATGCGATCGCGACGCCCGCGAGCAAACCGGTCGTCGAGAGCAAGACGACGGACGCGGTCGGAAACGGCGCAGGCGCGGGCGTGGGATCGATCGGCTTGGTCGGGGCCAACGCAGGTTCGAACGTCGCGTCCATGTGTACGGTCACTCCCGACGCGACGTTGACGTCGGCCTCGAAAGGCTTCATTCCAGCCGCTTCGGCATGCAGGTGATGCCTCGACGGCTCGACGAGCGTCGTCGTGTTCGGCAGCGTCGCCGTCACGCTCTCCTGGTCGATGCGCAGCGTGACGAAGGACACGCTCCTTGGGAAGCCAAGATCGAGCACTCCGATCTTGGGCGACAGCGCGGCTCGTTTGTCATGAGCGTCCTGGACGACGGCGTCGGTGTCGGGGTCGAACGCGTTGGGTCCCAGAGCGATCGCGCGATCGTACGCGCGCGCCGCCGCAACGCTTTGTCCCAGGGCCGCCAGGCACGTCGCGATCCGGTACTCGACCTGAGTCGTGTCCTTCACCTTCGCGACCTCTCTCAGCTTGTCGACAGCCGCGGCGTAGCTTTGTGCGCTCTGATCCTTCAGTGCGTCGGCGAACAGGGCGCGCGCGCGATCGAGATCTTCGCTGGACTGCGCGAACGCGGTGCCTGTGTTGGCGACCACGAACAGGAGAGTCATAAGGCTGCGTTGTAAGCTCTTCACGTAACCCTATGAGTCTACTCGATCGGCGGCGAGACGGTGCGCGGTCGGCGACTCCAGCGGCGGCTTGGCTCATGCGTGCCGTGCGCACGGCACGTGCGGGGACGATGAAGCGTTGAACCCTCTCTCGTACTGCCTTTGCCGTGAATGGCTTCTCGATTCGCTCGTTGCCAACCTGGTCGATGACCATCGCGGCGGGCGTGAATGCACCCGCGGTGACGAAGACCATGCGGCGCTCCCCAAAACGCGGGCCGCCCTTCGTAGAAGTCGATCCCGGTCATTTGCGGCATCATCAAGTCGGAGAAGATGAGCATCGAATGGCTCGCCCGCGGCAATGAGGTCCAGCGCCTCCTTCACGCTGGTGACGACGCACACCTCGTGTTTGCGAAGGATGCGACTCAGCGCCATGCCGACCGCGACAGTCCCAATGACTGCTTGTGTTGCAGAGATAACTGTCATTGGGCAGCTCGCATCGTTGATTGACGGTCCAGCAGAGGCTCTTGCCTGCGTCGAGTGCCTTGGGGAACGCGCCGCCCTCCGCGGAGCAACGCGGGTCGTCATGCACCCAATGACCGCAATCGTAGCTAAATATAGGTGTCGGCGCAGGCGCTAACGAGCAGAGCGAGGACGAAGCGACGCACGCAAAGAGAGTAGCACTACCCTCTGACTTCGAAGATGCGCACTCTCCGCTTGCGCATCTCCACCTCGAACGAGCCCTCTTTCTTCTTCAATGTTGGAGCGCTCGCATTGGGCCATACTTCGGCGAGCTCTTGTACGCCGGGGAGCGCAAATTTAGCCGCCAATGCGATCGGACTGGGGTTCATTACGAAGACGACTCGCGGTTTGCCATTGGAGTCTTCGTGCACGGCGACGTGAGCGTCAGAGGGCGTGACCGGATAAGTGGGTAATGACAATTCCTCGATGCGGCGCGCGACGAGCGTGTCGGCCATTGCGACCTCCGTCATCGGCTCGAACTCGAGCCCCGTGATGTCGTGCGCGCGATCCATCGGACGCATCGAGCCGTCGCGCGACGGAATGACGGGACCGAACGTGACGCTGACTCCCTCGTTCGCCGCCTTGCGCAGCCCGCGGAAGACCTCTCGTTTGAGACCCGCGGCGGTGACGCACACGATCCACTTCGCGTGCGCGGTGCTCGCCTCCAGGCTCTCCCCGCCGGCGTACGCGAACGGAACTCCGCGCGCGAACAACGCTCGCTCGAACGCCCTGATCCAAGCCTCTCCCGCGATCGCCGGAGAGCGCGGCATCTGCTCGTCCAGGCTCTCCTCGAAGCAGCTGACCTCGAATCCGGCGCCCAAGACGTTGAAGAGCGCGGGTGTCAGCGGTCCCATCGCGTGGGTCGCGCGCGCGAGCCTGCGCAGCGACCGCGGCACGAGCAATCGAACAGGCGCGCGTCGCTTCAATCCGTAGAAGTCGACCTTGTCGAGCGCGTCCACGAGCGACTTGTAGGAGTCCGCCATCTTGCGCGGCCGCCCGATCGGATCGATCGGCGCGCCGACCCAGCGATCGCGCTCGACTGCCATGTAGAGGTTGAAGCCGCGCAGTCCGTACGCCAGTGCGCACGTTAGTGCGTAGAGCGAGTCCTTCTCGTCCAGCGGGGCGAAGAACGGCGGGAACCCTGCGCCCACTTCGGCGCCGAACGCGGGTGCCTTCTCTCCGAGCGTTCTCTCCGCGAGCTCGCTCGTGCGCCGCAAAATGATCATGTGCTCGTTGGGCGCGGTGCGATGGTAGTAGTCGAGCGCGACGAGGTCGATCGAGCCCGACATGCGCGCGGCGTTGAGCGGCGTCGCGGCCTCGCCGAGCGGGAAGTTGTGCATCGTGGGGATGCCCGTGAGACCCGCGTCCGCGAGCGACGCGGCGAAGCGCTCCATCGCGGTCGCCAACAGGTGCTCGTGAAACTCGATCCAGTCGAGGTGACGCGTGACCTCGTCGATGCGCGCGGCATCGAAGCGCTCGGGCGGAGCGACGGTCTGAAAGCTCGTCTCGTCGGTGAGACCATAGGCGGCACGCAGTGCGGCAGGACGCTTGTACTTGCCACGCAAAAACTGGCGGAAAAGAGCCACCGCGTCGGGGTGGTAGTCCTGATCGTACGGACCGTCGCGGAAGTACATCGCGCCTTCGTTGTCGATCTGCAGGAGCACGATCGGCCCCTTGGGCCACACGTGAGGCGCCAGCACTTTGCCGCACGCGGTGAGCCACGTCTCCACCTCGTCATGGAGCGCCTCGCTAGCGTAGCTCGGTACGGGAAAACCGACGGGCACCATCGGGAGCATCACGGGGTTGTCGCGCGGCGTGCGCGCCTGACACGCGCGGTCCCACACGACGCGCTCGGGCAATCCGAAATAGGTGAGCTCCGCGTTGATGTGCGGGCCCGGTCGGATCACGACGCGCATCCCGCGCTCGTGCACCATGCCGAGAAAGCGCGAGACGTCGAGTCGCGGATCGCGCTCGCCGAAATCGAGCACTCGCTCGGCGATTTCGTGCACTCCCCACGGCACGTAAGTATCGACGAGCTTCATGCCCATCGCCTTCATAGCGTCGAGGCACGCGGGCCAGTCGCGCGGATCGTGTCGCCAGTAGTGCATCGAGCCGCACACGAGCGGCAAGATCTCACCGCCTTCGAGCTCGAGACCTCGAGGATGGAGACGTACGGTCGCGTTGGCTTTGATCATTGTCGTCAGTCGAGAGTGACGGTGCCCGCATAGGGCGCGCTCTTCTGCCCGCCTTGATCGGTGAGCACGAAGGTCCAGTCGTAGGTCTTGCCACGGCTGACCGCGGGAAAAATAATCGTGGTCCCCTGCGATAGCGACGCGGCCTGCGCGGGCGGGATGATCGTGGGAGACGCCGCCTTGCCGTTGAGGGAGAACGTGACTGCGAGCTGCGTGATGAAGTCGTCGGCGTCCGAGTAGGTGTAGCTGACGTTCCACGCATACGTGCCGTCGGCGGCCGCCGTGACGTGCGTGGGCGCGCTCACGCTGACCCACGTGGGAGGCACCGATTGCGGTGTTCCGGCGGAGCACGCGAGGAGCGTCACGAGACAGATAGCAGCGCGCACGAGGAGTGAAGTCTACGCCTTTGTCGGCGATGGAAGCAAAGCTTCACCCGCTTCAGCGGCGAATCGCCTTCGCCCGGGTGACCTGCGGCATCGGCGCGCCAAACGCCTTCGCATAGGCAGCTTCTGCGGCCTTCCGTAAGTCTGCCGGCGACCGATCGAGCGCGCCCGCGCCGATCTGGTTGTGCTCTCCCGTATCGCCGATCCCGCCGCGCGCCATCCACCCAGGCGATAGACCCAGCTCGCGCTCCACGAGGTAGACCGTGAGGTATCCGCCGATGTCGACCTCGCTCTCGACGAACGCCAGCGTGGTCGTCTTGTCGGTTCGCGCGAGCGCGGCGAGCTTTCCGGCGACGACCGACGAGGTCTCGGGCGAGACGTCGTCCCGTGCGAGCGCGGTCTTCTGTTCGTCGTCGAGCACCATCTTGCAGGACGCTTTGCTGCACGTGAGCTCCGCTAGGAAGCGAGTCTCGTCGATGGTTGACTGCGCAACGATAGCGCGATCGAAGGCTTTTTCCAGCCTGGCGAGGCGATCCTCGACGCCACGAATCTCTTTCGCGTCGACCTCGTCGGGTCTGCGGGCGAGGGCGTCCTCCAGCTTGCGATCGAGGCGGAGGCCGCGCGGCTCGTAGAGCTCGTCGCCGATGACCGCAAGTCGCTCGAACGCCGCGTGCCGCTGTGAGAACGCGCTCGCCATCTCGTCTGCGTCTTCTGGAGACATCGCCGCAAGCGCGCAGAGCTCCGCGCGGATCTTCTCTCCCGCCTTGGTGGCAAAGCGCCCCTCCGGCTCCTTGTTCGCGGGTGAGAACGGCGCGCCCTTCGCGAGGGAAGGGATGACGACTCGAATCGACCACTGCTCGATGTCGTCGATCGACACGACGAATCCGCCGAGCGCCTGGCTACAAGCCGAGGTCCTTGTCGCACTCCTTAATGTCGCCGTTCTCTTTCAGCGTGTCGGTGAAAGCGACCATCTCCGCGACGCAGCGGTTCGGCCAGAGCTTGGTGGCGTCCGCCTCTTTCTGGTCCAGGCTCGCGGGGAGCTTGTCGCTCGCGGTGACGAACGCGCGTGCGCGCCATACCGAACGTATCCGCGGCATCACGGGCTCGCCCTGCGCGAGAGGCGCACCCAGCACGCACTTGACGACTCGGCTGTACGCGGCGTCGCGCTTCTTCTTCGCCTGACCCGAGAAGTAGACTTGAGAGCCACCCAAACCGACGACGAGAAACAAGACCACGCCGACGATGATGAAAAGCAGGCGCTTCTTTTTCGCCCTGTCTTCCTCGATGGATTCGTGGGATTTGCGGATCGGAGACCGGAGGAAGCTCGGCCATGGCCCGCGACTATACCTGTGCGCCGCTACTTATTTACCTGTCCGTCCGAGCGTGCGCTCAGCCGCGCATCTCGTCCGGCAAGAGCTTGCGCAGCAGCGTCTCCAACGCGCGCATGTCTTCGTCGATGTCATGGAGGCGCTCGAGCGACAGCGCGACCTTGCGTATGGTCGGCACCACGAACCGGCGGAAGCTCGGGTTGTTCTTCTTCTTGTCGATGAACACGAAGCGGCCCGCGTCCTTCAGCTTGCGCTGAACGGTCATCAGATCGAACTCCACACCGAGCCGCGAGCTCTCGGCCTTCGTCATCTTGCTCGCCTTCGCGTACTCGCTCAATCGCTCTTCGACGAACGCGCGATCAAACTCCTGGTAGCTGTCGTTGAGCAGCGCGACCATGTCGTAGATGCGCGGCCCGAGCAGCGCGTCCTGAAAATCGATCCACACGAGCGCGCCGCTCTCGCGAACCATCAGGTTGCGTGATTGATAGTCGCGGTGCACGAAGCCGCGAGGCCAGCTGGCGATGCGCTTGGCGAGCCTGCCCGCGATCGCGTCGAACGTCGCGCGGTCTTCCGCTTCGAGCTTGTGTCCTCGCGCCTCGAGACCCCACTCGCGGAAGTGATCGATCTCCCAGCGAAGGAGGTCCTCGTCGAACGCGCGCGTCTTGACGATGCTCCCGTCCGGTAGCGGATCGAGCACTTTTTGGGCCTTCGCGAGGTCCGTCACGGCGCGCGTGTAACATGCACGCTTCTGTCCGGGCTCGCGCAGGAGGTAGTTCGCGAGCGTGTCGTCCCCGAGATCTTCCAGCAAGAGCCAGCCGTGCTCTGTGTCCTCGCCGAGGACGCGCGGCACGTCCACGCCGTGCGCGGTGAGCAGCTCGTGCACCTCGAGGAAGGGCCACCGGGCTTGCCCCTGATGCTTTCCGATCTCCTCGGGCTTGCCTCCCTCGGGCACGAACATCGCGACCATCGAGCGGTTGCCGCACGACACTCGGAAGTACTTGCGCGTGGACGCGCCGCCGGGCATCGCCTCGGTCTCGATGTCTTCTTCGTTCTTGGCCGCAGCGCGCACGAGCGCGTGGAGCCGGTTCATGTCGAGCTCGGGCATGGCCGCCGCATATGAGTCGCCCGCCACGGCGCGGGTCAAGCCCTATGCACGCTTCTTTCTCGTCTTCTTGACGTCCTTCGGTGCGAGCCTGCTGAGCTCCTCCACCGCGGAGGCGAGTCGTTCGTGGAACCAAGCGTCTCGCTCGGCGCTCGCGTTCTTGCCGAGACCGGCCCAGAGCGCTTTGCCGCCGACCGCATAGCCCATGAGCGAAGTCAGCACGAGCATCATCAAAAACTCGATGTCGTCGCGCGATCTCGACTTCTTGTCGAACGCGAGTCGCATCTCGATCACGTCGGCGACCTTGCGGAAGCCCTGATCGCGCCGCGGGAAGAAATCGTCCTGATCCATGCGACCCGAGAGCAGCGCCCACGCGACGAGGCGCCCATAGAGCGGGCGATTGAGCTGCGCGCTGGCGTGCTCGATCCACGCGCGAGGTCCGCCGCTCGAGAGCTCCACGATGCGCGCGATGGTCTCTGCGCGCACTCGCCGCGTGTGGTCGCCGAAGGCCTCCTCCACCAGTTTGTCGTAGGTGCCGAAGTAGTGCGTGACGAGCGCATGGCTCACGCCGGCCTCTTTGGCGACCTCCTTGAGACCGACCGCGTCGGGGCCCGTGCTCGCGAAGAGTCGAAGCGAAGCGTCGAGGATCGTGCGTCGAGCCTCTTCGGGGCTGCGCCGAACGCGAGGGGCTCGTGCCATGCGCCAGCACTCTACACTATTGGCACGCTTGACAACAACGAACGAGGTCCTATTGTCAACGATGCCAACAGCAGGAGCACGACCATGAAGAGCGCCGTCACACACGAACAAGAGCTCGAGGCTTCACGCGTTGCCCTCACGGGAACGGCGTTCGAGCGTGCGAAAATCGCGGCGCGCGCTCTCGTGGCGCTGCTCCGCAATCCAGACGATACGCGGCAGGTCTTCTTGCTCGGTACGGCCACGGGTCGTCGTGCGCTGCCGCAGTTGCTCACGCGCATCGTGCTGTCGGACGAGGGAGGCCGCATGATCCGCGAGCAGCCGACGATCGACAGCAAGCACGTCGACTACGAGGCGTTGCGCAAGCTGCCTGACGGGACGCTCGGCCGCGAGTACGTGCGTTTCTTGGACGTCAACGACCTAGACCCCGACCTCTTTCACGCGCCGCCAGGCCTGCCGCAGGTCCCAGCGTACGTCGCGCAGCGCATGCGGCAGACGCATGACCTCTGGCACGTGCTCACGGGCTACATGCCAGACGTGCCCGGTGAGGTCGCGCTCCAGGCCTTCAGCTACGCGCAGACCGGCACGCCGCTCTCGTGGCTCATCGCGTTCTTCGGATCCATCCGCAACTCGGTGAAGCACCCGGGCATCATCGGCAAATCGATCGACGGTTACCGGCGAGGCAAGCGAGCGGCGTTCTTGCCGAGCGTGTGGCTAGAAGAGATGTGGGCGCTTCCCTTGGAAGAGGCGCGCAAGCGACTGTCAATCGAGGCCGTGAACTGACTCGCGCCAGTCAGGCCTCGTAGAGGGTTGCGCGGGACGGCAGTCGCGGGTCTATCGCGATTAAGACCAGGTCGCCCTTTTTCAGGCCTGGGGTGAGATCGTTGACATGTCGTCGAACACGAAGCCAGTGCTCGCCGCGTGCGCCATACGCGATGCCAAGCGTCTGAAAGCCCGTGGGCGCGCGCTAGGCGCCTTGCTCGGTCGACGATTCAATGATGCGACCAATGGCGATGTCGCCCTCGCGAGCGAGCCTCTGCGCGGCGCGCTGCTTCCAAAGTCCGCATACGCCGAAGGCGATCGTGGCGTCGCCGATGAGCATCATCGGAAGGGTCGACGAGATTCGTGCTCGCACGCTTCCATGCGTATCGATGATCGCGAGCAGCACGACGAGCGCGCACGTCGCGACGCCCGTACCGATGAGCGCCTCGGCGGCGCGAGGTGACCTCAGTCGGAGCGGCGCGCGCGGACGCGGCAAGGCTTGTAGCTCGGTCGGGTGCTCCTGGACCGCGGCTGGACCTTCGCGCATTGCTTCGAGGCGCTAAGAGCGTGCAGAGCTCAACACATCACCCGCTCGGGGCGAGCGCTTCGTCGCAGGCCTTGATCGTCGCGTCGATGTCCTCGTTCGTGTGCGCGCCGCTGATGAACGCCGCTTCGAACTGAGAGGGCGGCCAATACTGTCCGCGCTCGCGCATCGCGCGATGCCACTTGCCGAAGCGTGCGGTATCCGCGTCCTTGACGTCGTTCCACGAGCGCACCGGACCCTTGCAGAAGAAGAGCGTGAGCATCGAGCCGACGCGCTGCACGCAGCCGGTCACCTTGTGCGCCTGCAGCGACGCGGACATTCCGGCTTCGAGCCTTGCGCCGACCGCTTCGAGGTGCGTGTAGAGTGCATCATCGAGCTTGGCGATCGCCGCGAGCGCCGCGCTCACCGCGATCGGATTGCCGCTGAGCGTGCCGGCTTGGTACACCGGCCCGAGCGGCGCGATCTTCTGCATGATGTCGCGCCGGCCGCCGTACGCGGCGAGCGGGAGTCCGCCGCCGACGATCTTGCCGAGGCACGTCATGTCCGGCTTCAGGCCGGCGCGCTGTTGCATGCCGCCACGCGCGAGGCGCGAGCCGGTCATTACCTCGTCGAAGATGGAGACGGCGCCGTGTTGCTTGCACAATGCAATGATCGCCTCGAGGAAGCCTTTGTCAGGGGGGACGCAGCCCATGTTGCCGACGACGGGCTCCACGATGACCGCGGCGATGTCCTTGCCGCGCGCAGCGAAGAGCGCCTCGAGCGCGGGGATGTCGTTGTAGTGCGCGGTCGCGGTATTGCTGGCGGTGGCGCGCGGGACTCCGGCGCTGTCGGGCACTCCGAGCGTCGCCATTCCGCTGCCGGCCTTCACGAGCAAGAAGTCCGCGTGGCCGTGGTAGCAGCCCTCGAACTTCACGACGACGTCGCGCCCCGTGAACCCGCGCGCCGCTCGGATGGCGGCCATCGTCGCCTCCGTGCCGCTCGACACTGCGCGCACCATCTCGATCGACGGATACAGCTCGCAGAGCTTCTCTGCGAACGTGACCTCGAGCTCCGTGGGTGCGCCGTAGCTCGTACCTCGCGTCACGGCGTCCGTGATCGCGGCGATGACGGAGGGGTGCGCGTGACCCAAAATCATGGGTCCCCATGAGCCCACGTAGTCCGTGTACTTGTCGCCATCCACGGAGTGCAAGTACGCGCCCTCCGCTCTCGCGATGAAGATGGGGTCGCCGCCGACCGCGCGAAACGCACGCACGGGGCTGTTCACTCCACCGGGGATCACCTTCTGCGCGCGCACGAAGAGCGCGTTGGACTTCTCGTCACTCATGGTCGTGCACGCTAACATCGCCGAGTGAGCGACGAAAAGAACTCCAAAGGCTGGGACACGATCGGCGCGAGCTACCAGGCGGAGAAGGGCCCAAGGACGATCTCCATTGGGGCCATCGCGTGCCGCCCGAGAGCGAGCAGAAGGTGCTCGGCGAAATCGGCGGCAAGCGAGCGATCGTCCTCGGCTGCGGCGGTGGCCAAGATCTCGTCGCGCTCGCGCGTCTAGGTGCCACCGAGCTGGTCGGCGTGGATGCCTCCGCCGTCCAGCTCGAGCACGCGCGAACGCTCCTCGACGCAGAGAACGTGCGCGCCCGACTCCTCGAACAATCGATCAGTGACGTATCAGCCATTGCCGACGAGTCCTTCGCACTCGCCGTGAGCATCCACGCCCTCACCTACGTCGAGCGCGCCGGCGCTTGCCTCCGCGAGGTGCACCGCATCCTCACCAAAGGCGGAACCTTCGGCATGTCCGTGCGCCACCCCATCGACGCCTCCACGCGCGACTCACCCCCGTACGGCTTCACCAAGCCGTACTTCCAAGTCGTCACCCACGGGTCCTGGCGCTCCCTAGGCGGAGAGTCCTCTCCCTTCACCAGCTACCACCGCACCATCGCCGACCGGTTCACGCTCATCAAACAATCGAACCTAGTCATCGACTCTCTCCAAGAACCCCGCCCCACACGACACCGCCTATGGGCCGGAGACGACTACAACGAGAAACTAGACTGGACCCCCGGCACACTCATCATCACGGCGAAGAAACCACTGTAGAACCCGGGAGCAGATCGGGCACGGGCACGGTCACGGAGAACTCCGCCCAAGCCATAACTCCAACTCTCCCCCCTGCCACCGCAGAAGCCGAACCGACAGGCGAGCGCGCGGTACTTTCTTCCGGGACCGCGGACCCTCTCGCAACCCGCGATCGAGACCACAAGTCTGGGGCTTTAGTGTCCGCGGGCCCGGGAAAAAGTGCCGCGGGTCGCCAGCCACCACCTAGCGTGAAGCGGTGCCCCCTCTTACGCCGCGCGCAGCGCATGATAAGCGTCAGCAATGAGCAATCGCAGAGAGCTCGAAGCCGGAATCCACTTGGACCTGGGTCGCGAATCCACCTACGGCGATTACCTATGTCTAGGACAAATCCTATCGGCACAAAAGCCGCGCACGCAAACCCATGACGAACTCCTGTTCATCATCCAGCATCAGACGAGCGAGCTATGGATGAAGCTTCTCCTCCACGAGCTGGACTTGGCGGTGGCGCACCTTCAAAACGATCGCCTCGACGAGTCATTCAAGATCTTCGCGCGCGTCGGTCAGATCCAGCGAATGCTGTTCGAGCAGTGGGCCGTGCTCGAGACGATGACGCCGAGTGACTACTTGAAGTTCAGAGACTCTCTCGGCAAGGCGAGCGGCTTTCAGAGCTACCAATATCGAGCGATCGAGTTCGTGCTCGGCAACAAAGACGCGAACATGTGCAAGCCGCACATGCACGAGCCCGTGATCTTCGCGGACCTCGACGCCCGCTTGAAGCGGCCTTCCATCTACGACGAGTTCCTCCGCTGGCTCGCACGGCACGGGCACGATGTGCCGAAGAACAAGGTCGATCGCGATTTTTCGCAGCCTTACGAGAAGAGCGCCGAGGTCCAGGCGGTCTTCAAGAGGATCTACGAGGACACCAGCAAACACTGGAGCGAATACGACATGTGCGAGAAGCTCGTGGACGTCGAAGAGCGGTTCCAGCTCTGGCGGTTCCGTCACATGACGACGGTCAAGCGCATCATCGGGTTCCGCCACGGCACCGGAGGATCCAGCGGCGTCGGGTTCTTGCGCAAGGCGCTCGATCTCACGTTCTTCCCAGAGCTCTGGGATGTACGCACCGATCTCACGCTCACTACGGCACCTGCACCGTAGTCTCCTGGCCAGCGTTGACGGTGACCTCCTTCGAGACGCCCGGGTGAAGTCGATCGACGACGTGGATGTGATCGCGGCCGCCGCTCCGCATCGGAACCGAGATCGGCGAGCCGACCTTCACGTCGATGTTCGGCCACTCCTCGATGCCGTAGCTGCCCGCCGCATCTCCTTGAACGATGAGCAAGGCCGGCTTGATCGCGACCTCGACGCTCATTGAGTCGTCCGTCTTGCCCTCGGGAATGCGCAGGGTCTTCGGTTCGCAGAGCCCGCCCGTCACACAGTTGAAGTCGAGGGAGTGCTGCTTGTAGTCGAGATCGAGGCCGGATCCGGCGGTGATCCCGGTCGGCGGTGCGTCGTCGACCGAGACGGTCACGCCGTTCGGCTTCACGCTCACGAACGTGATCTTTCGCAGCGCGGGGACGGGCGCGATGAGCGGTGTCTTGATGCTTGCGCTGGTGAGCGGGCGCGAGGTCGTAGGTGCGGGACTGGCGTCGGCCTTCTCCGCGCTCGCGATCGGACCGGCGCTCGTGGAGGGTGCGACGCTCGGCACCGACGTGGTGGGCACGACGGCGTCTGGCACGTGACCCTTGATGGACTTGGTGACGAAGAAAGCGACCGTCATCGCGGAGAGCAGGAGCCCGATCGCGGGCGCGGCTTTCTTTACCGCGTCTTTGCGCGCGCTCGACGCGTGCATCGTGCTGACGAGCTTGAGCAGCGCCGGATCGCTCGGGGCGTATGCGAGCGCGCGGTTGTAGTCGTTCGCGGCGCCGATCGCGTCGCTGCGCTTGCGCGCTTCTGCGCCGAGCTTTGTCAGCGCACCGACCATGCGCTTGTCGTGCACGCTCGTGTATCCGTCCACGTCATCGAGATATTTCGCGACTTCGATCGGCGGGTCCGTCACGCCGAGGCGCTCGAGCTCTGCGGCGGTAGCGTCGCGCATCGCGGCGGCGCTCTCGTACCGGTCGCAGGCTTCGTGTGCGAGAGCGCGATCCAAGATCGCGCTCCAGCTCTTGCCGACCGTCCCTAGCTCCATCTCCGCGGGCGGGTAGCTCCCGTCGAGCACGCGTCGCAGCACCTGCGCGGGGTTCGCGCCCTCGAACGGCAAGTGGCCGACCATGAGCTCGTACATCAAGACGCCCATGCCGAAGACGTCGCTGCGTGCGTCTACCTCGCCGCCCTCGATCTGCTCTGGCGCCATGTGTGCTGGGCTGCCTAGCACTTGGCCTGTACTCGTCACTCCCTTGGCGTCGAGCAGCTTGGCGATGCCGAAGTCCGTGAGCTTGATCTTCGTGCTCTTCTCCGCGCGCGATCCACCCGAGGTGGGGCCCGCCTCGCTCGCCATCTCGACGAGCACGTTCTCTGGCTTGATGTCGCGATGAACGACGCTCTGCGCGTGCGCGTGCGCGAGCGCGTCCAGCAGCTGAAGCGCGATACCGGCGGCGACCTCGGGCGGGAGCGGCGAGCGATCGTGCAAGATGCCGCGCAGCGTGCGGCCGCGCACGAGCTCGACGACGAGGTACTGCTCGCGATCGCCTTGAGCTGAGACGTCGTAGACCTCGACGATGTTCGGATGTCGCAGCTTCGCGACCGCTTGCGCCTCGACGTAGAACCGATGCGCGACCTCCGGAGAGTCTCGCAAGTGGGGATGGATGACCTTGATCGCTACATCACGATCGAGGCGCGGATCGCGCGCGCGATACACGGTGGCCATGCCGCCGTGACCGATCTCCTCGATGATCTCGTATTTGGCGAGTGCGGGCAGTCGTCCCCTGCCGAGCTCACCTGTCGATGCCGCCATTCGGGCGCGAGTTTATCAGCTCTTGAGCCCCAGGCGCTTCAACCTGCTGCGTAGCGTGCTCTCCGAGAGCCCGAGCGTTCGCGCGGCCCTCGATTGATTGCCGTCCGAGCGTGCGAGCACCTGTTGGAGGATCGAGCGCTCGAGGTCGTCGAACGTGGTCCCTTTTTCGGGGAGGTCGAGCACGATGCTCGTGTCGACGACGCCAGGACGCGGCGGCGGCTGACTGCGTCGCGACGCCGGGTATTGGCTCGATCGCGAGTCCATGCGATCCACGGTCTCTTCTCCGAGCGCGATCGGAAGGTTGAGATCCTCGATCTCGACCTCGCGACCCGCGTGATAGATGGCCAGGCGCTCCATCACGTTCGAGAGCTCGCGCACGTTGCCCGGCCACGAGTGCGCCTCGAGCGCCGCCCACGACGCGTCGCTCATGCGCGGCACCGGACGTCCCATCCGACGCGCGGCGGCTTCCAACATCGTCGCTCCCAAGCCGCGCACGTCCTCGGGGCGTGCACGCAACGGCGGAACGAAGATCGGCGCGACCGCGAGGCGATAGTACAAATCGAGCCTGAAATGACCGGCCTGCGCGCGTGGCAACAGATCACGATTCGTCGCGGCGACGATGCGAAGATCGATGCGCCGTGGCTCGCTCGCGCCGACGGGCCAGATCTCTCGCGACTCGAGCGCACGCAACAGGATCGCTTGCAACGCAGCGGGCGCTTCGCCGATCTCGTCCAAGAACAACGTGCCGCCGTCCGCGAGCTCGAAGAGGCCGCGCCTCGCCGACTGCGCGCCAGTGAACGCGCCTTTGACGTGACCGAAGAGCTCGCTCGTCATCAGCTCGGGAGGGAGCGCCGCCAAGTTTTGCGCGACGAAGCGACCTCGTTTTCTCGTGCTGCGCTCGTGGATAGCGAGGGCGACGAGCTCCTTGCCGACGCCGGTCTCTCCGTGAATGAGCACGCTCGCGTCCGTGCCCGCGACCGCGATCACTTGCTCGAGCACCTTCGCCATCGCCGGCGACGTGACCGTGAGCTTGCTCTTGGGCACCGCGCGCACGGCGACCTCGACGTCGTCCTTGAGCTTGCTGTTGGCCGCTTTGAGCTGCAAGACGAGCCGGCGATTCTCGAGCGTCAGGCGCCGCTGCTCGCACGCGCGACTGATCGTGAGCTTCAACTGCTCTGCGTCCCATGGCTTCTGCACGTACGCGAAGACGTGACCGCGGTTCACCGCGTCGGCGAGATCGTCGTGGTCGGTGTAGCCGGTGAGCAGGATGCGCTGCGTGTCAGGGTGAGCGTCGTACGCGCGCGCGAGCAGCTCCGATCCGCGCATCGGATCCATGCGCATGTCGCTCACGAGCACGTCGAACTCTCCTGTGGGGAGCGCTCGCAGCGCCTCGTCGCCCCCAGGCACAGTGACGACCTCGAAGTCGCCGGCGAACACAGACGCGAAGACCTCGCGCACGTCCTCTTCGTCGTCCGCATACAAGACGCGCGCGCGTGCATCCACGAGGGTCGATGAAGGCGGGGGAACGGATTGGCTCATCGCCCGCCGAAGGTATCAGAGTTCCGACGACCCCCCGCCCAGGTCGCGTACGACCACGAGGCTCGTGCATCACGACCCGATCTGTTGTACGTCATCGCCATGAAACCTACCGCTCGGTCGGTCCTCGCGCTCTCGTTGCTTTCGTCGCTCGCGTGCGGGGGAAGTACGAACTCCCCGATAACCGTGTTGGACGACGCGGCCGTTCTCGATACCTCCGTGCCCAACGTGGACGCGGCAATCCCGTCGGACACATCCGTGGCGTCGGATGCAACTCCGGATTCGAGCACTGCATCGGTCGCCGACCCGAGCTCGGACGGTCCCTTCGCGATTGCAGAGCGCGACGGAGCGATGAACGTCTCGTCGACGGGCGACAACAACCTCGCACTGCACATCGCGTATCCCACGAACGCAGGCACCTATCCGGTCGTCGTGATAGCTCACGGCTTTCAGCTGCCGCCCTCGCAATACTATGGGTACGCAAAGCGATTGGCCTCGTTCGGATATGTCGCGATGACTGTGGACTATCCGGCGAGCGCATTCGGAATGAACAACCCCAATCAAGCGAAAGACCTACTGGCCGCGATCGACTGGGCGAAGCTCGACTCCAAGCTCGGCCCCATCGCCGATACCAACGACGTGGGCATGAGCGGACACTCACTCGGCGGCAAGCTCGCGCTGCTGGCGTCGACCATGGACTCGCGTGTCAAAGCGTCCTTCGCGCTCGATCCCGTCGATGGCGGCGCGCAAGGCTGCGCGATGCCCAATTGCGTGAACGTCGCCCCGCTGATGGGCGCTCTCAAGATACCGACTGGGTTCATTGGCGAGACTACCGATGGGATGTCCAACTTCCAGGCGTGTGCGCCCTCTGCACTCAACTACATGACGTTCTACGCGCAGACCCAGTCGCCGAGCTTGGCGGTCACCGCGATTGGCGCCAATCATATGAGCTTCCTCGACGACGTCTCGAAGTGCGGCTTCGTGTGCGGCTTCTGCAACAAGCCCACTGTGACGAATGGGCAAGTGAACGGAATGGCGCGCGCGTTCATGGTCGCGTTCTATGAGCGCTACTTGCGTGGCAACGTTGCCTATGACGCCTATCTCACGGGCAGCCAGGCGCAGTCTCGCTATGTGTCCACCCAGCAGGCCACTCTCCTCGCTAAGTGAGCTGCGAACGCGTCGACACGGTCGCGGCGTGGGCCAAACGGACTTGCTGAAGCCTACGAAGAGTGGGCGGCTCGGCGACGGAACGATCGTGCCGCGCATCGGTGCAGTTCAGGTGGTCGGCTTGCCGCAGGGAGCGCCCCCACCAAAAAAAGTAGCGGCCGTGCGCCGAAGCCGCCACTGCGTTCAGGAGCGTTGGATTACTTCTGGCCGAGCTTCTCGCGCAAGAAGCCCGCGATGTACGGCGTCGCCGCGGCGGCGATCGTCGATGCCGTGCCGCCGTCCAGTCCGGCCTTGTTGACGAGCGCCTCCGTGATGCGACCGGTGACGACGCCTAGGGCGCCATCCTCGAGCGACCCGACGACGCCGTCGCCACGCAACATGCCCGCGGCAATGCCCGCGAGAAAGTTGCGACCGCCGTGATCGCCAAGAAGGGAAGCGAACATCCCGCCCTCGCTGGCCGCCGGCGCTGCGTGCTGCTCGTTGACGTGATTGGCTGCTGCCTCGGTGGCGTGACCCAAGTAGGTCTGCGCGAGGTTCGGCTCGATCCCCTTGCCGACGAGGTCTTGCATCGCGGCCTGCCCCTGCTGCGAGGCCATGAACCCAGAAACGATCTCTTGCATATCCATTGTTCGATCGCCTTTCAGAAGATGCTCTTGACCGTGTTCCAGATCGACTTGCCCACGGTGATGGGTGCCTCGATGGCGGCAACGATCCCGTGCTCGACCTTTGCGAGCAACGACGGTGCGGGGGGAGGCTCGGCCTGCGCGGAGGCGAGTGCCTCTGCGTCCACGGGAGGCGTGGTCTCTTGAACCACCGAAGCGACGACCTTCTCAGGAGTGAACTCTGGGAAGCCCATCGCGGCGAGTGTCGTGGGATCGGCCGCGCCGGTCGCCTCGATGTTGTTCGCCACTTGGAACTTCTTGACGCCCGCTTCCGTGCCCTGCCCGAACTCGCCGTCCGCGGTGACGCCAACGGCGGTCTGCACGCGCTTGACCATCTCTCCGCGGATCCCGCGCGCCACGATGACGAGCTCGTGCAGGCCCATTTGAGTGAACGTGTCGGGACCCGCGATCCCGTCCGCGGAGAGCCCGTTGGCGCTCTGGTATGAAATGAGCGCGGTCTCGGTTCCCTGGCCGAACACGCCGTCGGCGTTCACGCCAAGCTTGCCCTGCAGGATACGAACGGGCTCGCCAGACAAACCTCTTCTCAGTAGCGCCATTGGGTCTTTTCCTCGCTTGTTTTACGGTTGCGTGAACGTCCCGCGGTACTCGCACTCGAGGCCGAACACAAGCCGCGCTGGCCTCCGCTAAACGCCGGGAAGCGTGAACCAGAACGTGCTGCCTGCGCCGAGCGTGCTCTCTGCCCAGATACGTCCGCCATGCGCTTCCACAATGCACTTCGAGATGTACAAACCCAGCCCAAGCCCACGGCGATCATTTTTGCCGAGCTGCCAGAATCGCTCGAAGACGGCCTCCAGCATGTCGCCCGGGATGCCCGAGCCCGAGTCTCGTATCGAGAAGCGAATCTCGTTGGCACCGCGCTCGCAGTGCAGCCAGATCTTGCCGCCCTCGGGGGGTGTGAACTTGATCGAGTTGGTGATCAGATTGGCAAATACCTGGAGCATCCGGTCGTGGTCGAACTGCGCCGGAAGCGGCCGCTCGAGCACCTCCTTTTCCAGCGTGACCGATTTGGCCGATGCAGCCGCCCGGAACGTATCTACCGCCTCGGTGATCAGTAGAGTCGCGTCCCCACGGGCCGGGGCCATGGTGAGCTTGCCCGCGTCGATGCTCGCGACGTCCACCAGGTCTCCGATGAGACGATTCATGCGCGCCGCGTATCGTTGAATCCGCTGGGTTCCCACCAGAGTCTGCTGGCCGTGCTCGTCGGCGGGTGCGCTGTCGGAGAGTAGGGTCGCGCTCATCACGATGCCGCCGAGCAGATTGCGCAGGTCATGACTGACGATGCCGAGAAAGTCGTCGCGATTCGAAACGGCAAAGTCCGCGCGGGCGCGCTCGGTCAGCAGGTGTCGGTCGGTCTTGTTTCTCTCGAGCGGCAAGAGCCGAGACATGACATGCGCCGCTTCGTCTCGTTCGTGCTGCAACGCTTCATCCGCGGCAGCACGCTCATCTCGGAGGACCTCGTCGGCGTGCGCTCGCTCACCTGTGATGCTGGGTCGCGGGGCCTGTCGTGCATCCGCTTCGTCGCGCGCCGCGCTGACGACGGCGTCGGCGTTCTCTCGCGCGCGGTCGATCACCTGGTCTGCGCTCTTCTCGACGGCCTGAATCTCCAACAGCGCTTTGTCGGCCTCCTCACGCTCCGTGCGCAGGCTCTCGTCGGTCTGCGCTCGCTCAGGCGACGGTTTGGTGCGGTCAGTGGCCATTGGACGCGACTCTACCAGCTGACACTGGTTTGCCGCGCTCGAACTTAGGGCACCCCCTGCCCGCCGCAGGTGCCGAAGGTGAGCGGAAGCTTCCAGTCGGTGATGTTGGTCGAAGAGCAAGGTGACGTCGGGGCACAGCCGGAGTCTGCGGATGCGGGATTGCAGAGCGGAACTTGATTCGAGCCGCACTGCGTCGTGCACACGGAGACATTGGAGGTGCTCTTACGTTCGATACAGCACACTGCACCCATCTTGCAGTCGGCCATCTCGGTGCACGAGAGCACCGACAGCCATTCTCCGCCTCCGGCAGGCTGGCAGCCGCCGCGACACTCGAATCGGTCGACGGCACTTGCCGTATACGCGCAACAGACTTCACCCGGTCCGCAGGGCGTGGAGCCGCACGTCAGGTGGCGCGCCGTATTCCCGCCGTCCGCGGACGCGTCGGTCGCCGCATCCGAGCCGCTCGCGTCACCACCCGCATCCGGTGAACTCTCGACGACGTCCGCGCCGGAGTCTGCCGCGGAGGTGAAGCGGTCTGCGCCACATCCGTATCCTGCAGTTGCTAGTACACCGAGCATGAAGCTCGAGAGTCTCCGGGGCACATTGATACTCATTGCAACCTCCAACAAAGTCAAACTCCCCGAATTAGGAGTCGCTTTCTGGGTAAGTACCTCGTGGTCGGAAACGGCAGGCAAGACGTTTGCGCGGCCGGTTAGCGAGGGCGCGAGACCGAGCGCAAGAACTCTTCGCGGGACGAGACTCCCAGCTTGGCGGCGGCGCGCCACAACAACACGCCGACCGTGGACGTTGCCAATCCGAGCTCGTAACCGATGAGCTTGTTCGAGTGTCCGCGCGCGGCGAAGTGAACGACTTCGCGCTCGCGTGGAGACAGTCGAGCTTCACGCGCGCGCGCAGTCGTGGACCGTGGAGAGCACGAACCTTCGCCCTTGAAGTGATCGAGGATCGTCAATTGGGTTTGGGTGCTCCACGACCCACTCCGCGCTTCGTGGAGCGCGACCTTGGAGACGTCGGTGCCGTCGAGGTTCGCGCTAGATGCGCTGACCCCGAGCAATCCGGACCCACCGTCGGGCGTCACGCTGCCGTCCGTGTCCACGATGGTGTTGTTGTTGACGGTGCAAGCGAGCGTGACCAAGCTCACGCTGCAAGCTATTGCTGAAAGCCTCATGCGGGACAGTGCGCGCACCCCGCGTGCGCGCGTCGAACGAGCATTTGTTTACGTCGGCTCGTAAACGCGCGCCGCGGGATGTGGCGCTAATGGAGAGTGCGACGAACTTGCAGTCTCTTCATAGGTGACCGGTGAGCCACAACACGACCAGGACGAGCACGATCAATCCTGCCGGAGACCAGCCCGCGAGCCCGAAACGGGAGTGACCCGCTCCGCCGCCCGCCAAAGCCAACACGAGGACCACGATCAAAATAATCATCAACATGGTCCTCCAACCTGCGACATCTATGCCAAGGGCGGTCATCACGCTCGACCCAGTGTGGCGGTCGCGTAAGTCGATCGTCGCGCGGCGAGGGTGATCGGCCCGTGTGGGCCATTGGCGCGCGGGTTGCAC
>JAYVYD010000102.1:0-10125 GCA_043784605.1 Myxococcales bacterium | reverse complement strand
CTCTGGCTGGGTTCTGCGTGGACACCCTCCAGGAACCTTGATGAAGACCTCTCCGGCAGCGACGGGGTACTCGCCAATCACGACGCCCAACACTAGAGCTGGACGTGTTGATGTGTTCGTTGTTGGAGTTGCCAACAAGATCTACAATGGGAAGTGGAATGGCAGCGCGTTTGCTTGGTCATTGTGGTCCATATATCCATCCGGCTTTGCACTAGTGAGCAAGGCTGCGGCAGCCTCATGGTGTCCAGGCAGAATGGACGTCATGGTGGTGGATGCGAACGGCAACCTCTGGGATTGCTGGGGCACCAACTTCGCGTTTAGTGCCTGTTCGCTCTGGACGCCACCATCGGGAATCACTTTTACGGATGGTGCAGGGAACGTGGTAGCCACTCCTGGCATTGGGCGACCAGCGCCTGGTAATGTCAATGCGCGGGTCCGATGGTCAGCTTTGGATGAAACTCTGGCATTGGGGCCAATATGCCCGGCCGTGGATTGCGTCTGGCGGCTGGCTAGCGGGTGCTCAGGCCGGTCTTGCCGAAGCACAGGAGTTCTAGATGCGAATCCCCCTAGCTATTGGCTCCACATTGCTGGCAGCTGCATGCGGCGGGTCGCTCGCGAGTGGGGTTAATGACGCCGCTGCCAAAGCCGATAGTGGTGATAGTGCCGGCGGAGCTGATCGAGCACTGGAAGGACCCGGGCTTGTGCACCTATGGGGGAGGATTGCTTCGCTTCACTGATCCCAGTCAGTTCGCCGGCATTCTCGAAGAGTGGCTCGACCCAAAGCCCAAGGCGGCCCATGTCTTTCTCAGGACCGCTTTCGCCGATCTCTATTTCTGGGATGAGGGCGTTGTTTATGCGCTCGACGTTCAGTACGGACGGGTGAGCCAGCTCACCGACAAGATCGAGCTCTTCTACGACCATGCCTGTGCGACGAGCGCGTCATCGAACGGTCGCTTCGGCGCGGTCTTTACCAACAGGCGGTCGGGCGGCTTGGGCCGCCGGCCGAGGACCAATGTTATGCATTCGGTCCTGCGCTTGCTCTCGGCGGCCCGGGCACGGCGGAGTCGCTGCAGAAGGTGAAGATCCGCGAGCACCTCGACATCCTCCGGCAAATCGTGGCGTAATTACCGGGAGCATCCGCCGGAAAGCGCGGCCGAGTTCGCGGAGTGCCTGCGGCGCAACTGCGAGAATGCGTGCATCGACGAGGCGCACGTCTTCCTTGAGGACGCTAGGTGCAGATGCAGTCGCGAGACTCTAGCAGCAGAACCCGACGGGTAAACGGGGCACGTGCCCGTGCCCGTGGTCGATCGATGGCTCAGCCCTTTTTGTCGCTCGCCGAAGAGCCCAGCAGAAGGCCCTCACGCGTGTCGCCGGTGTTGAGCGGCGCTCCACGCTCGTGCGTGTTGGTCGGCGTGGGATCGGGCGCGAGCGGGTTGGGCGTCGTCGGAGGCGCGCCGCCTGCGGGGATGTTGAGGATGTACGGCCGCGCGTTCATCGTGCTGCACGCATAGACCTCGTCGCGGTGGAACTCCCAGTGCAAGTACACCTGCCCATCCGGCGACACGATAGCGTTGGGCGCGGGACCGAACGGAGAGGCGCGCTGCACGCTATCCAGCGCAGCGATGTCGAACGCCGTCACGCCGCTCGTCTTGTTGATGCCCATCTTGACGATGTGCCCATCCTTGGAGAGCACGATCTCGAGGCGCGTCATCAGCTTCAAGTCGGACAAGATGTTGGTCTGCGGAAGACCCTCGAGCGACGCCAAGAACGTGTCCGCAAAGATCGGGTGGATGCGGTTGTGGATGCCGTTGATGTACGTCGCGAACGGCACGGCCGCGGTGTTGAGCGCCGTCTGATTGCCCGGCTTGACACTCGATACGTAGTTCTCGATCGCGCTGCGCCAGCGCTCGAAGTTCGACGCTTGCCACGATCCGCGGTGCTCGCTCTTGCGACGCTCGCCGTCCGCTTCACGCTCTTTGCGGAGCTGATCTTGTCCCACCGCGGCGATGACGCCTTGCTGCGTGAGGTTGATGTTGACGTGTCCCGGCCCCGGATTTCCGCCCAATCCGAACGCGCGCTGCGTCTCGCCGGGTTGCGGCAGCAGGCGGTTGAGCGAGCCGGGCCCGGTGGTCTGCGCTTCGCCGAGACCCGCGTTCGGGTTCACGAGCGGGAACGACCAACCACCTTGCGGGGAAGAGGTGACGTCAGGCGCGGTCACCGCGGACGCGCCCGCCGGATCGGATTGCACGGGAGGCGTCGGCGCGGTCGCGGCTTGATGACCGTCACCACCGGACTGTGGAACGATCATCGCGATCGGTCCCTGTACGGGCGTGGGGCCCATCGCGTGAGTCGGCGGGGGATCGGGCTGAACATCGAACTCGGTCCCGTGCTCACCGGGCGCGCGGTTCTTGTCGCCCTTGTGCTCGTCCGCCTCCCCGACCCTCTGATTCTCGTTGTCGCCTGGGCGCGTGTCGGAGTTCTGGTGATTGCCTGCAGGCGTGGGGTTCTCGTCGTCGCGATCGTGCGAGGTGATCGTAGCCACCTCTTCGTGCTCGACCGTGTTGGCCTCGTCGCCGACGAAGTGCGCGTTGGGATTGTCCGTCTGATTCGGCTTCACGTGCTGGCGCACGGCGATGCGCTTGTCCATCTGAGGCGGCGGCGGCAAGACCTCGGGCGGGTTGGGGTCCTTCGTGACGATGACGACCTTCTTCGCCGGGTCCTTCGGCGCATCCGGCTTCTTCACGGTGGGTGTGGGCGGAGGCTTGATTTCAGCCTTCTTCGCCATCGGTGGCGGTGGCGCGAACGCAGAGGGCAAAGGCGGAGGCTCGACGGAGGCGACCGGCGACACGCCGCCGCTCCCGATCTCGAACGTCTGCTGGCTCGAGATCACGCGGTCGCGGACCTTGTCCGATAGCTCCGAGATCGCCTTGTGATCGTCGTGCGTGAGCGCGACCTCGTAGCCCGTTGCGCCGAGCCCGAAGTGCACCCACGCAGCAACGCTGCCCCACAGCACGACCATGAGGCCGGCAGGGATCGCATTTCTGTTGCTGTCGCGAGACATCGGGCGGAGTCGCTCCTCTGAAGAGACACGGGAACTCGACGAGAGATTAAGGACGAATCTTCTGCAAGACTAGCACCCAACTATCCTCCTCACCATCCGCCGAGGCGGCAGATCCGCTACGCACGGAATCGCCGGAGCCGGAGGCTGTTCGCCAAAACGAAAATGCTGCTCGAGCTCATGGCGGCCGCGGCGAGCACCGGAGACAGCAACACGTGAACCAGCGGAAAAAGCGCACCCGCGGCGAGAGGAATGAGCGCGATGTTGTAGCCGTAAGCCCAGAAGAAGTTCTGGTGGATGGTGCGCAGGGCACGTCTGCTGAGGGCGATTGCATCTGCGGCCGCGCGAAGGTCTCCGCGCATGAGCACCACGTCTCCCGATTCGATCGCGATGTCCGTGCCCGTGCCCATCGCGACACCGACGTTCGCGGTCGCGAGCGCCGGTGCGTCGTTGATGCCGTCTCCGACGAACACGACGTGCCGACCTTTGGCCTGCAGCTGCCGAATGTCCTCTGCCTTGTCGTTGGGCAGGCGCTCCGCAAGCACCAGCCCAATGCCGAGCAGCGACGCGATCGCCTCGGTGCTCGCGCGCCCGTCGCCGGAGACGACTCCCACCTCCAAGCCGAGCGCACGCAGTCGCGCGATCGCCTCACCGCTCGCGGCCCTCGGCGTGTCTGACACGGCGAGCAGCGCCGCGAGCTCGTGATCGAGCGCGACGAAGATGGTTGTCTTGGCCTCCTTCCACAGACGCGCAGCGTCGAGGCTCGCGCGTGACGCATCAATCCCGAGTTTGTCCATGTAGCGCTTTGCGCCGATGTGCACGACCCGACCCTCGACCTTCGCCTCCACGCCAAAACCTGCCTCCGCGCGAACGAACTCGGCATTGGCGATTGGCAACGAAGCTGCCGCCTCCACGATGGCGCGAGCGAGAGGATGTTCGCTGCGTCTCTCTGCGGCGGCCGCGAGCCGGAGCACCACGTCCTTCTCGACCGCGTAAGCGATCGCGTCGGTCAGCGTGGGCTTGCCCTCCGTGAGCGTGCCGGTCTTGTCCATCAAGATGACGTCCGCACGCGCGAGGCCCTCGAGCGCCGTGCCCTTTCGAAACAAGACGCCCAGCTCCGCCGCTCTTCCCGTCGCCACCATGACCGCGGTCGGTGTCGCGAGACCCATTGCGCACGGGCAAGCGATCACGAGCACCGAGATCGCCGCCACGAACGCATAGCTCAGCGCAGGCGCGGGACCGAGCACCCACCACGCGACGAACGTGAGGAGCGACACGCTCAGCACGATCGGCACGAACACGCCGGCGATGCGATCGGCGAGCGCCTGTATCGGCGGCTTGCTCGCTTGCGCCTCCTCTACCGTGCGGACGATCTGCGCCAGGAGCGTGTCTCCTCCCACACGCGTCGTGCGAACGACGAGCGCGCTCGCACCGTTCACCGTGCCGCCCACGACAACGTCGCCAGGCCCTCGATGCGGGGGGATGGGCTCACCCGTGATCATCGACTCGTCGATGAAGCTCGAGCCAAGGGTGATTATGCCGTCCACGGGCAAGCGCTCTCCGGGGCGGACCTCGATGACGTCGGACACGAGCACGTCGTCGATGGCGACCTCCTTCACCGCACCATCACGCCGCACGCGCGCCGTCTTCGTTTGCAGCGAGACGAGCCTTTTGATCGCCGACGACGATCGCCCCTTCGCCAGCGCTTCGAAGTGCTTGCCCAACAAGACGAGCGTGACGACCGACGCGGACGCTTCGAAGTACGTGTGCGCCGTGCCTTCGGGGAAGATCGACGGCACCACGAGCACGCCCACGGAGTAAAGGAACGCCGCGCTGCTGCCGATCATCACGAGCGAACTCATCCCGAACGAGAGGTGACGCACCTCGGAGAACCCCACGCGGTAGAAGCGGCGGCCCGCCCAAAACTGCACGGGCGCCGCGAAGAGCAAGCCGCCCCAACCCATGAAGAACATCGCGACCGGCAGGATGGCCGTGTGCACGCTCGGCACGAGCATCGGCAGCATCGTGAAAACCAAGAGCGGCGCCGTGAGCGCGATGCCGAGCCAGAGATCGACATTCGTGCGGTGGGCGGGCTCCTCTGCGGGACGCGGCGCTCCGACCGCAAGGGGCGCGCCTGGCTCGTAGCCCGCGTCGGTGATCGCGAGGAGAATTGCGCTCGCGTCCGCGTCTCCGGCCACGGTCGCTCGCTCGGTGGCCAAGTTGACGCTCGCACTCGTCACGCCTGGGACGCGTTTGATTGCGCTCTCCACGCGAGTGACACAGCTCGCGCAGGTCATGCCTCCAATAGGGACCGTGATGTTCGTTGACATGTCGATTTCTCGACCCCAAGATACGCACTCCCTCCCCTGGGGGGTAGGGGTGTGATGGCGAAACGCAAGGCACCGAAAGCACCGAACGTTCCGGCGACAAAGAAGGACGCACTGGCGCGCTTGCGGTCGCTCGAGGGCCATCTGCGCGGCGTCATCGACATGGTGGAGGCGGACACGTACTGCGTGGACGTCTTGCAGCAGACCAAGGCCATTCGCGGCGCTCTCTCCAAGGTCGAGGGCATGCTCCTCGATCGCCACCTTCATCACTGCGTGAGCACTGCCATTCGGTCGTCGGACCGCATGGAGCGCGAGCGCGTCATCGATGAGCTGTTGCTCGTCTACGACGCAAACCGCCGTACGTGACTCGATAAGGATAGGAACACTCCTGCTGCTCGCCGCCTGCGCGGAGGGCAACCTGACGGGCCGCGCGCCCAGCGCTCCGGTGAGTCCGTTGGCTCCCGAGGTGGCGATCGCGCTACCGAGCACGATGACGAGCGCCGCGCCCGACACGAGCTCCTCGGCCGAGACGCTCTACACGTGCCCAATGCATCCAGAGGTCGTCACGCACGCGCCCGGAAAGTGCCCCAAATGCGCGATGACGCTCGTCCCGAAGACACAATGAGAGCCGCGCTCCTCGGTGTCGTCGCGCTCCTCGCGCTCGGGTGCGCCTCTACTTCGCCGAAGCCCGCGTTCGACGACACGGCGAAGGCCGTCGCCGATCGCTTGGGCGCCACCATCGAGTGGAACGAAGAGCAGCGCGCATCCGAGAAGGTGGACCACGCGGTCGCGGACTTGCTGGCACGCCCGCTCAGGGCGGCGTGGACGACAAGATTAGAAAGACGCTCCCCGGCTATATGGCCATGGGCCAATCCAGTATGGGCAATATGATGGATATGGGTCGGCCCAAGAACACACTGCCGATGATGACGGGAACCGGCCCGTTCGGTCCGGTGGAGATGGGCGGCATGGTTATCATCTTGAAAGTTCGCGACGGAATAACCGACTATGCCAATCCGGGTTGGTATCAACACCCGCCTGGCACGACGGCGCGAACAGTCTAACTGCCCGTCGGCGCAGAACTCGCACGGCTCCCAACAAGTCCGCCTCGCACGAGTCCGCGCTACTGCCAGGCCATGGCAAGTCGAGGCAACAAGCGCGATGTGATGGCGGCTGGGCTCATGGCCGGCGGGATGAGCGCGCTCGCCGTCGCCGTGTTCGCGATCTTCATGGCCATCGTGCTTGGCTCCGACGAGCCCGAGATGGCCAAACCTTGGTGGATCGCCGGGCTCATTTCCGGCCTATGGCTCTTCTTCACGGGGCTCGCGCTCCTCATCGACTCGGTCATCCGAGCACGCCGCACGGGCGCTCGTCCAGGTTCCACCCACTGACTCGTTTTGTCTGCGACGAGGCGAGCAGGATGCGCCGTAGATCGCCGCGACGCACCTCGGGACGAGCGTCGCGGCCGTCGTCGGGCTCCACATCGGCAAGTGCAATACGTCGGGCTCCACACATAACCACGGTACCTTCCACGCAACATCACGTCCGCATCGAACGCCGCCAACGCCTGCGCTCCAGGCGGAATCGAGCTAAGCTTTCGTCGGTAGTGGGGCTCTGATTGAGGCGAACGACAGAGGTGCGTGGGTCCGCTACCTGAGAGTGGCGGCGCAACCAGACGCGTGCCTCGGCGAGATAAAAGCCATGCATGAGCAGGGCGCCAATTCCGAAGGCGGCCCCCGAACAACATCGCGAGTAGGTTATCCTGAACTTCTCAGCAGTCGTGTTGAGATGAGTGCCGAGGTGCACCCATGCAGTTCGTGAGTATCCTGTTCGTCGGCTTCGTCATCGTGGGTTGTCCGTCACCTCCCCAGTTGATGGGCGGAATTTACGCCCGCGTGGAGAGGGTCCGCCGATCTCGCTCGATTCACGTGAAGCCGGCGTGCCTCAGTGGGATGCAGCTCCTGAGGTCGACGCTGCTCCTATCATCGACGCGATGACTCTCACGTGCTCGATGCGTCACTCTTCTCTGGCCACATCAGGAGCGACGACCCATGCACCAAAGATAGTGATTGTGTGGCTGACTACTTCGAAGGCTGTTGCGCCATATGCGACGGACCTTCGCCTCGCCCGTGGAGTGTCACACGCCTGCGTGCAGCGAAAGCAATGTGCGCTCACATGCCGTGCCCGAGGATAGACGGTGACGTCGCGTGCCTCGCCCCTGCGCCGCTCAGCCAGTACCATACGGGCTGCAACCACAAGCTTTGCAGCATTCCACTGCAAGACTGACTGCGTCGCAGACGCCATCCTCTGGGCAGGGCAGACGCTATTCGAGCGTTGACGGACGAGCTCGTCGACGCGAGAGAACGCGCCGCAACAAATGAAATGACTTCGCATCCATAACTCGCTGCTTCGCGCCGAAGCAGTTCGCGCCCGGCATGGGCTCACGGCTGGCTGGCTGGCTGGCTGGCTGGCTGTCTGTCGCGACCGCCTGTCGTTGCTTGCAATTGGCGTCGGTGTGAGCGAGAAGTTTGCAGCTCATGAGACTTCTCGTCGACCTTTCCAGGCGGGACCTTGTTCGCGGCCTCCTGCGCGCGCTTCCGCTCGCAGCGGTGGGCGTCGGCAGCGTGGTTGTTGCGACTCGGGGCCCTCACCCGCTCGCGATCGTGTGGACGCTCACGTTGGTCGCATCGCTGGTGGGATGGGGCGGGGCAGTCAGGTTGATCGTCGCGCCGACCGCGCGCGTGGATGTTGGCCTCCGTGCGATTTGGGGCGTCGCGATGACGCTGGCCATTGGTGGCGTGGCGAGCGCGATGCATTTCGCGAACCGCACGTTCGTTCTTTCGCAAGTGGCTTTTGGACTGGTCTTTCTCGTAGGCGAACTGGTCACCGGCCGATCTCGGCATTCAGCGAAGCGCGTCATCGCGACCTGGGCAAACGACGTTGGGCTCGTGCTGCTTGTTTTGGTCGCGCTCGCGTATGCGCTCATCGTGAACCTGGGTCTTATCGATGGCGCGCGCATGCAGCCTTCCGACGACCAGCCGCTTTACCTGCTCTGGACTCAAAAGCTTTTGTCCACCGGCTCGATGGTGGACTCGTTGGACGTCCGACGCTTGTCGACCTTTGGCGGTCAGACCTACTTGCACGCAGAGTTTGGAGCAGTCGCTTCGCTCAAAGCGCTCTTCCTGGTCGATACGGGAGTTGGCTTCCTCTTGGTGCTTTTGCTCATCGTCGGGTTGCGTACTTCGGGCAAGCGGCGCGGCGGCGGGACTGCAGCGGCGGTCCTCGCTCTGATTACCCTCATGACTCTCGACAGTGTGCGCATCAACACCGCGAGCTTGCTCACGGGGGCCGCCGCATATTTTGGTCTCTATCGGACGCTACAATGGATGCGCGAAACTCAGCCCGGCGTGCTCTCGGCGCTTTCTTGGCGACGCGTGGTGCTACTCGGCGGAGTGGCTGCGACCTGCGGCGTGCTTCGTACAAGCAATGTCGCGCCGGCGGTGTTCTTCACGGCCATCGCCGTGGTGCTGGACCACTTCACCCACGATAAGTCGCCGTGGTCGCGCCAGCGAGTGCTGACACTACTTCGTACCGGTGCGATCGCGAGCACGGGTTTTCTTTTATTCATGTTGCCGTGGATGTTGGCTCTATACGAGTCGACGGGGACTCTCCTGTACCCGCTGGGGAAGGGAACCATGTCCCCGGGGTTCGTATTTCTGATCGGGCCCAAGTCGTACTACGAAGGACTGTACAACGAGATTGACCACTTCGCCTATGCGATGCCGGTCGCGTCCTCCCTGCTCTTTGTGGCCATTGGTCTGTTGCCACCTACCAATCGTCGACACGACCTGCTCGCGATGACTCTTGCGAGTGTCATCGGCACGTGGCTGGTCGTTTGGACTGGCGCCGGCTTCACCACCGACGTCACATGCCGCTATTACTACGCCGCGATGGTAGGCCTCGCTCTCGCGTGCATCTCGAGCCTGGGCGACGCACCTGCGGAGAGCCGCTACCGACGCTGGCGGGTGGTGCGCGACGCGCTGATTGTCGGCGCGTTCGTCATCCATGCTTCGACCACTCGAGAGCACGTGCGCGACTACCTCCTCGGCTGGGTGAAGGTGATTCGGGATCGCAACGCGACAGTGAACCCAAGTGCGGAGGTGGATGAAGTCGCGTCGGGCGCGATCGTCTACCGCGATCTCCAATCCGCTGCCGAGCCAGGTGCAGGAATAGCTGTCGCCGTGGACGATCCGTACCTCTTCGACTTCAAGCGTAATCCGATCGAGGGACTCGACTTGATCGGAGGCATTGGACCACATGGATATCCGGCGTTCAAAGGGCCGGAGGCATTGGCAAGCTATCTTCAGAGTCTCGGCATTCGCTACATCATCTATGTCGACTTCAGCCGATCCCGCGAGCTGTACAGCGAGGGAGCGTGGCACAACAATCTCGCCAGACAGGATCTCTTCTTGGGCGGTGAAGCACCCTTCGTGCTCGACGGGATGCAGAGCATTCTGGCCCTCGCCAAGACACGCAAGCACGTTGCAGAGAAAGACGCACTCACAGTTCTCGATCTCGCGACCACGGTGCCGGCCAGCCCGTAGTGTGTAGGCTGGTGTCCATGTCCGAGGAGTCTCTCGCGTCTCCGTTGTCGAAGCACTTCGAGCTTACTCCGGTCATCGCGAGAACATGATGTAGAACGGGCGTGTGGGACCGCTCGAATGTGCGCAGTCCGCGCGA
>JAYVYD010000101.1:0-20528 GCA_043784605.1 Myxococcales bacterium | reverse complement strand
CTATGCAATCCGGCAGCGGCCCTGCGTGCGGGTTCGCGGTCGAGCACGCTTGGAGTAGGCCCAGCACGAGCGAAGTACTGAGCGCGAGGAAGGCGAAGGGCTTCACTCGGTCATTATGTCGTGCCTCCCACGGGAAGGCTAACTTTGGGCGAACGTACGACGTGCACGATGGCCGACGCGACGAGCAAACCCACGCCGATCAGCTGGGAAGTGGAGAGTCCGCCGAGGCCGCCGCGGTCGTCGCGGCGCAAGAGCTCGATCAAGAAGCGGGCGGTCGCGTAGAGCGTCATGAAGGCGACGAGCACCTGTCCGTCGTACCGCTTTTGCGGGTGCACCACGTAGTACGCGAACGCCGCGATCCCCAGCGCGGCGAGCGACTCGTAGATTTGTGTGGGGTGCACGGGCAGGCTGGAGTGCCAGTCATCGGCAATGAGGTGCGCCTTGCTCTGCGCCTCGGTCGCAGGAGCTGCGGCATGATTCGACGTTCGCCCCGGGAACGTGATCGCCCACGGCAGGTCGCACACCGCGCCGTAGCAGCAACCCGCGAGCAAGCACCCTACCCGCCCGAACGCGATGCCGAGCGGGATGGCGAAGCCGGCCATGTCCGCCGCCTTCCAGAACGGGAACTTGTCTCGCTTCAAAAGAAAATATGCGCCGATGGTGGCGCCGATGAAGCCACCGTAGAAGGTGAGTCCGCCATTCCAGAACTCCGCCCAGGCGAAGCAGTCTGAGTGACTGGGATGACAGACGGCGCGGACGGCGTCCCAGTGTCCTTCGTGCGCGGGAGACTCGCACGTCGCTTCATCCAGCCGCCAATCGACCGACGCCGGATCGGTGCAGAGGTGCACGAAGTCCATGAGATAGCCATCGAACAGGACGCTAAAAATACGGGAGCCGGCGACCCCGCTCAGCAGCATGGCGAGGCTCAAGTCCACGACGACGTCCGCGCTCTGGCCGACGCGGCGGGCCCACAGCACACCGGCCGCGGTCGCGAACAAGAAGCCCGTGACGAGCAGTACGAAGTACGACGGGAAGCCAACGCCGAAGAGGCTGAAGAGCTCCGGTCGCAACGCTCAGCTCCCCTCGGCCGCTTCCTTCTCTTCGGTCACATCGCTCTTCTTCTCGAGCGAATTATCATCGGGTGCCGCATCCAGGGCGAGCAATGGCTTGGGCTCCGCCGGCGGCACGTTGACCTCTGCGGGATTGCCGCGCTTGGAGGTGAACATGTCCACCGCCATCAGACCAACGCCGACGCAGATCGCGATGTCCGCGACGTTGAAGGTCGGCCAGTGGTGGTCGATCCCTTTGTACTGCGTGTGCACGTCGATGAAGTCGATCACGAAACCATAACGGATGCGGTCGAACACGTTGCCGAGCGCCCCACCCATCACTAGCGGCAAACCCCAGCGCAGTGCGTGCTGCTTGGGCTGCAGGCGACGAAACAGCGTGACGATGAACACGATGGCGGCGGCGGAAACGAGCAAGAAGAACGGGCGACGGACCGCCTCGCTAGCGCCTTGGAAAAAGCCCCAAGCTCCGCCTCGGTTCTTGGCCAAGATGAACGCCGCGTGGTTGTCCCAGATGCTGATGGACCCGGGGTACGCCTTGAGCGCCTCCTCCGCCCAGTTCTTCGACGAGATGTCGAGGCCGAGTGTCACTACGCTGACGATCGTCAAAAAGAGGTAGTTCGGCGCGCCCTCTGCCGGGATGTGGAGACCCGCCCCGATCGGAACGCCGAGGCGCGGAATGTGCGGCGCGATGAGGAGCGCCGTCGGTTCGGGCTCTTCGATCGACGACTCCGACTCGGTCGTCTCCGACTCCTCCGTCTTGGATTCAGTCGCCGTCTCGGCGGTCGTCGTCTCCGACTCGGCGGGCTTCTCGTTGTCTTCCATCGGTGCTTGGTTCGCGGACACTAGTGTCGATCGGTCGGTCTTCTAACGGATTCTCGCACGGCCCGCCACAAAGGCTTCAGCGGAGTCATGGTTGTGACATACCGCACATCCGTTTAGTATAGGACGCATGTCTGCGCAGCCCTTTCAACGCAAGACCCCCTGGCGATCGGCTCGAGGCATCGACGGCGTGGTCCAGCATTGGCTCGACTCGAACTGGGTTCGTCCGTGTCTCACCGCCGAGAAGGACTATCCCGGGAGGACAGAGAGCACACGCGAGCTGCCGCCCACGCTCGCGGCCGGTCTTCGACGCGCGCTCGCCTCGCGAGGAATCACGCAGCTCTACTCCCACCAGGCACGCGCGCTCGAGCTCGCCGCGGAGCGCCGCTCGTTCGTCGTCGCAACGCCCACCGCCAGCGGCAAGAGTCTCTGCTTCCATTTGCCTGTTTTACAGGCGTTTCACGACGACCCGGGCTCGCGCGCGATTTACCTGTTTCCCACCAAAGCGCTCGCGCGCGATCAAGAAGCTGCGATCACCGAGCTGATGGTCGCGGCCGAGATGCCCACGTCGGTCGTCACGTACGACGGCGACACTCCGGCGGACGCGAGGCGCGCCGCACGCGAGAAGAGCGGCATCATCATCACCAATCCGGACATGCTCCACACGGGCATCCTGCCGCATCACGCGAACTGGGCGCGCACGCTCGAGCACCTCCGCTACGTCGTGATCGACGAGCTGCACATGTACCGCGGCGTGTTCGGCTCTCACGTGGCCAACGTCATCCGCCGCCTGATGCGCGTCGCCGAGTTCCACGGCAGCAAACCCATGCTGATCGGCGCCACCGCCACGATCGGCAACCCACGCGAGCACGCAGCGCGCCTCTTCGGCACGAAGGAAGAGGACGTCGCGCTCATCGACGAATCCGGCGCACCCAGCGGGTCGCGCAAGGTGTTCCTCTTCAACCCGCCGGTGGTCAACGCGGAGCTCGGCATCCGCGCGAGCTACGTGAAGCAGGCGGTGATGCTCGCTCGCGATCTCGTGCGCGCCAAGGTCCCTACGATCGTGTTCGGCCACTCGCGCAACAACGTGGAGATGATGCTGCGCTACTTGCGGCAGTCCCTCGCCGGGCCCGACGCACGTGGCAAGGAAGTGACCGGACCGCTGCACAAGGGCGGAGAGGTAGAGGCCAGCTCGATCATGGCGTACCGCGGCGGCTACTTGCCGGAGACGCGCCGCGCTATTGAGAAGAAACTTCGGGCCGGCGAGATCGCGTGCGTCGTTGCCACCAACGCGCTCGAGCTGGGCATCGACATCGGCTCGCTCGACGCGGTCGTGTGCGCCGGTTACCCGGGCTCCGTCGCCGGCATGTGGCAGCGCTTCGGACGCGCCGGACGCCGTAATTCCACGAGCATCTGCGTGTTGGTCACCTCCAGCGCGCCGCTCGATCAGTTCCTCGCGCGTGAGCCCGAGTATTTGTTGGGTGCCCCTGTAGAGGAGGCGCGTATCGACCCGGACAACGTCGAGATCCTCGTGCAGCACTTGAAGTGCGCGGCGTTCGAAGCTCCTTTCAAGCGAAACGAAGCGTTCGGTAGTCTCGGCCCCGAAGAGACGGGCGACGCCCTGCAATTTTTAGCCAAGCACGGCGTCGTGCACGACGCAGGCGGCACGTTCCATTGGGCGACGGACGCGTACCCCGCGAACGAGGTCTCGCTGCGCAGCATCGGCTGGGACAACGTCGTCATCATCGACGTAGAGAACGACAAGACCATCGCAGAGCTCGACTGGCGCGGCGCGCACACGATGCTGCACGAGCAAGCCATCTACCAGCACGACGGCGAGACCTGGCAGGTGGAGAAGTTCGACTACGAGAACCACAAGGCGTTCGTGCGCAAGGTGGAGCCCGACTACTTCACCGACGCGATGACCTACACGCAGATCTCGGTCATCGAGGACGAGACCCCCGAAGCGAAAGCGAGCGACGTCAACGGACGCTTTGGCATGGGTTGGGGCGAGGTCTCCGTCGTCGAGAAGGTCGTCGGCTACAAGAAGATCAAGTTCCAGACCCACGAGAACGCCGGCTACGGGGACGTGCGCCTCCCCGAGATGCAGATGCACACGACCGCGTTCTGGCTGACCATCCCCGAGGAGGAGTGCGTCGCGCACCCCGCAGGTCGAGCTGCGGTGATCGACGCATTGCGCGGCATCGGGCTCGCGCTCGAGACCGTCAGCACGCTGTCCTTGATGTGCGACCCGCGGGACCTAGGCTCGTCGCTCGGTGACGTGGACGAAGACAGCGACACCACAGCGCCCAAGAAGGCGCGCGGCGGGCCACGCCCCGGTTACTCCCCCACCCTGTTCATCTACGAGCACGTTCCTGGAGGCACCGGTCTCGCCGAGCGCATCTACGAACAGCGCATGATCTTGCTGGATCGCGCGCGCAAGCTCGTCTCGTCGTGCGCGTGCGCGAGCGGCTGCCCCGCGTGCGTCGGCCCAGCCGGAGACGGCCGCAAGCTCGTCGCGATGGAGCTGCTCTCGAGGCTTGTCTGATAGGAGGCAAACATGTCCACGGCCGACGAGATCGCTGAGGTCCCGCTCTTCTCTCTGCTCGATGAGCAGGAGCGCATCGCACTCGCCGAGCGCGTCGACCTCGTGAAGATGCCCGCCGGTCACATCATCTTCAACTACGGCGACCCTGGCGACTCGATGTTCATCATCCGCGCGGGCCGCGTCGAGATCTCTTTCAAGAACGACACGGGCGAGAAGATCGTCGTCGAGACCGCGGGCGCCGGTGACTTCTTCGGCGAGATCTCGCTCTTGGACAACGGACCACGCACGGCGACCGCCACGGTCCTCGAGGACGTGGACGCGATCCTCGTCGACCGCGGAGACCTCGACGAGCTCATGCGCCTCAAACCGGCCACCGCGATGGATCTCCTCAGCGCGACGGGCAAGCGCTTGCGCGAGACGTCCAAGCTCCTGCGCCACACCGCCTCGCGCAACGTGAACGAAGAGGAAGAGGACAAGCGCTCGAGGATGATGAAAGTCGCGGACTGGATCAGCGACTTCTCGGGCAGCCTGCCGTTCTTGTTCATCCACCTCGGCGCGTTCTTTCTGTGGATCATCCTCAACGTGCACCCGCTCGTGAATTTCGGCATCGTGGATGGCGCGGTCAGCTGGCACCTCGACGGGGTCGCGCCGGAACAACACCACCTGGTCCACATCGGCGGGTTCGATGCCTTCCCGTTCGGACTGCTCACGATGGCCGTATCTCTCGAGGCGATCGTGCTCAGCGTGTTCGTGCTGCTCAGTCAGAACCGGCAGGTCGCGCGCGATCGATTCCGCAACGACATCGAGTTCGGCATCAACCTGAAGGCCGAGCTACAGATCGCTCACATGCACACGAAGATCGACGAGATGCACGCCCAGATCTTGAAACGGCTGGAGCATCTCGAGAAGAAGTGATTGGCCATGAAAATTCAACATGTGACATTGATTTTTTGCTGAGGCGCGCGCCTGTCGTCGCCATCTTGGGGCCTCGACAGGTGGGCAAGACCACCCTCACGCGAGACGTGGCCGCAGAGCTCGGTGGGGCCAGTGCATCGTTCGACCTCGGGCGGCCGAGCGATCTCGCTCGACTCCAAGAGGCGGAGCTCAACTTGTCTCCGACGTGACGGTGCGCCGTACGCGGACCAGCTGAAGTCCGCGCTCGTGACCGAGCAGCTCCAGCCGTGGCACGAGAACATCTCCAAGCGTCAGGTGAAGGCGCCGAAGGTCTTCATCAAGGACAGCGGGCTGTTGCACGCGCTGTGGGGCGTGGGCACGCGAGACCAGCTCGAGGTTCATCCGCAGATGGGCTCGTCGTGGGAAGGCTTCGTGAGCGCTCAGCTGCGACGACACCTGCGCGCGCGCAAGTCGTTCTTCTGGGCCACACACCAAGGCGCGGAGCTCGACTTGCTCGTGATGGACGTACCGAAGCAGCTCGGCTTCGAGATCAAGCGCACGACCACGCCGAAGATGACCGCGAGCATGCATGCCGCGATGACGTCCCTGGCGCTTCATCGGCTGGAAGTCATTCACGCCGGAGACCACACATTTCCGCTCGCTCCGAAGGTGCGCGCCGTGGCCGCGAGTCGGTTGTTGCTTGACATCTCCCCAATCGGAAAGTGAGCCTCATCCGGCGTCCGCGAGCGTGGATCTCGCGCACGGCGCGTAGTAGTCCTCGCGCCACATGTCCGGTAACGAAGCCCCCCCGCCCCCGCCTCAACCACCGGCGGCGCCCTCGCCGACCAGCCCGAATCAGCGCGTCCCCGTCAGCATCTCGGACGAGATGCAGAAGAGCTACCTCGACTACGCGATGAGCGTGATCATCGGTCGCGCGATCCCCGACGTGCGCGACGGCCTCAAGCCCGTGCACAGGCGCATCCTGTACGCCGCGTACGAGGCCGGCCTCACGTCGAGCAGCGCGTTTCGCAAGAGCGCGACCATCGTCGGCGACGTGCTCGGCAAATATCACCCGCACGGCGACTCGTCGGTGTACGACGCGATGGTCCGACTCGCGCAAGAGTTCTCGATGCGCTACCCGCTCATCGACGGCCAAGGAAACTTCGGCTCTGTCGACGGCGATCCTGCGGCCGCCTACCGATATACGGAGGCGCGCCTCTCTCGCATCGCGATGGAGCTGCTCGCGGACATCGACAAACAGTGCGTCGACTTCACGCCCAACTTCGACGACAGCAAGGTAGAGCCCACGGTGCTCCCGTCGCGCGTGCCGAACCTGCTCATCAATGGCTCGGGCGGCATCGCGGTCGGCATGGCGACCAACATCCCGCCGCACAACCTCGGTGAGATCGTGGACGCGACGATCTTCCTGCTGAAGAACCCCGAGTGCCCGATCGAGGACGTGATGCGCTTCGTCCCCGGGCCGGACTTCCCCACGGGAGGCCTGATTTACGGGCGATCCGGCATCGAGGCCGCACAGCGCACGGGCCGCGGTACGATCATCATGCGGTCGCGCATCACCGTCGAGCCGATCAGCGGCAAGGCCGATCGCGAGCAGCTCGTCGTCAGCGAGTTCCCCTATCAGGTGAACAAGGCCCGGGTGCACACCAAGATCGACGAGCTCCGCAAGGACAAGAAGATCGAGGGCATCGTCGAGGGCCGCGACGGCGTGCGCGACGAGAGCGACCGCGACGGCACGCGCTTCGTCATCGAGCTGAAGAAGGACGTGCTCCCCCAGGTCGTCATCAACCAGCTGTTTCGCATGACCGATCTGCAGGCGACGTTCGGCGTCATCAACCTCGCGATCATCGGCGGACGCCCCGCGGTGCTCAACCTCAAGGAGACACTGCAGGCGTTCATCGATCACAGGCGCGACGTCGTCGTCCGTCGCACGCGCTACGAGCTGAACCAGGCCGAGGCGCAGCGCGAGATCGTCGAAGGTCTCGGCATGGCCATCACCGAGGTGGACCTCGTCATCAAGACGATCCGCGAGAGCCAAGACTCGGACGAAGCGCGCATCAAGCTCATGGCGCTCCCGCTCAAGGGCCTGGAGGCGTTCGTGCGCCGCGCGGGCCGCCCCGACAGCGAGATCGACGCCGCGAAGAAGCGTGGCATCTACAACTTGTCCGAGCGACAGGCCAAGGCCATCCTCGAGATGCGCCTATCGCGCCTCACCGGCCTCGAGGGCGAGAAGCTCGCCGCCGAGTACGCCGAGCTGTGCAAAGAGATCGCACGCCTGCGAGAGATCCTAGCGAGCGAGACCGTCCTGCGGTCCGTCATCGTGATGGAGCTCGAGGAGATTCGCACCAAGTACGCCGACAAACGAAAGACGGAAATCGTCGCGAACGAGGGCGAGATCAGCGAAGAAGACCTCATCCAAGAAGAGGAGATGGTCGTCACGATCTCGCACGCCGGCTACATCAAGCGCACCGGCACGAGCACGTACCGCGCGCAGCGGCGCGGCGGCAAAGGCAAGATCGGCATGGAGGCCCGCGACGAAGACTTCGTCACGCAGCTCTTCGTCGCCTCGACGCACGCGTACGTCTTCTTCTTCAGCGACAAGGGCAAGGTCTACGTCAAGAAGGTCTACGAGATCCCGCAAGCCACGCGCCAGAGCAAGGGCCGCGCGATCGTGAACTTCGTCGGCATGGAGCCTGGCGAAGGCGTCGCGGCGATCGTGGAGATCCCGAAGATCGAGAAGGGACACTTCGTCGTCACCGTCACGCGCGCCGGTCAGATCAAAAAGACCGAGCTGGACGAGTACGAGAACTTCCGTGAGAAGGGCATCATAGGCGTCAAGATCGAGGACGGCGACAAGCTGCTCTCTGCTGCGGTCACCGACGGCACGCGTGAGGTGATGCTGGCCACCAAGATGGGCCAATCCATCCGCTTCAGCGAAGAGCAAGTGCGCGCGATGGGTCGCTCGACGATGGGCGTGAAGGGCATCGAGCTCGAAGAAGGAGATGCCGTGGTCGGCATGACCGTGAGCGACCCCACCCGCGTGTTCGTGCTCGCGCTCTGCGAGAAGGGCTACGGCAAGCGCACGCACTGGGACGAGTTCCGCTCACAGCACCGTGGCGGAAAGGGCATCATCTTGATCGATTGCTCGGAGCGTAACGGGCCCGTCGTGGACGTGCAGCTCGTCAGTGAGTCCGACGAGCTGATGCTCATCACGGACAAGGGCCAGACGCTGCGCACGCGTGTCGCGGAGATCCGTGAGACGGGGCGCAACGCTCAGGGCGTGAAGATCATGGCCGTGGAAGACGACGAGCGCGTCGTCGCGATGGAGCGACTCGCAGAGAGCAGCGAAGAGACCGTCGACGCACCGACCGGCGAGACCGTGCCTCCACCCGCAGCAGGCGGGACCGAGCTTCCGCCCGAGCCCGAAGGCGACTTGAACTGATTGGCGACTCTGCGCGCACGCAAGCGCACGCCCGATGAGGCGCGCGCGACGCTCGAGATCCTCGCCCAGCGTCACCCGGGGGCGCACTGCGAGCTCGATCACGCGAACGCATTCCAGCTGCTCGTCGCGACGGTCCTCTCCGCGCAGACCACCGACGTTGCCGTAAACAAGCTCACGCCGGGGCTGTTTTCGGCCTACCCCAGCGCGCAGACGCTGGCACGTGCGGACACGAAGAAGGTCGAAGGCCTCATCGACCGAATCGGCATGTTTCGACAGAAGTCGAAGAATATCGTCGGGCTCGCGAAGGCGCTCGTCGAGACGCACGGCGGACAGGTACCGCGCACGATGGCGGAGCTCGTGAAGCTCCCTGGCGTCGGTCGCAAAACCGCGAACGTCGTGCTCGGCGTGATTTGGGGCGCGCCGGACGGCGTCGTCGTCGACACACACGTGCAGCGCCTCTCGCAGCGACTCGGCTGGACCAAGAAGACCGAGCCCGTGGAGATCGAACTCGAGCTCAACAAACTTCTACCGCGGGCCGACTGGTACCGCGCAAGTCACATCCTCATCTTCCACGGCCGCCGCGTGTGTGACGCCGAGCGACCCAACTGCGACGAGTGTCCTCTCGCAAAGGTGGACGAGGGCGTGCGCTGTCCGAGCGCGTTCGCGGCGACCACGATCGGCCGCAAGCCGAAGCCGAAGAAGCCTCGGCCCCGCAGGGTCGGACACCCGGCCGACTAGATCAGGCCCGCGGCGAGCGCGAAGAGCATCGCCGACGTCGACCCGAGCAGCAGGAACGCGCAGATAGCCTGGAACGGTGCATCCATCGGGGCGATCTTAGAAAACCGCGCTGCCTGTGGGCAAGTTTGCCATATCCTCCGTCCCCATGACCGTCGCCAAGACCCCCGCGTGGAAGGCACTCGAAGCCCACCACGAAACCATCGCACAGACGCACATGCGCGATCTCTTTTCAAAAGACGACAATCGCTTCGGTGCGTTCTCGATCGAGGTGGGTGAGCTGTTCGTCGACTACAGCAAGCACCGCGTCACGGCCGAGACGATGAAGCTCCTGTTCGATCTGGCGCGGCAGCAGAAGGTCAACGACGCCATCAAGGCGATGTTCGCCGGAGAGAAGCTGAACGGCACCGAGGGACGCGCTGTACTCCACGTCGCGCTCCGCAACCGTAGCAACCGCCCCATCTTGGTGGACGGGAAAGACGTGATGCCGGAGGTGAACGCCGTGCTCGGCAAGATGAGAGGCTTCACCGAGCGGCTCCGCTCCGGCGAATGGAAGGGCCACACGGGCAAAGCGATCACGGACGTCGTGAACATCGGCATCGGCGGCAGCGACCTCGGACCCGTGATGGTGACCGAGGCGCTCAGGCCCTTCTGGAAGGGGCGAAAACCAGGCGAGACGCCGATGCGGCCGCACTTCGTCTCGAACGTGGACGGCACGCACATGCAGGAGACGCTGCGCTCGCTCGACGCCGAGACGACGCTCTTCATCGTCGCGTCCAAGACGTTCACGACACAAGAGACGCTCACCAACGCGATGTCCGCGCGCGCCTGGCTGCTCGAGAAGCTGAACGCGAAGGACGACGCCGTCGCCAAGCACTTCGTCGCCGTCTCCACGAATGCCAAAGAGGTCGCCAAGTTCGGGATCGACACGGCGAACATGTTCGAGTTTTGGGATTGGGTGGGAGGTCGGTATTCGTTCTGGAGCGCCATCGGTCTCTCGATCGCGTGCACCATCGGCATGGACGCCTTCCTCGAGCTCCTCTCTGGCGCGCACGACATGGACGAGCACTTCCGTTCCACTTCTCTCGAGAAGAATTTGCCGGTCATCCTCGCGATGCTCGGCGTCTGGTACTCCAACTTCTTCGGCGCGGAGACGCACGCGATCCTCCCGTACGACCAGTACCTGCACCGCTTCTCCGCGTACTTCCAGCAGGGCGACATGGAGTCGAACGGCAAGGGCGTGGACAGACAAGGCGACCGCATTGCCGACCACTCCACCGGACCCGTGATTTGGGGCGAGCCTGGCACCACCGGGCAGCACGCGTTCTATCAGTTGATTCATCAAGGGACGCGCGTCATCCCGTGCGACTTCATCGCGCCCGTGACGAGCTACAACCCCGTCGGCCAGCACCACGCGATCTTGCTCGCGAACTTCTTCGCGCAGACCGAGGCGCTCATGAAGGGCAAGACAGACGCCGAGGTGCGCGCGGAACTCCTTAAGTCTGGAATGGCCAAGACCGCAGTCGACGCTCTTGCGCCTCACAAGGTCTTCACCGGGAACAGGCCGACGACCTCGATCATGGTCCAGCAGATCACGCCGCGCGTGCTCGGTCAGCTGGTCGCGATGTACGAGCACAAGATCTTCGTGCAAGGCATCGTCTGGAACATCTACAGCTTCGATCAGTGGGGCGTGGAGCTTGGCAAGCAGCTCGCGAGCAAGATCCTGCCGGAGCTCGTTGGCCCGACGCCCGTGAGTACGCACGACGCCTCCACCAACGGTCTCATCAATCGGTACAAGAGGCTCCGCGGCTGACGTGACGGCAGCGCGATCGTCAAGACGACGAAGTCGTTGACGCTCGGAACCGCTCGATGAGGCGCTCGGTCGCCGTGTAGGGATCCATCTCGTGTCGCTCTACCGCCGCGACCGCCTCGTCGAGCTCGTGTGCGAGCGCGCTCGTCGCCGCTTCGATGAGGGCTTCACGCAGGCTGTCGCGTAGCTCCTCTCCGAGTCGCAGGTGCTTGCGCGCTCTGCCGGCTTCGGTGTTCTCCACCCACGCGCGGTGCTTGGCGAGGAGCGCCGCGAGCTCGGCGACGCCCTCGTTCCGCGTGGAGACACACTTTTGGATCGGCGGAGTCCACCGCTCGTCTTTCGCTTCAGAAGAATTTCCGAGCCCCGCGGCCTTGCCGTGAACCGTGTGTCCTCGCTGCTTGCCAAGCGCGATGATCGAGTCGCTGCCGAGTGCGATCATCAGCTCCAGATCGCGCACGGTGCCGTCGGCTCCGTCCTTGTCCGCCTTGTTGACCGCGAAGACGTCGGCGACCTCCATCAGGCCCGCCTTGATCGCCTGGACCTCGTCGCCGAGTCCCGGCGAGGTCACGACGAGCGTCGTGTGCGCGGTGCGGGTGACTTCCAGCTCGTCTTGGCCTACTCCGACGGTCTCGACCAGCACCACGTCGCAGCCGAACGCGTCGAGCACGCGCACGAGATCGCGCGCCGAGCGCGAGAGTCCGCCCATGTGCCCGCGCGTCGCGACAGAGCGAATGAAGACGCCTTCGTCCAAGGCGTGTCGCTGCATGCGAATGCGATCGCCCAAGATAGCGCCCCCCGTGTACGGGCTGCTCGGGTCGACCGCGATCACGCCGACGCGCTTGCCTTCTTTTCGATAGATTTCGATGAGCCGGTCGACGAGCGTGCTCTTGCCCGCGCCGGGGTTCCCGGTGACGCCCACGATGCTTGCCTTGCCGGTGTGCGGGAAAAGATCCTTCAGCAGCGTGGCGGCGTCTGCGGTGCGGTCGTCGATGAGGCGCATCGCGCGAGCGGCGGCGCGCACTTCGTGCTTGAGGACGCGCTCTGCGAGCGGATGCATGGTCCGGCTATATCACGTCGGTTAACTCAGTGAATGGCCACGATCTTCGCGCGTACGCTCGTCGCGTCCACGTTCGGCAGGGTCAGTGCTTTGTCGTACGCGGTCTTCGCGGCAGGGCCCTCTTTGTCGGCGACCAGCGCGTCGCCGAGCATGACCCACGCTGCGGCGAGCGACGGGAAATCCGTCGTGGCTTTGGTGCCGTAGGCCTTCGCGCTCGTCGTGCGGTTCGCCTTGATGCACGCCGCGGCCGCGTGCAGGAGTGGCGTCGCCTCCGTGTGATCGAACCCGTAGGCGGCTTGGTAATGCTCCAGCGCGAGATCGATCTCTCCCTTCTGCGCGTAGGCGTCTGCGACGATCAGCTTCGCGGGCGCGGAGTTCGCCACGATGCCCAGCGCGACCGCCGCCTCGCGGAGCGCGTCGTCTGGCTTGCTCTCGGCGAGCCACACCTTGCCCATGAGCACGTGCGCGTTCACGTCTTGCGCTGCCCCGTGCAGCGCGGTCTCTGCGGCTTTGTGGGCGTCCGCCGCGCGGTTCTGCGCGAGGAGATCGGTCGCGAGCGTGGTCCACGCGGCGGTGAAGGTCGGGCGATCGCGCGTCGCGTGCTCGAGCGAGACGATCGCCTCAGGTCCGGGCGGCAGCGCGCGCCCGAGCGCGTACGCGGCATCGGGGCTCGCGGGATCCAGCTGCGCGGCCTTCTTCAGCGCGTCCACCGCGAGGTCGTGTCGGTGGGTGGACTCGAGCACTTCGGCGAGCGCCACGTATGCGTCCGCCGCGTTGGCGTCCCACGTGATCGCCTCTCGCAGCGACGCCTCCGCCTTGGCCTCGTCGAGCGTCAGCGCGTAAGCGCGCCCCTCGGCGATCTTCGCGTCGACGACGTGGCTCCCGTTCGCGAGCGCGAGCGCAGCCTCGGCGAGCGCCTCACTCCCGCGCCGCCACAAGAGGTGCGCCTCGGCCATGCACGCGTGACCGGCGGGACCGCCCCCCGTCTGCGCGCCTACTACGCGGCAAGCCACGACCGCTTGACCGAAGTCCCGCTTGTCGACGTACGCACGGGCGATCTCTCTATGGAGCAAGATCGCGTTGCCCGGCTCATGCCCCGTCTGGAGCGCGGCACCGCGCCGCAGCTGGAGGAGCGCTTCATCCGGATGACCCGCGCGTCGAAGAGCGCGCCCGAGCGCGAGCGCGGCGGAGGGATCGGTCGTGGCCTTCTGGGCTGCCTCTCGCAAAGGGCCGAGGGCGGTCTCCTGCGCGAGGCTCACCGACGGCAGCAAGGCTAGCGCGGCGAGGAGCGAGGTGATGCGTGCACACTGCATGTTGTCCTTATATCAGGTAGGACCGACGACGCTCATCCGTTCATACGAGCGATAGCCCAAGCTGCGGCGCGCCGGACCACCTCCGATGGATGCGACGTTGCGGCGACCTCGAGCGCCGCCTTCGAGGAGACGTCCTTGCGGTTGCCGAGGACGATCGCGGCGTTGCGCGCCAATCCACCCGGACCCACGCGATAAAGCGGACTCCCGCGCGTGAGCTCGCCGAAGCGCTTCGCCAAATCGAGTGCGAGCAGGTCCGTCAGCTCGGTAGTCGCCCACTGCTCGAGCGGCGCGAACATCTCGGCGCGCGAAGCGGTCTTGTGACCGCGCGTGAACGGGCACACGGCCTGACAGTCGTCGCACCCGAAGAGGTGCTCGCCGATGCCTTCGCGCAAGTCTTCGGGCACGTCTCCCTCGAGCTCGATCGTGAGGTACGCGACGCACCTGCGAGCATCGAGCACGAAGGGGCGTGGAAACGCACGCGTCGGGCACACGTCGAGGCAGCGCGTGCAGCTGCCGCAGCGCTCCGCCATCGCGGAGTCGGGCTCCATCACGAGCGTCGTCAACACCTCGCCCAACAGCACGTACGAGCCGTGCCCGGGGACGATCAACATCCCATTTTTGCCGACGAATCCGAGGCCCGAGCGAGCTGCCCACGCGCGCTCGAGGATCGGCTCCTTGTCGCAGAGCGGCCGCGCCTCCACGTCTGCACCGAGCGTGCGTACGAACGCCGCGAGCCGGCGGAGCTTCTTGCGTACGCCGTTGTGATAGTCGTGACCGCGCGCGTACCTCGCGATGAATCGAGCGAACGGCGGGTCGGTCCCCTCGTCAGCGCGTTGGTACCGGCGCGCGAGGCAGATCACAGTCTTGCTGCCCGCAAGGAGATTGGCGCTGTCCACCCGCTCGCGCACGTCTGCGCCGTCGCCGAGCCACTTCATTTCGCCGTGCATTCCGTCGCGCAAGAACTCACGGTACCGCTCGAAATCAGCCTCCAACGGCGCCGTTGCACTCGCGAAGCCGATCGCGTCGAAGCCGAGCTCGGTGGCCTTCTCGGTGACGAGCTGCTTCGGAGACGAAGGTGAGGCGGGCACGACAGGCTTCCTTTGCGATAAGATGGTCTCCTTCAGCCGCCTTGTCAGCCATCCTTTGGAGTCGCCATGCAAGTCTCTTCCGTATTGTTCGCCGGTGTCATCACGCTGTCTCTCCTCGCCGCCTGTAGCGCCAAGAACACTCTCACCACGGACGCGGGCAGCAACCCGCAAGGGACCGTGACCTGCGCGAGCGAGACCGCGAAGCCGTCGCTCACGAAGAACCAATATGCGGCGTGCTCGCCGTGCACGGTTCCCACGCTGACGCCTCCGCTTGCATGCACGAACGGCAAGCCGATCAACGCTTGCTGCGACTACGTGCAGGCGCCGAAGAACGAGACCGCGCGCGGCACGAACCTTCATTATTTCTCCTCCACGGACCCGGCGCTCGACCTCGGGTGCCTCGACACGCCGAAGGCACAAGGCATCCCAAAGACCGTGACGATGACCGGGTACATCAAGCTCTTCTCGAGCGGCAACGACTCCGTGGGTGTGAAGATCGAGGTCTTCCAAGAAGGTCCGCAAGGCGCACTCGGAGCGCTCGTCGGTTCTGCGGTGGTCACGACCGCGATGGATCCCGTGTTGACTCCGCTGCCGACGTGGTCGACCAAGTGCCCGAAGGAGGGCTGCAAGCTGCGAAAGTTCTCCTACGCTGGCATCCCCACAGAGACGCCCTTGATCATCCGCACGAGCGACGCGGGCAGCTCGTTGTGGAGTCCCATCTACGACTACAACATCTACTTCGCGAACGACAAAGTCGGGCAAGGTGCTGGCCCCAACGAGGTCTATTACGAGCCTAGCGCTGTCGCATCGACGGACCTCAACACCATCGCGAGCGCGGCAGGCGGACTCACGATCAAGCCCGACAAAGGCATCATCGCGGGAGAGGTGCACGACTGCGGCGACGTTCGGCTGAGCGGCACGATGGTCAACACGGACTACCGCCCCGAGGGCGACATGTTCTACTTCGGTGACAACGAGTCCGACCCGCTTCCGGACAAGTCTCGCGCAGAGGCCGGGTTAGGAACGAGCACGCTCGGCCTGTTCGGCGCGCTCAACTACCAGACGGGCGTACCCGTTCGCATCAGCGCGGTGGGCAAGGTGCAGGGCGCGAACGTGTTGCTCGGCACGTACGTCGTGCAGGTGTTCCCCGGCGCCGTCACTGCCCTCTCGCTGCGTGGGCGTCGTCCGTTCCAGAAGTGAGCACGACGGTCGACGCGCTGGGTGCGCTCCTGCTGGAGCAGCCCGCGCGCGGCTATCGATTCAACCAAGACGCGCGGCTGGTCGCCGACTTCGCGGGGCCTTGCAGAGGTCTGGTATTCGATCTCGGCGCGGGTGTTGGGGCGATCGGTTTGTCGATGTTGAGCCGAGGCTCAGCGTCGAAGGTGGTCTTGATCGAGCGTGACGAACCCACCGCCAAACTCCTCGCCGCCAACGTCGAGCGCAATTTGCTGTCTACGAGCGCACGCGTCATCCTGCAGGACGTACTCGCGGCGTCGCTCCCGCACCGAGGCTTAGCCTCCGTGGTCGTCTGCAACCCTCCCTTCGTTCGACCCGGAGCCGGACGCGCGCCGGGCGATCTCAAACGCGACGCGCGCATGGGAGACGTCACCGCGTTCATCGCAGCGACGCGCGCCCTGCTCGGCAAGCGAGGGCGTGCGTGCTTCGTGTATCCTGCAAACGATTTCACCCAGCTTTTGGCCGATTTTCGCGCACACGGCCTCGAGGCCAAGCGCGCTCGTTTCGTTCACGCGTCGGGCGTTGCAAACGCGCGCGTCGTGCTCGTGGAGGTGCTGGCGGCCAGGTTTGGAGGCTTGGTCGTCCTGCCACCGCTCCTAGAGAGCTAGGGAGTGAATTTGGTGTTGTCGACCATCGCCTTGAGGAGTGCGTCGTCTCGCGACACCTTGCTCTTCGGCAAATCGTAGGCGAACGAGTAGCCGTGGCCGTTCTTGAGGAAGTTGCAGGACCAGCGCTTGTACGTGATCGCGTTCGGCGGCACCCACGTCGCCTCGATCTCGACGCCAGGTACGCTGCCGGCGCACTTGCTGTTCTTGCGCCAAATTTCGGTGTAGCCGTTGAGCTTCGGGATCTCGGCGCCGACGAGCACGTTCGTGAACGCCTGGAGCTCCTCGGAGATAGGCGTGGGAATCGAGATGAACGTGAGGTCTTCGTCCTCGCTGCCCGTGAGCTGCCGCGAGATTTGGATCACGGCCTGACCGACAGTGTCTGCGGCCCAGTCCGACGGGTACCTCACGGTGATGAGGCCGTTGTTCGACGGATAGCTGCGCGTCAGCTGCGCCTTGAAATCGGCGGGTGAGGTCGGCGGATCCGGATCATCGTCGGTCGTGGTGTCGTCGGCCGATGAGCCGGTCGTGCCGCCGTACGGGTCCGACGAGCTTCCTGCGTCGTAGCGGTGCTTCTTTTTGAAGAGCTTGCACGACGCGAGCGAGAGAACAACGACTGCGACTATCAGAGCACGTGAACGGGGCATGGCTTACACCCTATACGAATCGCCCGTGAAGCACCTTCCTTCTGCAGGTTCAACCCAACAGGCGGTCGAGCGTGATCGCGCAGGCCGAGCGAACGCTCAAGTGGTTGTATCCCGAGTCGGTCTTCGCGTGGATGGGCTCGAGCCGCGCGTCGCACTGCGCGAGCACTTCTTGCGTGAGCCCCCACGCGGTGCCGAACAAAATAAGTAGCGGCCGATCGCTCTCCACTCTCCGTGCCGCCTCGAACGTGAGCACGTGCTCGGACGCGCGCGCCGCCGTGCTCCACACGTCGATCGCCTCGCGACCGCCCATCGCGACGTATGCCTCGTCGAGCGTGGGCACGAGCCGCACGAGCGCGAGCGCCTCCTTGCGCGCCGGGATGCGCTTGGAAGAGGAGCCGTGGGTCCAGTGCTCGGTGATTCGTGTGACGAGGGCGCGCTGTGCCTCGATCGGGTGCACGATGAAGTAGTCCGAGCAGCCGTAGGTTCGCGCGCTGCGTGACAAGTCATGCACGTCGAGGTTGGTGATCGCGCTCGTGACCGTAGCGCCCTGCCCGTCGAGCACCGGGTAGTGCACCAGAGCGATCGCGATACGCCTCACTTGTCGGCTCCTTCGGCGAACGGCAACGCCGGGTGGATGGGCTTCGCCCTCACTATTTCTTGCCCATTTTGTGAGTCTCCCAGAGATCGGGTCTGCGCGCTTTGGTGCGCTCCGCTTGTTGCGTGGTGCGCCACGCCTCGATCTTCGCGTGGTTGCCCGCGGTGAGCACCGCTGGCACGGCCGCGCCACGAAACTCCGCGGGGCGAGTGTAGTGCGCGTACTCCAGCAGGCCCGTCTCCGGCGCGTGCGACTCTTCTCGCGTCGAGTCCTCGTTGCCCAAGACGCCAGCGAGAAGGCGCACTACGGACTCGATGATCGCCATCGCGGCGACCTCTCCGCCCGTCATCACGAAATCGCCGAGCGAGATCTCTTCGTGAACGTGCGCACGTACACGCTCGTCGAAGCCTTCGTACCGACCGCACACGAGCATCACCGCGGGCCGCGCCGCCATCTCGTGAGCGCGCGCTTGCGACCACGGTGACCCTTGAGGGGTCAACAGTACGCGGTGCGCGTGGGCACCTTCGGGCGCATCCGCGTCGAGCGACTCCATGCAGGCGACCATGACGTCCACACGCATCACCATGCCGCTGCCGCCGCCGTAGGGCGTGTCGTCGACGCTCTTGTGCTTGCCGAGGCCGAAATCACGGGGGGAGCGCGTCCGCATGCTCATCTGGCCGCCTGCGATCCCGCGGCCGACGAACGCCGTCGAGATGAAGGGCGCGAACAACTCGGGGAAGAGTGTGACTACGTCGAAGCGCATCACGCCTCTTCGTGTTCGTCGGCCGGCTTGGGTTTCCTTTGATCGAGCGGCTCTATGCCTTCGAGAGAAGAGACGCGCACGACGCCGCTCTCCACGTCCACCTCGGAGACCCACGCTTCCACGAGCGGGATCTCCCAGCTCTGCGCGCCCTTTACGACGAGCACCATCGACGCAGGATACTCGATCATGTCCTGCACGACACCGAGCTCGGAGCCATCGCTCAACAGCGCGCGCGCTCCCTTGATGTCGCACGCATAAAATTCGCCGGGTGCGAGCGGCGGGAAGGCCGCACGCTTCACACAAATCTCCGCGCCTCGAAGCGCGTCAGCGCGCGCTCGATCATCGACCGAGTGCAGCTTCATCAAGATGGCCTCGTTCGCGCGGCGCGCAAAGTCGATGCTCACCTCATGAGACTCGCCGTCCGCGAGCCTCACGAGCACTTCCTCCTGATCGAGCAGCACGTTGCTGTCCTCGTTGAACAGCTTCAAACGCAGCTCACCACGAATGCCATGAGGCCGAGCCACAACAGCAAGAGCCACCCACTCCTCAGGCCCCACCATCAAAAGCCGAGGCCCGCCAAAGCGAGGACTGCCAAGCCAAGGACTGCCAAGCCAAGGACTGCCGAGCCGAGGAGTGCGGTGGTTTTCGTCGAGACCGAGCGAGGCCTAGGAGCGGACGAGGAGCCGTACTCCCGTACGGCGACGACTCCCGACGACGGCATCGCGAAGGTATCGGCGAAAAACACCGTACTCCTCAGTCGACGATGTCTAGGTGGGCGCGTCGTCCTGATTTGGTGGACACTGCCGCGAGGATCGTTCGCATCGATTGCGCGGTGCGCCCGTCTTTGCCGATGACCTTGCCGATGTCTTCCTTGGCGACGCGCAGCTCGATGACGCTGTTGTGCTCGCCCGCGACCTCGCGGACCTCCACCTTGTCGGGTTGGTCGACGAGCTCTTCGGCGATGGTGCGGATCAGATCAGTGAGCGCCATAATTTCTTTCAGACGCGCTCTTCGTCGAGCGCGAGACCGGGATCAGGCCTTGGTGGCCGCAGCGACAGTGCGCGCGTGGTGCTTGAGGATCCGCGAGACGGTGTCCGACGGACGGGCGCCTACTCCGGTCCAGTAGTCCAGGCGAGCTTGGTCGAGCGTGAGGTGACCGGGGTCCTTGCTCGGATCGAAGGTCCCGATGTTCTCGAGGAAGCTACCGTCGCGCGGGCTGCGGTGGTCCGCTACGACGAGGCGATAGAACGGGCGCTTCTTGGCGCCAGCGCGGGAGAGACGAATGCAAACGGCCATCGGAAAGATCCTTCGATTGAAGCTGCAGAAAACCGGACGATTGTGAGCATCTGAGCGCGTGAACGCCATCGGATGTTCAGGGCGGCGAACCCTATAGGGCGATCAGACGACCGTCAAGGCCTCTTCCGCGACGGGGCCAGCCATCTCCGCGTTGCGCATGGCCTGGGCGAGCACGTCGAGACACTCGGAAAGCGAGTCGATGACGAGCAGCCGCTGTCGGAGCGCCGCGGCTCCACGAAGACCACGCAGGTAGCCCGAAAGGTGTCGGCGACTGACGCGCACGCCCCAAGGCTCGCCGCGCTCTGCGGTATTTGCCTGCAAATGCTTCACGCAGAGCTCGATTCGTTCTTTGGCGGTGGGGCTATCGAGACGCTCGCCACGCTCCAACAGCGCGTTGGCTTCGCGGAATATCCAAGGATGATCGATCGCGCGGCGGCCGACCATCACGGCAGCGCAGCCCGTCTCCGCAAGCGCTCGCTTGGCGTCCTCCGCGGATTTGATGTCGCCGTTGACGATCACCGGAATCTTGACGACCTCTTGCGCCTTGCGAGCCCACGCCCAGTCGGCGGCCCCGCTGTGGCCCATGGCCGCG
>JAYVYD010000100.1:0-4936 GCA_043784605.1 Myxococcales bacterium | reverse complement strand
GATGGCGCGGGCGTTCGCGCTCGACGTGCAGAAGTGCCCCAAGTGCGATGGCCGCATGAAGCTCGTCGCGCTCGTGCAAGACCCCAAGAGCATCGCGCGGTTCCTCCGTCACATCGGCAAGCCGAATGAGCCACCGGTGCGAGCTCCGGCGCGAGCGCCTCCCTATTACAAGACAGCCATCATCCGGCGACTCACCCTCGGCCACCACGCAGCCTGAACACGCCGCCAAGGGACGCCTGCGTTCGCAAGACGAAATCACCCCCAATCCAGCCGAACGCACACCGCACGAGCTCGGTCCGAACCCACCGCGAGACGCTCACACCGTTCCCTGACGGGTTTCCGCGCCCGCCCTGCACCTCGACAAACCGCGCTTGTTTCGCTTACGCTCTCGCGCAGGTATGCGGCGGGGTCGACGCCAGCGAGCTTGGCTGTCTCGAGGAGCGAGTAGAAGAGAGACGCCACCTGGGTGCCGCGCTCGGACTTTGACCCATAGTGATTTTTGCGACCGACGACGGGGCCGCGAATTCCGCGCTCCGTAGCGTTGTTGTCGAGCGGAATGCGTGCATCTTGCAAGAAGCGCGTGAGGCGGTCCCAGTTGGCAACGCAGTGCGCAGCAGCATTGCCAATCGATAATGTCTGGAGCGCGGCCTGGCTCCACAACCATGTCTTCAACTCCGCGATCACCGCGGCGCTCGCGGTACGTCGGAGCTCGGCCTTCTTGTCGAGATCGCCAGCCGCGCGATCGTCGATGTCATAGAGATCGCCGATCCACTTCATTGCAGTGTTGGCCTGCGGATGGTTGGGCGCGGCCTCCTCGAATTTTCGATAGACGTGAGCCCAGCATCCAGCGAGCACAATAGCGTCATTGCCACGAGCACCTGCCTCGTGAGTCTTGAGCGCATCGCATACGATGACACCTCGATAGTTGCCAATCAGCGACTTGAAAGTATCAGCGCTCTTGTTGTCTCGAATTCGGTGCACGACCATGCTCGGCGCGGTGAGCGCCCACATCTGCCATGGCGTGTCCTTCTTTCCGTCGAGCCTTCCCCAACTCGTCTGATCGAGGCCGATTACCGGCTGAGCGAGCACTCTCGCGAGTAGTGCTCGCGAAGCAGACTCGAGTCGACGGCCGAGGGAATTGAGCTGATCCCAAAGCGTCTGTGAGGTGATGACGAGTCCGTGTCGTTTGAGGATGCGCTCTTGGCGCGATAACGGAATATGGTCGAGATACTTGTCAATCGCGACATTGACGGCAAACGCGAGCGAGTAGCGTCCGCCAGGTGTCACGCGCTCGGGACCGGGTGCGGTCTCGACGCAGCCGCCGCACTTGCAAGTGTACTTCTGCTGCTTGACCTTCACGACGCGATAACTGACTTCGATGACGTCGACCATCTCGCTCGTCTCGAATTGATCTTTCATCGGCGCCAGATCGCCGCCGCAGCTCGGACACGTCTTGTCGGCCGCGTCGAGCTCGAACAATTCTTCGACCATGGGCAGTGTCGGCTGCTCGGTGTTGCCGAACTTGGTGCGCGGCTTCTTCTCTTTGGAAGTATCGTCCGGCAGCTTCTTGAGCTCCTCGGAGAGCTGCTTCGATTGCTTCGTCAACTGCTCGACGAGCGCCAATGTCTGCTGCAACTCGCCGGTCTTGCCTTTGAGTGCCCCAAGCTCCGCCGCCTGGCTCGCGAGCACCTTGAGCAGCGACTCAATCTGCACACGCTGCGCGAGCGCGACGCGACGCAGTTGCTCGATGTCTTTCTCGTGCCGAACGTCGACCACGAATGAGACAGTAAGTTTTGTATCCGCGTTGTCGATCCCCTCGACGACTTTTCTTTGCTTTTTATGGCGGCGGCGACGGAACGACTGCCGCAGGCGAGAGCGCGCGTCGCCCGACCAGATCGCAGCCTTCGATGAACAACGCGAGCTCGCTCGCGGTCAGTCGCACGACGACGCCAGCGTCACGCCAGAGCGAGGCGAAGCGCCCGCGCTCCAATCGCTTTTGGAAAATACATAGTCCGGTGCCGTCCCATACCAATACCTTGCATGAGTCTCGTCGCTTATTGACGAACAAATAGAGCTCGCCGCTCAACGGATCGCGCGAGAGTCCCTGCGTCACGAGTCCGAAGAGACCGTCATAGCCCTTTCTCAAATCTACCGCTTCGGGGTAAGCGAAGACCCGCACTGCGCGGCTCGTCCCGAGGATCATCTCAGCGCTCGCAATATGGCAATTGCATCTTCGCGCGACAGTCCCTCCAGCCGCTCACCACCGCTCGTCACGATCGCTAATGCGTTTGATGACTTGGGCTCGGGGGCGATCTCCACCACACGCATAGTGGGTGGCGTGCTCGCGCTCCAATGGCCGATCGTTTCGATATGGAGGCCCAGCTCTCTCGCCAACTGCGTGAGGCTCACGCCAGCCGCGCGTTGCTCTCGCAAATAGCGAATCGCGCGCGCCTTCAGGTCAGCGTCGTATCGGACGCCACGCCCACCACCGTGCTCCGCGATCTCTCTTCGCAAGCCCTCCGCTCGTTGATCCGTCATCGGTCACTCCTTCGCCGAGGCGATCAGAGCAGCCCTCTATGCGGCAGTCAGGACGGGATAGGGCGAGACATTACATTGCTTCGCCAAGTCGAAGACACTCTCGAAAACGTTGCTGCGCCTGTTCGCGTAGCCGCACGTCGACGGGTTCAGCGGCCGCACCAGCCAGCGCTATTGCGACGTCCGCTCGGCGTCGTCAAAAGCTCCTCTCCCTGACCTTCACGAACGGAACATCCAATGAACCAGTCCATCATCTCCGTTGATCTTGTTGCTTCCGCACTCCGCTCCGAAGACCTCGGTACTATTCCGCGCGAGGTGCTCGCTCGCGATGCCGCCGACTACGAGCGCTTTCTGATCCTCGCCCAGCGTTATCCCTCTGAGCCACTCGCGCCGACGAGAGCCATTGACCGGATGTGGCACCTCCACATGCTCCATCCACGTCAATACGCCGCCGACTGTGATCAACTCTTCGGAGACCTACTTGATCACGATGGTGGATTCGGCGCGACCCCTGAGGAAGCGCCATTGCTCGCGACGGCGTTCGCGAAGACGCGCGCGCTCTGGAAGCACGAGTTCGGCACCGAGTACATCGGAGACGCTTCCGACATCGTTGCCTGCACGCGCAACTGCGTGAGCCGATGTCAGCGTCGCTGCTCATCTTACATGCACTCGAACATGGGTCCCCCGCACTCATCGTGAACCTGATGTCGCGCTGCCAAGGCTGCAGGTTGCGTACCTTCTTCCCGTCGCCTGGCTGAATGAATCACCTCTTCAGTCGGACTTTGGAGCGTCCGTTGCCGAGTCTGTCGCCGAATCCTTCCCACCAGCATCCGAGCCAGAGCACTGCTGACAGCAACCAGCGTTGTCCCTGGCCAGTCCGGCGCAACCGTGTGAATCGACGATGCTCATGAGCGGAATGTCCGGGCTCGCTAGGTGCGAGCAGCACTCGTGTGGCGTGGCCACCCACCCTCCCACCGACCCACCGCCGCACGCGAACCCGTTGAGCGGACAGCAGTATCCTCCTCCGGTCGGAGCGGGGGTAGCACTGGCGTCCCTGCCTACGGTCACTTTGGCATAGTAGTTCCAACAGAAATCAGCAGCCTCCTGGCCGCCATCTGTCGCGCTATCTGTTCCACCGGTTCCGCATGCCGTCAGCACAAGTGCCACGACCCCACGAGCATTGATCAACATCGACTGCCTCACCACGCGGTCAAGTGGATTTTGGTCACTTTCACACCGTCGGGCCCATTCTTGCCCAATCGCTCGATGCACCAAAACTCGGTGTCAGTCGCCAGTAGCGGTTGCGCGCACCACCCCGTTCCCTGATTGACGATGGTCGTGCGGTGGCCGTCCGATGCCCGAAACACTTCCGTTTGCCCAGGAATAGCCTGAAAGATGGCATGTCGCGGGGACTGTGTCGACGCAAAAGGCAGTCCGGGAGGCAACGTGGCAATCTTCTTTTTCGCGTTGTCGAGCGCAATCGGGTCATTTGTATAGGGTGATGTGTAGATCTCTACGTTTGGTTGAACGAAGTCATTGGGATTGCCGGAGCCGTAAGACTCCGCCCAATACCAGTCGTTCCCGTCAGTCACCATGCCTGTAATGTGGCGCTGAGGTGCTTCCCGAAAAATGGAAACAGACGCGTCCGCGACAATGCGCCCCTCGCGGTACCACCCGTCGCCGGTTCCATGCTCATTGACCGCGTAGACGTCGTCCCCAACAACGATTGGAGTGTTCAGTCGGTAGGGCCAGTTGGTCCGCACGAAGGTCGAAGTTCCCGTCAGTCCCCGAACGATGGACCCACTAAGATTCATGCTGAACGCAAAGGTCGTGTCAGAGACCACAAACACAGACGATGTGTCGCCAGTCGCTGAGAGCGCAAGAAGGGCAGGTTTCGTCATAAGCCCTATGGGCGTATTGACGTCGATCAGACGGGAGATTGGCCCCCCGTCCAACGAGGTAGCATACAGAACCCCCATCTTCGTCTCGCTGAACTCGGTGTTCACGTCGCAGAATGGGCTCGGTCCATGTTTCCCTCTCCAAGCGGCGAGCGGAGCGAGCGTCTTTGCGTCATAGATGCTGTACTGACCGATGATGTTGGATTGGATGAAGTGCGCCAACATGAACGCGCGCCCGTCACGCGAGAACCACCCATTTGGGAACTTAATAACCTCGGGAGAGAAAGGCGTCCCGTCTATCTCCTCGCAGTTCGGGCGACCGTCGGTGCAAGGGATCCACTTGATGGCCGGAACGACCAATGCCGGATCGATCGCCACGTCAAGCGGACAATTGAACACCTGGAGGTCGGGGATACGCCTCCATCCGGGCCAATCTGAATTGGACGCGTCCATAGGGTCAACCTCAGGTATATCCGCGTCCGGTGCTGCGCGATCAGACACCG
>JAYVYD010000099.1:0-15524 GCA_043784605.1 Myxococcales bacterium | reverse complement strand
CCTCGAAGTACCGCCGCAGCTCCCAATCGGTCACCGCGCGCTCGTACTGGCGTGCCTCCCAGTCGCGGCTCCGCACATAATGCTCGACGAACGCATCGCCCAGGATCGCACGCGCCGCGGTGCTTGCCGCAAGGCGCGTCGTCGCCTCCCGCAGCGTGCGCGGAAGTCGCCGCGACGGATCCGCGTGCCCCGAGGCGTCACCCGAGGCCTGCGGCCCCGGATCGATGCGGTGCTCGATGCCGTGGAGCCCTGCGGCGAGGCACGTGGCGATGGCGATGTACGGGTTGATGTCGGCGGCCGTCTGCCGGTACTCGAGGCGCGTCCCCTTCTCGTCGCCGGAGATGGCGCGCACGGCGCACGTGCGGTTCTCGAGGCCCCAGGTTGCCGTGAGCGGAGCCCAAACGCCGGGCACGTAGCGCTTGTACGCATTGACCGTGGGCGCGTAGAGCGCGGTGAGCTCGGCCATGAGCGCCAGCTGTCCACCCATGTAGTGCCGCGCCTTCTCGCTCAGCCGGTCGTCCTTCGACGCGTCGAAGAAGACGTTCGTGTCGCCGGTCCACAGCGACTGGTGCAGGTGCCCGCTCGAGCCGGGCAGCTCGGCGCTCCACTTGGCCATGAAGGTCGGGATGACGCCGCGCTGCGCGCAGAGTTGCTTCATTCCCGGTCTTGAACAGCGCCGATTTGTCGGCCATGCGCAGCGCGCCTCGTCGTAGCGGATGGCCACCTCGTAGACGCCAGGGCCCGTCTCGGTGTGGAGCGCCTCGATCGGAATGTCGAACGCGGCCATCTCGTCGAGGATGGCGTGGCAGAGCTCGCTGTTCTGGCCTTCGCGCAGCCACGAGTAGCCGTACATCCCCTGGCTGAGCGGCGTCATGCCGCGGAAGCCCTTCGCGTGGACCGAGTCCGACGTCTCCTTGAAGACGAAGAACTCGAACTCGGCGGCGAACGTCGGCGCAAAGCCCATCTTGTTGGAGCGCGCGATCACCGTCTTCAGCAGCGAGCGCGGGCACGCGGGGTGTCCCGTGCCGTCCGCGTTCACGAAGTCCGCGAGGAACGCGGCCGTGCCTTTTTCCCAGGGGACTTCGCGAAACGTTGACAGGTCAAGCGTCGCGTGTGCGTCGGGATAGCCGGTGTGCCAGCCGGTGACCTTGCCGTTGTCGTAGAGGACGTCCCCGATGTCCCAGCCGAAGATGACGTCGCAGAACCCGAACCCGCTCTTGACGACGCCCCAGAATTTCTCGAGCGAGACGTACTTGCCGCGCAGCACGCCGTCGACATCGAAGCCGCCGATCTTCACCCGCTTGATGTCACGCTCTTTGAAGATCGCCTCGAGCTGTTTCGCGTCCATGGCGAGAAGGGTACGGCAAGACTATAAGGCGCGGCCATGACGTTCGATGCCAACGCGGCCGCTCCCAAAGACTCCGGCATTTTCGGTCTCCCCACCACGCCCGACGAGGCCGCGGTCGTGCTGCTGCCGGTCCCTTGGGACGCGACCACCTCGTACGGCTCTGGCGCCGCAGACGGCCCGCGCGCGATCTTGGACGCCTCGAAGCAGGTCGATCTGTTCGACGCCGAGACCGGCAAGCCATTCGAGGTCGGCATCGCGATGCTCGCCGAGTCCGAGGACATCCGCACATGGAACGACGAGGCGCGCGTCGCGGCGGCGGAGATCATCGAGGCGGGTGGTGTGGTGGAGGGCGACGCGGAGCTCGTGGAGAATCTCGCGAAGGTCAACGCGATGAGCGGGCGCATCAACGACATCGTCTACCTGGAGACGAAGCGACTGATGGGACTGTCCAAGATCGTCGGTCTTGTGGGCGGTGATCACTCGACGCCGTTCGGCTGCATCCGCGCGCACGCGGAGGCGCATCCGGGCCTCGGCATCTTGCACGTGGATGCGCACGCGGATCTGCGGCGCGCGTACGAAGGCTTCGAGGACTCTCACGCCTCGATCATGGACAACGTCCTTCGGCGCATTCCTGGCGTCGCGAAGATCGTTCAAGTGGGCATCCGCGATTTCTGCGAAGAGGAGCTCCAGCGGATCAAGAGCAGCGAGGGTCGCGTACACACGCTCTTCGACGTTCAGATCGCGCGCGCGCGCATGCAGGGTCGTGTGCTGGACGTGTTCGCCGCGGCGCTCGGCTCATTGCCGAGAGACGTCTACGTGTCGTTCGACATCGACGGCCTCGATCCCTCGCTGTGCCCGCACACGGGGACGCCCGTCGCTGGAGGGCTCTCCCTTCACGAGGCGAGCGCGCTCGTCGGGATGGTCGCGCAGAGCGGACGTCGAATCGTCGGCTTCGACCTCAACGAAGTCGCGCCCGGACCCGACGACGAGTGGGACGGCAACGTCGGTGCGCGTGTACTATACAAGCTCATCGGTTGGACCCTAATTTCCAGAGGGATCGGCGCGATTCCTGCGCTCCCAGGAGCCTGACGTCCTGCTGGCGCCAGGCAAAGAAAACGCACAACTAGATCGGGGCGATCAAAAGTGGATTTGGCGAACTCACGCACCCCAAACACCTCCCGATCTTTTGATCTTTTTGTGACCCTCTCCGGGGGCGGTCGCGGTCAGCGTCCGAGATCGCTCAAATCGATAGGGCCGCTCTTGAGCGCCAGGCAGCGGGAACTCGCGCACCCCAAACACCTCCCGATCTTTTGATCTTTTTGTGACCCTCTCCGGGGGCGGTCGCGGTCAGCGTCCGAGATCGCTCAAATCGATGGGGCCGCTCTTGAGCGTCAGGCGGCGCACGATCTCGAATGCGGTGGGGTCCGCGGGAGCGAAGGGGCGGAGGTCGTCGAGAGCTGTGCCGATGACGTCGCGGTCCGTCGACGCCGCGGCGCCAAGCAAGCGCAGGCGAAGCAGGGTCGCCGTGACGCGGGCGAGCTCTGGGTCGGGTACGCGCTCGAGCGCGTAGACGAGCGCGAGCCGCGACGGCTCTTGTGCGAGGAGAGCAAGGCGACGATCGCTGAGCCCGCGCGGCTCCGAGTAGAAGCGATCGAACGCGCCGACGGAGACGAGGTGGCGAGCGAGCGAGCGAGGCCAGCGGGCATCGAACCCGAGCACGAGCGGTCTGCTCGCCGCGAGCGCCGAGAGCGACCACTCCTCGGGCGAGCCGTAGAGCGCTTGATCGCGAAGCAGCGGGGCGAGCTTCGGCTCGCGCGCGACGTCGTTCATCGCGCCGAACGCGCCGAGACGAACGAACGCGACGTCTGAGCGGACATCTCCCTGCGCGCGCGCAGAAGCGAGGTGGAGCGCGACGTCGGGGTCGGCGACGAGCACGACGGCCCCGAGCGGTATCGCGTCCCACGCGTAGCGCGCGAACGCTCGCTCTGGCTCTCCAGTGCGCTTACCGAGCCGGAGTGATGCGTCGTCTGCTTGCCGCGCGACGATCGCGAGCAGGACCACACCGGCGAGCCAGGCGCTTGCCTTGGCGAACGGGACGCGCGTCTCGCGTACGAACGTCAACAGCGCGAGCATTCCCGTCGACGCGACGAGGGCGACCTCGCAGATCGCGACGAGCACGAGCGGAGACCACCGCGCGGGACCGAGCGCGCAGCCGAGGTTGATCGCAGAGCAAGAGATCGCGAGCACCAAGACGGAAGAGACCGCCGCGGCGCGTGACGGTCTGCGCGTCGCCGTGAGCGCGAGACCGCCGATCGCGAGGCCGACCACCACAATACCGACCTCGGTGATCAGCGCGGGAATGAACGGCGCGCGAGCCCCCCAGCCTTCACCCCACACGCGCGCGAACGGCTTGCTGTCGAAGTCCGTGGAGCGACGCATCAGGATCGACGCGACGAGCGGCACGAACCCGGCGACGATGGACCCAATGGCGCGAACGGCATCGTGGCGCGCTCGACCGAACAGCGCGCGTGAAGGCACGAGCGACGCGAGCGCGCACACGCCCACGAGAGGCTCGTACGCCACGGCGAGACCGAGCGCGAAGGCGACGCGCGTGATGGAGTGTCCACGCGCATGCAGCGCGCGAGGCAGAAGCGCGAGCAGAGCGCCGAGAGCGGCGCCACCGACCGTCGAGGCCTCCATCTGTGTCGCGGGCGCGAGCGTCGCGATGGCCGAGGTGACGAACGCGACGTACGCGACCAACGTTGGCGACGTGCGTAAAGCGCGAGCGCGCACGGACTCGAACAAGACGAGCCCCAACACCCCTACGATCGCGGCAGACGAGAGCGACGCCGCGAGCGCACGATCTCCGAACGGAGAGAGCACGAACGGCGCGGCGATGAACGCGTCCAGCGCGCGAAAACCTCCCGTGGACTCGAGCCCGAGCACGCGCGCGACCTCGAGATCGTGCGCCGTGTCCGTAACGGCCATGGCGTGCGACGCCGCGAACGCGATCGGCAGCAGAACGGCCGCAGCGACGAACGCGGTCGCCGGCCACCGGTCCTCTTCGCTCGTGACTCTGGCCATCGCTCGCGCGTACACGCAACAGAGCGTCTCGGCCAACTTGTCGTCGCCGTTTCAGGCTATCTTCCCGGCCGCCGTCTCTAACCAAAGACTCAAAGGAGATCCCACGTGGCCCGCTTCATCGACGAGCTCAAACGCACGCACTACAACAACGCTCTGCGCGCGGGGGACGTGGGCAAAGAGGTCGTCCTGTTCGGCTGGGTGGCCACGTACCGAGACCACGGCAGCCTCGTCTTCGTCGACCTGCGCGATCGCGAGGGCATCACCCAGATCGTGTTCGACCCTGATTTGAAGGGCCACGGCGAAGCGCCGAAGCACGCGCATGACGTGTCGCAAGCGCTTCGCACCGAGTGGGTGGTCGGCGTGCGTGGTGTCGTCGTGAGCCGCGGCTCGAACAAGAACCCGAAGATGCCCACGGGCGAGATCGAGGTTCAGGTCATCGAGATGACCGTCTTCAACAAGTCGGACACGACGCCCTTCGAGATCCTCGACGTCATCGATACGGCCGAAGAGAAGCGCCTCCAGTATCGCTATCTCGATCTTCGACGCGCCCCTCTGCAGAAGACGCTGCGCGTGCGCCACCGCATCAATCAGGTCGTTCGTCGCTACTTCGACAGCGCGGGCTTCCTCGAGCTCGAGACCCCGGTGATGGTGAAGTACACGCCCGGCGGCGCGCGCAACTTCCTCGTCCCCAGCCGCATGCACCAGGGCAAATTCTTCGCGCTGGCGGAGAGCCCTCAGCTCTTCAAGCAGCTGTACATGGTTGCCGGTTTCGATCGCTATTTTCAGATCGTCAAATGCTTCCGCGACGAAGACCTGCGCGTCGACCGCCAGCCGGAGTTCACGCAGATCGACGTCGAGATGAGCTTCGTCTCGCAGGACGACATCTTCCGCACGATGGAGGGGATGATCTTCGGCGTGTGGAAGGAGGTCCTCGGGATCGATCTCAAGGAGAAGTACCCGAGCGGACAGTTCCCGGAGATGCCGTTCGCCGAGTCGATGGACAAGTACGGCAACGACAAGCCCGACATGCGCTTCGGTCTGCCGCACACGGACGTGACGGAGCTCGTCATCGCGCAAGAAGGCGGAGGCATCTCCTTCTGGAAGGAGATCGCGGACAAATTCACGTCCGGGCGTTACCGGCGCGACCTGCCCACGGAGATCGTCAAGACGATGCGCATCCCCGCGGGGAACGCCGCCAAGCTCTCCCGCGCGGAGCTCGACAAGCTCGAGGACTTCGTCAAAGGCATGGGCGCCAAGGGCCTCGCTCGCGCGAAGGTCGACGCGACGGGTGCGTGGACTCAATCACCCTTGTCAAAGACGATCACTAACGAGCTTCGCACCGCGATCAATGAGAAGACCGGCGCCAAAGACGGCGACCTGTTGTTTTTTCAGTTCGGAAAAGAGAGCGTCGTTCAGACCGTCATGGCCAACTTGCGCGTTCATCTCGCCAAGAAGCTTGGTTTGATTCCGGAGACTGGGCACGGCGGCAAGTTCGAATTCCTCTGGGTCGTGAACCCGCCGCTATTCGAGTACGACGACGACAAGAAGACCTGGGCCGCGGCTCACCACGCCTTCACGCGACCGCACGACGGCGACGTCGAGAAGCTGGAGACGGACCCCGGCAAGGTGCTGTGTCATCGCTACGATCTCGTGCTCAACGGGTTCGAGATCGGCGGCGGCTCGATCCGCCTCCACGACCCGCTCGTGCAAGCGAGAGTGTTTCGCGCACTCGGGATTTCGGACGAGGACGCGCGCGCGAAGTTCGGTTTCTTGCTCGACGCGCTCCGCTTCGGCGCGCCGCCGCACGGAGGGATCGCGGTCGGCATGGATCGACTCGCGATGCTGCTCTCCGGCGCCGAGAGCCTGCGCGACGTCATCCCGTACCCCAAGACGCAGAAGGGCACGGACCTCATGACGGACGCGCCGAGCAAGGCCGGCCCCGAGCAGCTCGCCGAGCTCAAGATCAAGACGGTCGAGTGAGATGAAGCTCGTCGCGCTCGTCGCGTGCGCGATTGGTGCGTCGCTCGCTTTGGCCGTGGCGTGCGACGATACGGGCTCCTACACGTTCGTCGCGCGTGAGCTCGACCCGCGCGGGTGTCTCGGCGCGGTGACGGCGCTCGACGTGCTCAGCGGAAGTCTTCCCGGCCTCGGCTGCAAGCCGCGCTGCTTCGTCTCTCACGGCGTCAACGACGCCGGCCGTACGTCCGTCTTTGGCACGACGATGTGCGGCGCGGCCCCTCCCAGCTTCGACACCACCGAGGCGGACCCTCGCTGTACGGTCGCCAAAGCCGCTGTTTCGCGCGGCGATCTCTGCCTGGCAGACGGCGGCGACACCTCCCCGCCCGACGCCTCGATCGCCGACGCGCGCGACGGCTCGGTCGCTGACGCGTCAACCGTTGATACATCCACTATCGACGCTGCGGACGCGACCGCCGAGTAGTCTACTCGTCGCGCTTGAGCAGGTTGCGCAGCACCTCGAGCGGGCTGAAGCCGAGGAGAGACTCGAGATCTTTGTTGCCTGCGACTGCGCTCGCGCCTTGGCGCATGGCGCTGATCATCGGCTCGGCGAAACCGAACCAGTCGATGCGGCGGAGGATGACTCCGGCCTTCGAGGCCGCATACCGCGCACCGTCCACGCCGACCGCGACGCCGACTGCAGCGGGCATCGGCGAGACGATCAAGTCTCGCAGCGCGACCGCGCGGCTCCAGGCGCCCGGACGGGGATCGACCTGCAGCTCGCGGAACACGTCGAGCTCGGCGAAGACGCCCATCGCGAGCGGGGCGTAGCGATCCTCGATGGCGCGCGCGAGGTGGCGGTAGTCGCGACGCCAATCGCTCGAGAGCACGCCCATCGCGGGGCGCAGATCCTCGGGGCCGGCGATCACGTCGAACGCATCACCCGTACGACGCGCGCAGATCGTGGTCCACAGCTCGCCGTCCTTGAAGATGCCGAGCGCGAGCGCGTGGCCCGCTGGGCAGATCGCATCGAGCGCGCGGCGCACGACGTTCTCGTTCGGGATCGGAATGCCCCGCAGGCGGCGCGGCCATGTGTCGATGCGGCCTTCGACGATGAGCTCGCGCACGATAGTGACGAGAGAGAGCGACTGCGCGAGCAGATCGTCCTTGCGCTTGGCCCGGGCACCGAAGCGCTCCATCACCTCTTCGAGCGCGCCGATTCGCGCTGACATCGCCCAGCTCGCCTCGTGCTGCGCCGCGAGCTCCGGAAGCGGTATCGGCCACGGCACGGGGTCGAGCCTGCCGCGACGCGTGTGGACGAGCTTTCGGATGCGCGTGCCGTCGTGGAGAGCGACCACACCGCCGCGCGACGCCCCCTCGGTCGGCGCGCCCTCGTGAGGCGCCCAGAGGTTCAGAAAGCGCATCCACGCCTCGGTCGTCCAACCCTCGAAGCGAATGTCGCGCGCGAGCACGCGAACAACCTAACGCAGTTAGGAGCGCCTTGGATCAGGCAACGGACTACGATGCGCCGCATGGCCGTGACCGCGCAGAGTTTGTTCAACGATTACTTCTTGCCTTTGTACCCGACGGAGGCCGCCCGTGATTTGGCGGCGGCGCGTACGACTGACGCTAACCCCGGTAAAAACAGAGCTATCTTCGTGCAGCTCACGGACGCGGCGCGCGTCTTCGTGGACTCGTCGGCTGGCGTCTTCGGCAAGCCTCTCGAGCTGGACTTCTCGCCCGCGAGCGTCCATCGGCTCGGCGCCGCCGTGACCCGAGAGCGACGCGACGCGTGGATGCGCGCGGACGTGGGCTCGCCCAAGAGCGAGCTCTTCAATGTCGTGGTGCACGGCGCCGCTTACCTCGGCGAATGCGCCGTGCGCGCCGGCGGGACATGGAGCGCGCGCAACCCGCTGTGGGAGAGCGTGGTGCGCTTGCAGTCGCGCAGCGGCGAAGGCGACCTCGCCGTGTTCCATTGGTGGCTCAAGTCGCTCGACGACGACGCCTTCGACGACCACGGCTCACCCCGCCTCGGGCTTGCGGAGCGTTTCCGCACGCACGTGGAGGTCGCGAAAGGCCCCGGCGATCTGCCAATTTTGGCGGAGGCGTCACGCGTGCTGCCCAGGATCAGCAAGGGCGTCCGCTACGACGTGCTCAACAAATACCTGAAGGCCCATCTGCCGGAGATGCGCGATCTCGGCCAGGACTTCCCGTCGCCGGAGCGCTTCGCCGCGTACGCGTTCGAGTGGTTCGATTTCCGTCTCGTGGGCGAGGGCCGCATGCTCGTCATGTTCGGAAAGGGCGACGGCGGGCTGCACGTGTTCTGGCTGGGCAAGGACGGCTTCCACAAGAGCGCGCTGTTCGCGTCCGACGCTTCGTTCGAGCCGACCCTCGAGGTGAGCGGCGACGTGTTGAGCGTGCACGTCTCGAGCGGAGAGCGCGAAGTGATGTGGTGGGGTCCCTGAGCGTTGACACGTGAGCGGGAGGGGCATGCAATGGCGTCAATGGATTCACCCGCTCTGCCGAAGAAGCTCTTTCACGCCGTGGTCGTCATGGGCATGGTCTCGGTCGGAACGACCGCGTGCTCGTCCGACCCGACCCCCTCTCCTGGTCCAGGGGCAGGCAAAGACGCGGCGACCACGGACGCGAACGGTAGCAATCCCGACGCTGGCAACCCCGACGCGTTCGCGGGTTGGGCCCCGTGCCACTAGAGCGTGCGAGCTGAACCCGCGCCGTGGTGGTCTCGCGCCGATCGAGACGCCGCGAGCCTCGATGACGTGAAGGACGACGTGATCGCCTCGTTGCCGATGGAGCAACGGAACGTGCTCGCCGATATTTGGCAGAAGCGCGCGGGCTTCGAGCTCCAGGTGGCCGCTGGCTTCGCCGGGATCTCCATGTCCATGTTCGAGCTCGGGGCCGATCCGTATGTCGTGAAGATCGTCGGACGCGCGGTACGCGACGAGATCCGCCACGCAGAGATCAGCACGGAACTCGCCGCTCGATATCGCGGGGACGCCGTGATTTGGCCTACGCGCGTGCCCGTGCACACGCCGCGCTTCGAGCCCGCGCAGGGCGGACTGCGCCTCGCCCTCTACATGATCGCGATGAGCTGCATCAACGAGACGGTCGCGTGCTCGGTCCTCGAGGCCGCGATCAATCAGAGCGAGAGTCCGCTCGTCAAAGCCGCGCTGCAGACCATTCTCGCGGACGAGATCGATCACGCGCGCGCGGGCTGGGCGCACCTCGCCTCTCCTTGGGTCACGCCGGAGATCAAGACGCAGCTCCCCGAGTGGCTGAGGCGAATGCTGTCGGCGAAGCTGCGCGAGCTCGTGGAAGACGAGAGTCCGCTGCCGGGTGAAGCGTTTCCGTCGCACGGCCTGCTCGCGAGAGAGCGCACGCGGCGGATCGTTCGAGCCACCTTGGACGACGTAATCTTTCCGGGCTTCGACGCTGCGGGGATCGACGCGTCACTCGCGAGAGCATGGGCCGTCGAGGCCCTCCCGATCTCGTAACTAGTGAAGCGTCGCCAGGGGACCTTCGTGGAGCTCGAGGCGATCTCCTGCGCGACGAAGCGCGATGACCTCGCCTCGATCACAGCTCATCGTCACGCTGGCGTGAGAGGTCGCGGTGATCCATTGCACTCGCGGCAGCGCCCTGGCCAAGAGGTGCGGGATGAGCTTCGCGATGACTGCATCTTGCATGGATTCGAGATCGTCCACCAACACGACGCCCTCGCGCTCGCGCACTTTCAGCGGGTCACCCTCGTACGCGCCATAGAGCGCACGTGTCGCGAGAGCGCCGATCGCGAGGAGGTGGCGTGCGCCTCGCGGAAGATCGTCGAACAACACCAGCGGTCCCCCGTTGATCGCGAAGATGGGCTCGAGCGTGCCCGGATCTGCGCCTTCGTAGCGCGCGCCGAACGGCTCGAGCAGCACGGCCGCGACCTCGCGTAATGCCAAATCAAGCTGGCCGATGCGCGGGTCCTCCGTGCGCGCCTCGAGCGCGCGGGCGATCGCCGCGTAGCTGTAGATCTGCTTGGTATCGCGCGTCAGATCCGATCGTGATGCGTCGTCGAAGCTCACGGATGCGCGCGGATCGTACTTGGCGACGGTGCGCTCAGGCGACGACAGCATCACGGCGGTGCGGGAGAACCAGCGCGCGCCGGAGATCGCGACGAACGCGAAGCCGTGGTCCTGAGCGCGCTTGTCGAACAGCGCTTGCTCGCGACGGCGAAGGATCGCTTCGTTGTCTGTCTCGCCTTCGATCGCCGCGTTGGGGCTCGTCACCAAAAGCGGGTGCGGACGCGCGAGGTCGTCGTCACCCAACGCCCACTCCGCGACGACGAAGCCCTTTCGTTCTTCTTGCTGCTGCAACCGTGGGCGTGGCCTTGGTAGCGGCGGCAGCGCGTAGCCTGGACGCGTATGCGCGATCGCGTTGAGGAGTGTCGACTTGCCCGTGCCGTCACCGCCGAACAACACGACGAGCGGCCGCGGCGCTTCGTCCTCTCCGAGGAGCGAGAGCGTCAGGTCGGAGAGCGCGCCGAGACCGACCACGCGAACGCGACACAACCGCATCGCGGCGAGTGTAGCTCGTCTCCGCTGCTATGCTCGCGTGCCGTGGCCCTTCGCCTCCCTGGCAAGTCCGAACGACGACTCGCGCTCGCGATCTCGGTGACCGCGATCCTGCCGCTGATCGCGGCCATCTTCCTGGCGAACTCGATGTTCTCGCAGGCCACGGCGATCTGGTTCAAGCCCGAGGTTGGAGAGCAGCTCGATCGCGGCGTCGCGCTGTACAAGGACTACGTCAACGCGATCAAAGACGACATGCGACACCAGACGGACGCCATCGCCGCGGACGAGTCGCTACGTCTTGGCGCGCATGCACACAACACGGAGCTCGTGGAGTCGGAGCTGAACGTGCTGTTTCCGCGCTTCCCGGAGCTCGTCTCGCTCACGGTGGAGGACGACGCCGGCAATCGGCTGGCGTCGCGTGATCGTGGTCGGCCTGTGAACGACGCCACCGAGCGCAAGCTCGAGGTTCTGCGCCCGCTCTGGCAAGGCGACGACGCGCCCACGCTGCACGCGACCTTCGCGATCGATCGCAAGCGGCTCGACGAGCTTCAGACCACGGGAGACGTCGTCACGCAGTACCACCAGATCGAGAACTCGCGCGCCGACCTCTATGGCGGCTACGTGCGCGCGTTCGCGGTGCTGTTGTCGCTCACCATCGCGCTCACGCTCGCGAGCGGAATCGTGATCGCCCAGGGCGTGACGAGACGCATCAATCGCTTGGCGAACGCGATCGAGCGCGTGGGTCGCGGTGACTTTTCCGTGCGCGTACCCGTCACGGGGTCCGACGAGCTCACCGATCTCGCGAGCACGTTCAACCGCATGCTGGGCGAGATGCAGCGCTCGAGCGCGCGTATCGAGTTCTTGCAGCGAATCGGGGCGTGGCAAGAGATGGCGCAGCGGCTCGCGCACGAGATCAAGAACCCGCTCACGCCCATCCAGCTCGCCGTACAGGAGTGTCACCGCAGGTACAAAGGCGAGGACCCGAAGTACCGCGAGCTGCTCGACACGACGCTCGAGATCGTCGAGGAGGAGGTGGGCACACTGCGTCGCCTCGTCGGGGACTTCTCAGCGTTCGCGCGACTGCCCCACGTCGCGCTCGAGGACGCCAACCTCGGTGACTTCATGCGCGAGTGCAAGGACCAGCTCGGCCACCTCGACGACGCGAGCGCGCAGACCGACGGCGTATTGCGCGACTCGGAGCCCGATGAGGCGAGCGTCGCGGCGACCAACGTTCAGGTCTCGTGGGACGTCCCCGAGGAGCCGGTGTCCGTGGCGATCGATCGTCAGATGCTGCGGCGCGTGCTCATCAACCTCGTTCGGAACGCGGTGCAAGCGATCCGCGATCACGACCCGAAGGGCGAGGGCCGCGTGGTGGTGCGGGCGACCAAGGATCCCGACGGCGCGTCGATCATGGTGGACGACAACGGGCCTGGCGTCGCGCCTGCCGAGCGCGAGCGCATCTTCGATCCCTACTTCACGACCAAGACCGACGGCACGGGCCTCGGCTTGGCGATCGTGAAGAAGATCGTCGTCGAGCACGGCGGCACCATCGACGTGAGCGAGAGCACGCTCGGCGGCGCGTCGTTCGTGATTCGGCTGCCGTTGCCAACGCCTGCGTGATGACGAGCCGGCCGCGTGCTAACTTCCACGGCTCGGATCGATGAGCGACACGAAGCAAGACTCCGCCCTCTACCCGGTCGCGATCGGCGTGGTGATCGTCGGCATGATCGTGGGGTTCGCGTGGCTTCCGCGCGTGCTCGCAGCACAAGGTGGCGGCGGCGGTGAGGGTCAGGCCGCGCCGGACTTCCACGTACCGGTGGTCGCGAACGCCCAAGATCTCGCAGTGCCGCCGCAGTCGCCGCCGGACTCGATTTCGCTCGCGGACTTGAAGGGCAATGCCGTCATCCTCGACTTCTGGGCGACCTGGTGCGGCCCATGTCGCGCGGAGGCGCCGATCGTCGATCGCGTCGCGGCGCATTATCGCGGCAAAGGGCTCATCGTCATCGGCATGAACACCAGTGACGAGGATGGCCTCGCCGCTCCGTTCGCCAAGCGCCTTGGCCTCTCCTACCCCATCGCTTTCGACGACGGACACGCCGCGCACGCCTACGGTGCCGACGCGCTCCCCACGCTCGTCGTGATCTCTCGAACCGGCAAGATCGTGGCCGTTCGTCAGGGAATCACGGACGGCGCGGAGCTCGAGCGGCTGGTCGACAAAGCGCTGTAAGCGTTGCGTACGGCGCTCACCGCCTGGATCGGCCGGCATCGATTCGAGCTGTGGGTCTTCGCGTTCATCTTTACGGGCATGGCCATCGTCGGCGTGCTCCGCCCCCGCGGACACGGACGAGGGTTACTACGCGACCGCCGCAGAGCTCGTCGGTCGTGGGCGCGTCCCGTATCGCGACTTCTTCTATCCCCAAGCGCCGCTGTTGCCTTATCTGCTCGCGCCGTTCGCGCGGATCGCGCCCAGCTTCGTGGCGCTGCGGGTCGTCATGGCGCTGTTTCCAGCCGCGATCGGCGCTGTCGTCGCAAAGACGGTGCGGGCCGAGACGCAGTCGCGACGCGCGGCGATCGTATCCATCGCGCCCGTGTTCACGCACGAGCTCGGCTGGCAGTGGCTCGGCAGCATCAAGACGTACGGGCCGAGCACGTTCTTCGGCGTGGTCGCGGTTGTGCTCGTGTCTCGGCGTCACCTCGAGAGACCCGCTGCGATTGATCGTGGCAGGTGCGTGTGCGGCGATCGCGATCGAGACCCGCTTGATGCTCGCGCCAGTCGTGCTCGCGTGCCTCGTGACGCTCATGCTGAGAGGCGCTCGCCAATCCACGCTGCGCCTCGGGGTCGTCGTGTTCTGCGCTTTCTGACTATTGCGCTATGGCCCTCTAACTCCCTATCGCGCGGTCTTGGCGATTACGCTCTCGGGGTGCGCGCTATTACTCAATCGGGCAGTCCTGCCGCGCGTGATTCATTGTCTATGGTTCATTGTCGGATTGACGATTGCCAGTCTGCCAATGCTCTATTTATGGTCAATTGATCCGGCCGCATTCGTATTCGACAATATCGGTTATCACGCAGTTCGCGCGGACGGCGGGCTCGTGGCAGCAGCCGCCACCAATCTGCCTTTGTTTCGGGAGATGCTCGGCCTCGCGCAAGTCGCCGACCTATCACCCGCTGCACCACAGTGGATATTGCTCTATGTGCTCAACGCCGTCGCGCTGCTCCGCAGCAAAGGCGCGACGCACGCAGCGCTGGCGGCAGCGGCGTTCCTTGGCCTCGTGAGCGTCATGCCCAATCCGGCGCACGAGCAGTACTTCGCGACGCTCGTCCCATTCTTGGGATTGGGTGCGGCCATCGGGGTCGCGCATGCGGTCCGCGGCGGCTTCTGGGCGCGCGCGTCGATCGCGCCCACGGCATGCGTGGTCCTCTACGTGCTACTGGCCAGCCCGAGCTTCGAGCGCAAAGTCGTCTATGGCAAATTCGGCGATTGGGACTCGCGAGAGAGTCGGCCCTTGCGCTTGGACGCGGCGCGGCGCGAGGTTCAGCGCGAAGCGGCCAAAGTCTCTGGAGTGATGCTGCCGACTTGGCCGGGCAGCATGCTCGGGATCGCCAATCGGATCCTGCCCGGCTACGAGAACCAATTCGCGCGCGACGTCGGCGGAAAGCTGGATGCCGCTAAACGCAGGGAACACCGCCTGACCTCGCACTCGGACCTTCTCTCGCAAGTCGATAGGCGGGACGCCGTATTGGTCATTCTCGGTCCCGACCTCGTCGGAGACGACGCTACCTCTTTGCGCAAGGAGCTCGCGCGATGCCACTACTCTCCAGTCGGATCCATACTGTCCGCTACGGAGATCTATTCGCGCGACCCCAACGGCGAGTGCACCCGCTAGCGAAACGGTCCCGATTGAGGTCTACCGCGTAGAGCTCTCATCAATTGCCCACCTAATTCCAAGTCACGCATCAGGGTTTGTGGATCTGCGATGGGCCCGGCGATGCGCCAAGTCACACCGTGGGTCGTGACGGTGAATGCGACTTTGTCCTTGGCCAAGGTCGTCCACGCTTCGCGTCCGGCGGCGGAGAGCGCCGGCTCTGCGATCGTCATTGCGTGATCGAGCGGAGGGTCGATGGGAAACGTCACTTCGGTTGCCACTACCTCGAAGGCATTTTGCCAATGCGTCTCGACGGAGAATCGATCCACTCCGATCGAGCCGTCTCTCAGGGACATCGATCCCTGCTCGAGTTTGCCTCCGGTCGTGTCTGCGAAGGCTCGCCACCCGGGCGCCGCACTCTCCATGAGCTTGGGCGCGGGGACGTTGCGACTCATCCAATCCCAACGTTGGAGTAGAGAGAGAGCGATGCGGCACCAGCCCTCGAGCGAGCCGGTATTGGTGCCGGCGATCCCGACGCTCATGTGCCCGCCAACGTCGTCGAGGCTCACGTGCGAGAAACCGACGAGCGCCTCGAGCATGTCGGGCCCGAGGATCGCCGCGAGCTGCGCGTGCTCTCGAGCGCGCATCACGAAGCGCGCGTTGGCGGTGGAGTGCTGGCTCTTGTACTGCGACCCGAG
>JAYVYD010000098.1:0-11287 GCA_043784605.1 Myxococcales bacterium | reverse complement strand
GCTCGAGCTCGAAGGTGAGGCCGGCGCAGACCCGCTCATTGGCAAGGTGCTCGGCGACACCTACCAAGTCACGCGAGTCATCGGTGAGGGTGGCATGGGACGCGTCTACGAGGCGCGCCACCTGCGCCTCAAAGATCGCCGCTTCGCCGTGAAGGTGCTGCACAACGAGTTCGCACGAGACCCCGAGATCGTCGCCCGATTTCAGCGCGAGGCCGAGAGCGCGAGCAGCATCGGCCATCCCAACGTTCTCGACGTGTTCGACGTGCACAAGACGCCGGACGGCCGGCCGTACCTCGTCGGCGAGTTCCTCGAGGGCGAAGAGTTCGGCGACTATCTGAAGAAGCACGGCAAAGCGATCGACTCGGCGACGGCGGTGCGCGTGGCTCGCGAGGTGTGTCGCGCGCTCTCGGCGGCGCACGAGAAGGGCATCGTCCACCGCGACATGAAGCCCGAGAACGTGTTCCTGACCGCCCACAACGGCGTCATCGGCGTGAAGGTGCTCGACTTCGGAATCAGCAAAGCAGGCCCGGACAGCAACGCGAACCTGACCAAGACCGGCGTCGTCATGGGCACGCCGAGCTACATGGCACCCGAGCAGGCGCGCGGCGACAAGGTGGACGGACGCGCGGACATCTACTCGGTCGGCGCGATGCTCTACCACGCGCTCACGGGTCAGAAGCCGTTCGACATGGACGACGCGACGGCGACGTTGACGCTCGTCCTCACCGAAGATCCCGAGCGCCCGCGCAAGATCAACCCGACCATTCCCGAGTCGCTCGAGCTCGTCGTGCAGAAGGCAATGGCGAAGGACCCCGCCGAGCGCTTCCAGACGATGATGGATCTCGACACGGCGCTCGCGCCTTTCGATGCAGGGACGCTAGCGGTGAGTGCGCCGCTGAAGGCGCTTCTCGAGAAGAGCGACAGCTCGACGATCGTCAAGCCAGCGCAGATCAACGCGGACCCGACGGCGCGCACGCTGATGGCCCACGGCGGCCCCGGCGCAACGGTGGTGTCGACTACGGGGGAAGCGCGGCTCGCGCGCCCGATGATCGTCGCGACGGCCGCGGCACTGTTCGTGTGGCTCGTGGGCGGCTTCGTCGATGGGCTCGGCGGGCTCGTGCGTTACATGCGCGCCGGCGACCTCACGCTGACCGAGGCGATTCTCATCATCTCGGGCTGCTTGCTCGCGGCCGCGAGCCCGTTGGCATTCTTTGTCATGCACGTCCGGAAAGTCGTGTGGCGCAACAGCGTCAAGAGCGTGGAGCTCTCCGGCGATCTCAAGCGCACGTTCGTCGTCGCATTCGCGACCTACGGCTTCGGCGCGCTGTTGCATCGATTCGCCTCGACGGTGATTTTGCGAGACACGAGCGCGGTGTCGAGCGGCCTGTGGGATGCCGTCTTCTTCGGCTCCAGCTTCATCATGGCAGGCATCGCCGGCGGCGTCGGGCCCGTCGCACGCTTCTTCCGCCGCCGCAAAAACAAATGAAATAGCACGGCGTTTTTGGCCGATACCTTCGCGATGCCTTCGTCGGGAATCGTCACCGTACAAAGGTACGGCTCCTCATCCGCTCCTTGGTCTCGCTCGGTCTCGACCAAAACCGCCGCGCTATTTCGGCGGCCCTCGAGGTGGTTGGGGGTGTAGGGGATCGTCGGGAATGCTCGCTGAGTCGCGAGTTCTCGCGGTGGATCGTTTGGGATCGTTGACTTGGCAAGCTTCGCGCGCGGTCGCGTAATTTGGCGGGTTTCGCGAGGTTGTTTCGGGTTGGGTCGCGAACGGGGCGCTGGCCTAGCGAGTGCAACGCCTCATTGCATGATGAAGCTAGTCGGTTTGTTGGCGATGGGCGCGATGACTACGATGGCGTGCGCGGTGAGCGAGGCCGACACCGCGAGCGGTGAGGACTTCACCCAGCCGGTCGACACCAACACCTCACAGGAGCTCTCTTCTGTGAGCTGCACGAAGCATTCGGAGCAGGGCTACTCTGCGGGCAACCCGATGGGCATCACCGCCGTGACGGTCGATGGCAAGTTCGTCGAGCAGCACACGGCGAACGCCTACTACGTGATGGCGCAAGCCGCGCAGAAGGACGGCATCAATCTCCACGTGGTCAGCGGGTTCCGCACGATGAGCGAACAGCAGCACCTCTACCACTGCTACACGAGCTGCTCGTGTAACGGCTGTAACCTCGCGGCGAAACCCGGTTACAGCAATCACCAGAGCGGCCACGCGCTGGATCTCAACACGAGCTCCGCCGGCGTCTATCACTGGCTCTCGTTGCACGCCGCGCACTACGGTTTCAAACGCACCGTGCCGAGCGAGCTCTGGCACTTCGAGTGGTGGGGCGGCGGCCCCGGCAACGGCCCCTGTAAATAGCGCGGCGTTTTTCGCCGATGCCGGCGCGATCCCTTCGTTGGGAATCGTTGCCGTACGGGAGTACGGCGCCTCATCCCGCCTTGGGCTCGCTTGGCCTCGGCGAAAACCGCCACGCTATTTTCGCGGAGTGGGGGGCTCGGAGCGTTGGTTGGTTTTAGAAGCGGGCTTGGGGTCTCGAATGACTTGGGCCAGAGTTTAGAAGCGGGCTTGTAGGGCGGTGCCTAGGCCGAAGCGCCAGGGGTCTTGGAAGACGCGGAGGGAGGCGGTGCCTTCGGTGGGGTCGCGGACGACGAGCGTGCCGTTGTTGTCTCGAATGACTTGGGCCCAGAGGACCGCGCTCACGATGCTGGAGAGGTCCCACTTGATGTTGACGCGCGCTTGAACGATGGGCGTGCGATCGCGACCGAGCGGCAGGATCGACTCGTCGCCCTGCGACCGCACGACGATCGCGCGTGAGCCCTGGACCGAGCCGTCGTTGAACTCGCTCTTGAACGTGGACGGCAACTGCAAGCCGCCGCCGATGCCGGGCGTGAGGTGCAGCGCGGGGAAGTGGTAGTCCGCACTCAGCGCTCCGAAGAGCTCCGGTGAAGTGGAGGCGCCGCTCGGGAGCGTCTGGAACGGAATGAAGCCAGGGACGTTGCGCACTACGTAGTTCAGATTGCGCACGATGCCGGTGGCGCTCACGCGGAGGTGCCCGGCGTTCACGACCGCCTGCAGCGCGCCGGCGTACGCGACCTGATCGGTCGTCTTGCCTGCGGTGTCGTAGTCCTTGAGGTGCTGCGCGAGCACGTTGCCCTCGGCCGAGACGCTCCAAGACACGTGGTCCGTGTCGTAGTGAGGCAGCGTGAAGAGCGCCATCGGTGACATCGGGTCGTTGCGATACAGCAGGTAGTCGAGCGACTGCGGCACGGGCATGTGGTCGTGCACGACCAAGCGCGCGGAGCCACCGTACGTGTAGACGCTCTGTCCGCGCACGTCCTCGAGATCGAATTTTCCCTGCTGGAAATAGCCGCCGCCGAGATCGAAGCGGAAGTTCTTCGTCGCGTCGACGCCTACGCCGCCGAGCCAGCCGAAGTTGGACTCGCCCACGCGCACGGTCTCGACGTCGTTCTCGCCGCCGGGGTTGAGCACCTGCTGCGGCTGGATGATCGTCGCCGTCTTGAAGCCCGCGAACGCGTAGAAGTGATCGGGGAGATCGAACTGCAGCTTGAGGCCCGGTGAGCTGCCCTGGATGCGCGGGAAGATCGACTGGTTGATCGCCGCCGCCGTGCCGCCCCAAGAGATGTCGTAGAGGTACCCGAGTCGGAAGCGATCGGTGTCGAGCGGGAAGAACGTCGCACTGAAGCCCGCGGGCTTTTTGTCCTCGCCGCCGGTTCGATAAAAGAGTCGGATGTACGAGCCCGCATCGTAGAGAGCGGAGTTGAGGTTGCCCGTGTTCGCCGCGAGCGCCGCGAGATCCAAGCGCAAGACGATCGCCGCCTCGGTCTCGAGGTTTTTGATGAAGCCGGGCATCTTCTTGTACATCACGAGGTGCGTGAGGTTCTCTCGGCCCGCGAAGCGCGAGTTGAGGTTGTCGAAGAAGAGGCGGTATTGCGCGCGATCGCCGATCGAGAACGTCGGCGAGATCGGGGTGAGCACGCCGGTCGGGTGGAGGACGTCGTCGTCGCCGAACGTCCACGTGATGCGCGTGTCCATGAAGCTGGAGACGTTCGTGCCGGGCGGAGGCAGGCCCACCGAGCGTGCGCCCGCGCTGCCGAGCTGCAGCTGATCGTTCGGATTCACCGGCGGCGCGGCCGTCGTGTCCGCACCCTTGCTGTCGGGCTTCGGTGACGTGTCATCCGTCGCCGGCTTGGCGTCGACGGGCTTCGTGTCCGCGGGCTTGGTGTCTGCGGGCTTGGTGTCCGCGGGCTTCGTGTCGACAGCAGGGGCGCTAGCGTCGGCGTCGGTCTGCGCATGCGCCGCGCCGGCGAGGGTCAACGTGATCGGAATGAGGAGGAGCGAGCGCTTCATGGTTCTCTCTGGGGTGGGCGACGGCGCGGTTAGTTCTGTGAAAGTTCGAGGCTCGTGCGCTCGCGTACGCACGCCGTGCTGGAACTCGTGAGCTGGGCGTTCAGGTCGGTCACGATGTCGTCGCTGCATCTCGCTTCGATCGTAAATTGCGATCCGCCCGAGAAGTATCGGAGCGTCCCGCTGAAGCTCTTGATGGGTTGCCCTTTGGTCGTGGCGGGATCGAACCCGGGCGAAGCCGATCCGTTGACCTGCACGTGACCCGAGACGTTGTTGACCGTGTCTTCGTAGACCAGGAAGAAGTTGGACTGGCCTTTGAACGTCGCGTACTCGGTGCACTCGGGGTCTGCGGTGCAAGCGGCGCTGCACGCGGCCTCCGTCGGGTCGCTGAAGTCGACCTTGCCGTTCCCGTTGAAATCGCAGTTGCTCGCGTCGGCTGTTGGCGTCCATGCGGGACCCGCGGGGTGCGCGGCGCCGAAGTGCTTGGGGATGTGGAGGCACGTGCCCGGCGTGACCTTGCTGCAGGTGTTGTCAGCCTCGAACTTGCCGCTGGTGAACACGCGGACGAACGCCGACTCGTAGCGGAAGAGCGCCTTGGTGTTCGCGACATCCGCGACGCCGAGCAGCGTCGGCTCGGGGACGAGGCACGGACGCACCGCCGGGTCGTAGTACTCGACAGACCAGGTGGGAAAACCGATCTCCGTGAATCCGAAGAAGTCCGACGAAGTGCCGCTGAACGCCTTGAGGCGATCGCATACGCGCAGCCTGGTGGGCGCGGAGAACGTGTACGCGAACACGCTCGCGTAGCCGCCGCCCTGCTGGTCCTGGACGTCCGTCGCGTAGAACCCGTCGCTCGCGATACGCGTGATGACGACGTCGAAGTCGAAGCGCTCGGCCCCTTCGTTCCATCCCGTGTTCATGTTGACCTGCTCGCCCGGGAACGCCGTGGCGGTCCCTCCGTTGAGCGAGCGACCACGAACGTCCGAGACGCGCGGCAGCTGGTAGTGGATCAACGGTGAGACTCCGGCCGCGTAGGTGCCGCCTTCCTCCGAGTCGTCGTTCGATGCAAAGCAGCCAGGGTCTGCGGGGAAATCGATGGTGCCGTTGTTGTTGTTGTCTTTGCCATCGGCGCACTGCGGCGTCGCGGAGAGATCCTTGACGGGCACATATCCGAGGTCTTCGGCCCAGATGTGCGTGTCGCCGTATGAGGCAACGATGGGGACGGTGACGTTCGTGGCCACGCCGCTCGCGAGCTGCACGTTTCGTCCAGCGCCGCCGTCGTTCACGCTGTAGACGGTGCCGGGGCGCACCGAGAGTCGCACGAAGCTGTTGTACGTGTCGTCGAGCGTGCCGTCCGCGCGACGCGCCTCGATGCGCAACTTGAGCGGTGCTTGAGGCGTGAACGCGAGAGGGAGCGGTTGCGTGGACGAGCCGAGGTTGCCGCTCTCGATCGTGACGACGAGGTGCGCTTGCGACTTCAAGTGGCCGAAGCCGCCCGAGCAAGAGGCGACGGCGCTTGCGACGAAGGGGAGAATGGCGAGAGCGCGTTTCATCGTCCGATCATCTCCACACGGTTGTCGGTCGCCGCGCCCATGGTCTCGTCGACGCAGGCGAGTAGCTTGCAGCTCTCTCCGCCGACCTGACATGGGTTCAAATCCTTGCGGCAGGTGTCGAGCGTCGGCGAGTCCTTGCAGCGACGATCGTGGAACGAAGCGACTGCGTCGCGGCATCCGGAGAGGACGCACTGGCCCCCGCTCGCGCATGTCCCCGCGGTGGTGCACGTGAAGTCACCGCTGCCGGAGACGACCATCGCGGAGTTCCCTGCGCACGCGCAGACGAAGCCCGAGGCGCAGTCGGTGTCCACCGAGCACTGGGGTAGTCCCTGCGGCACGCCCAGCTTGGTCGCGTTTCGCGCAGTGACGTACCCGCACGGCTTGCCCTGGCGCATGTAGTCGATCAACGCATCACGTTGCTGGATCTTGGTGTCGAACTGCGTCGTGTTTCGCTGCAGTACGCGGAAGCCTGAGCCTCCGCCGGCGAGATAGTTACTCGTCGCGAGCTCATAGAGGTTCGTGCCGATGATCGGAGAGAGGCAGACGCCCTGATCTCCGACACCGCGCTTGCTGCACGCGCCCGGGCGGTTCGCGCCGCAGTCCGCGTCGCTGGTGCACTTGATGCTGGCGCCGTTCGCGTCGGCCGAGGAGCCGATGTACACGTGCTCCGCGCACGCGCCGAGCTTGCAGACGCGTGGGTTCTGCGTCGTGTCGCACGCGCCGGTCTCTTGCGTCGGACAGTCCGCGTCGGTCACGCACTTGGGCAACAGATCCGTGCGCGTGCAGCCGGTGCAGTTGATGACGACGCGAGCGCCGGCGATCTGCGCCTGCGACGCGCAGCCTCGACCCGCGCTGCGTCGCGCGATGAAGTCGAACATCTGCTGCACCTCGAGACCCGACAGCTGCATCTTGGTGATCGAGTTGTCGAACGGGAAGATGTTGTACATCTCCTCGATCGTCACCGGTCCTGGAAGCAAGTCTTGCCGGATGCCCGTGGAGTTCGTCATCGAGAAGTCCGTCTGCACGCCGAGTCGGAGCCAGATGCTCGTGCCGACGAGGTTGCCGAGCGGAGAGTCTCCACCCTGAGGCGCGATGCGCTTGGCGCCGTTGGGCGAGAAGCCGACGAGCAGATCGAGGTCCGCGACGTTGTCCAGGATGCGTCGGTAGTACTGCAACTGCTCCACGAGGACGGGATCCTCGGGCACGCTGGCCGTGACGGGGAACGCCTGGTACTTGCTGCTGACGACCTCGAAGCCGTTGAGCTTGGAGTAGTCGCCCGGGTCGCCAGTCGGCGAGGCGTCCGCCGGATCGTTCGAGAGCACGAGATCGAGCCGCCCAACGTATTTCGCGAAGGCGCCCGAGTGCGCGAGCACCACCTTGCGCGGCGTGCACACGCGCTGGATTTGGTAAGGGTGGTTGACGGGATCCGGGTGTTTGGCGTCGTTCGGCGGAGGTGAGCTGCGATCGATGGCGAGCTCCGGGTCCATCGTCCAGATGAAGCCAGGGTGCAGCGGATCGGCGGAGCAGTCGCGGAGCGTCTGCGGCGGGTTGATGACGATGTGATTGTGACTGCCGAGCACGACGTCGATGCCGCTCGTCTCGCGGATCATGCGTTGATCGACCTCGAGCCCGAGGTGCGTGTCGACGACGACGACGTCCACGATGGGGCGCAAGAGGTCCACGAAGAACTGCGCGGTCTCCGCGGTCTGCAGCGGCAGGATGCCCTTGTCGTTTGGCTGATCGAAGATCGACGTCAAGCTCGAGAGATTCGCCATGCCGATGACGCCGACCTTGAGGCCGTCGAGGTTGAACACCGTGAAGGGCTGAATGACCGTGTCGATCGGCGTGCTCGATGGCAGCGCAGGGTCCGCGAACTTGTAGTTCGCCGCGAGCACCGGGAAATCGGCCCACTTTTGGATCTGCCGCGCGACGTTGACCGCGCCGCGATCGAACTCGTGGTTCGCGATCACCATCGCGTCGACGTGAAGCGCAGACTGCATGCGCATCTCGGGCTGGCCGGAGAAGAAGTTGAAGATGGGCGCGCCTTGGAAGCAGTCGCCACCCGAGAGGTGAAGCGCTCGACCGGCCCGCGCACGCTCGCGGTTGAGGATGTACGCCATGCGCGCGACGCCGCCGACGTTCGCGTTCGAGCCCGTGTGGCCGAGGCCGAGATCACCGTCGACCTGCGTGATGAGCAAGTCGTACGGCAAGAGGCGCGAGTGGATGTCCGCCGTGTGAAACAGCGTCAGCGAGGTTTGGCAGGTCTGGCCCGGAGGGCAGGGCGAGCTGACCGTGCCGTTGGGCGCGCTCGAGCATCCAGGCGCGGAGGCGATCACCCCAGACAGACCCGCTGCAATCAGACCTCCTGCGGCCAGTCGACGAACGACACTCGAACACCACATTTCCGTCACCATTCCCCGCAAGCAAGGGTGCGAGCCGGCCGCACCCTACACACGAGGCAGACGTGTGGGAAGAACGAAGCGAGCAGCGCGCGTCCCCGGGTGATCAATTCCAGGACCGGCGCGAAAAATCCGTTTACTCGGGAGCGCCCGTGAGGAGATCGAACAGCCGCGGGGCGAACGCTTGTGCGACCATCTTCTCCACGTCGTCCGCGGTGTCGGCGGCCAACGCCTCGAGGACGAGCCCCACGCACTCCGCAACGTGCATCCGGCCGATGGCCTCTTTGATCTCGGGAATGGCCGCCGCCTCCATGGAGAGTTCACGCAGGCCGAGGCCGATCAGCAGTGGCGCCGCGAGCGGGTCCGAGGCCATCGCCCCGCAGAGCGCGACCGAGATCCCTCGATGATCGGCAGCGCGCACGACATTATGAATCAGCCTCAAAATAGACGGATCGAGCGGCGACGCGAGGTGCGCGAGCGAGCGGCTCGTTCGGTCGACGGCGAGCGCGTACTGCACGAGATCGTTCGTTCCGATGCTGAAGAAGTCCACCTCGCGCGCGATGACATCGGCCATCACGGCCGCGGACGGGACCTCGATCATCACTCCGAGTGAGATGCGTTCTGCGCGCTTGTGCATGCGCCCGTCGACCTCTGCGGTGGCCTGCGCCATCAAGTGCTTCACCTGGCGCACCTCGCGGAGGTTCGCGATCATCGGGATCATCACGCGCACCTCGCCGTGCGCACTCGCACGAACCATCGCGCGGAGCTGCGTCTTGAACACCTCTGGCGCGGCGAGCGCGAGGCGCACCGCGCGCAGGCCGAGCGCCGGGTTCATCTCCTCTGGGAGATCAAACGAGCTTGCGAACTTGTCGCCGCCGATGTCGAACGTGCGCAGCGTGACGGGCCGCGGGTTCATGGTGTGCGCGATCGATCGATAGACCTCGTACTGCTCGTCCTCGGTCGGAAGGTCCTTCCGATCGATGTAGAGAAACTCGGTGCGGTAAAGCCCCACGCCCTCCGCGCCGTGATCGAGCGCGAGCGCGGCCTCGGCAGGAAGCTCTACGTTGGCCTTGAGCGTGACGGCAACGCCGCAAGAGGTTTGGCATGGACGATCGCGCGAACCGAGCAAATCTAGGGCGAACGCGAGGTGCCGCGCGCTGCGCGCTTCGGCCTGCGCGATGGTCGCCTCGGTCGGGTGGACGATGATCTCTCCGCGTATCCCGTCGACGATCAACGTGTCGCCCGTGCGCACCTGCGACAGCGCGTCCGCGACGCCGACGACCGCGGGCATCTCGAGCGCACGTGCCATGATCGCCGTGTGGCTCGTGCGCGAGCCGATCTCCGTGACGAAGCCGAGCGCGGGCCCCTTCACGAGGCCTGCCGTGTCCGCGGGCGACAGATCGCGCGCGACCAAAATCGTCGGCCGATCGAGCTTGGGAATCGCCGTCTCGGGCTCTCCCATGAGCGCACGCAGTAGGCGATCGACGACGAACTCGACGTCGTGCCTTCGCTCGGCGATGTATGGATCGGCGCGCCCGCCGGGGTGCGCGCTCGCCGCTTTGAAGGCAGACGCGATCTCGTCTCCCGCGAGGACCACCGCCCACTCGGCGCATTTCTTCTCGGTCTTCACGCGTCGCTCGATGAGTTGGTGCAGAAAAGGGTCGCCCAACATCAAGAGGTACGCTTCGAGGATCGCCGCGTGATCCTGCTCGCTCGACATGATGGCCGCGACGTGGCGCAGCCCCGCTTTCGCGCGCCCGACGGCCGTTTGGACGCGCGCGAGCTCGTCTGGGATCTGCGCCGTGTGCACGTGGCGGTGCGTCACCACCGCGCGGACTTCGCCGACGACCAGCGCGATGCCGATCGCGACTCCGGGTGACGCCGCGATCCCACGCAGCGAGATGGGCTTCTGCATCGCCGCGCTGCTCGAGGGAGGAGGCGGCGCAGACGGAGGAGGTTGCATCAGCGACCCTCGCCGAACTTGTCGGCGATGAGGTCGCCGATGGCTTTCACGCACTCCGCGGCGCGCTCGCCGGTGGCGCGAACTTCGACGGTCGTCCCTTTGCTTCCGCAGAGCAAGAGCACGCCCATCACGCTCTTTGCGTTGGCGACCTGCTCGGCGCGTGCGATCTCGACCTCGCAGGGGAAGCGTGACGCGAGCTGGACCAGCTTGGTCGCCGCGCGGGCGTGGAGCCCGAGCGCGTTCTCGATCACGAAGCGTCCTGTTGCGTCCGGCGTGCTCATGATTTGGCGATCGGAGGTAAGAGCGCAGGCGGGGGCGCGCCCGGGTCGGAGTCACGCTGCGCCTCGCCGCGTGTGACGTCGCGATGAACGACCTCGATGGGCGGATCACTCCCCAGCGCTCTCGCGAGCGCGTCAGAAATGGCGACAGATCGATGTCGCCCGCCCGTGCAGCCCACGGCGATCGTCAAGTAGCTTTTCCCCTCCCGCTCGTACTTAGGCAAAACATACGAGAGAAGATCGACCGTCTTGTCCAGAAATTGTTTCGCCTCGGGCAAACCCAGGACGAATGACGCCACCAGCGGGTCGGTCCCAGGCAACGCCTTCAGCTCGGCGACGAAATAGGGGTTGTCCAAGAAGCGCACGTCGAAGACGAGATCCGCGTCGACTGGTGCGCCGTATTTGAAGCCGAACGAGACGACGCGCGTGTGCATGCGCGGCGCCCCACCGGCGGCGGGTCCGAAGCGTCCGAGTATCGTCTTGCGGAGCTCGTGCACGCTGAGGCGCGTGGTGTCGATCACGAAGTCGGCGCGCGCGCGAAGCGGCGTGAGGCGGTCGCGCTCGAGCTGGATGCCGTCGAGCACCGCGAGCGTTCCTGCTCGGAGGTCGTCGTGGTCTCCGCTGAGGGGGTGCGGTCGGCGCGTCTCGCCGAAGCGACGCAGCAGTGACTCGTCCGAGGCGTCGAGGAACACGATGGAGAGCGTGCGTTCATCCCC
>JAYVYD010000097.1:0-7620 GCA_043784605.1 Myxococcales bacterium | reverse complement strand
GCCCATCCGAAAAGAGCGTCATCGTTTGCTGCTGCCGCGTCATTCCAGAGAACGCCGCAAGCGAACCGATCGGCTGCACGGCGTACTTCGGTTGAGTCGGCAAGTTGACGTTGTTCGAGTCGGCGATGTTCAGCGGCGTTCCGTTGCCGAGGCAACCGGGGACCCCGTATCGGAGGAACAGGACGCTCGCGCCCGTGGCGGACACTCCCATGAGCGCCGCTTGCGCCCCGTTGATGGCGAGGTCCGTGAGAGGAGTGCCGTTGCCGCCGTAGTCACCGCCACAGACGGGCGCAGTGCACACGTTCGCGACGCACGCGGAGCTCGCGCCCGTACAGAGCCCGCAGCTGTTGACCGTCCGCGAGACTCCGCAGTTGTCCAGCGCGGTGACCAACTCACAAGACTTACCGATGCGCGTGCAGAAATTCGGATCGCTCTCGGCGATGCACGGAGCGTCGGGCGGAGGCACAGAGACGTCGCTGCTGTCGACGCCCTTCGAGGCATCCGGAAGAGCGCTACTCGCGTCGTAGGTCGGATGCAGATCGTCGACCGAGGTGAGAAAGGAGCATCCGACGACGAGCGCGCCGAAGCCAACCGAGAGCATCACTATGCGCATGCGCGCAGTCTAATCCCACTTCTCGCCGCCTCCGAGCAAACCAGCGACAGAGTCGCTCGGTAGCGCGCAGGTTTTGCTCGACATGCGAATCAACAGCTCTCGGTTGTCGCCAATGGGCAAGTTCTGCATCTCGTATGCGGTCCTCTGGAGAGAACGCGGACTTCGATTTGCTCCATCGAGAGCTTGTCGGGCCCGTACGCCATGTGGGCGCGCGCGTGTGTCTGCAATCAACGACGGCGGGTCCAGGTCCAACGCGACCGTACCGTCGGAGAGCAAGCACACGCGCCTTCGGACTCGGGACGGCACGTTCGTACGGTGCCGCGCGACGCGTTCGTCGCGGCGCGAGTCAGCGGATTTGCACGTAGCCGCCGCAGGGCGCCACGCCGGACGACGCGCACGAATCCTCGGTCGGCTGCCCACCCAGAGTGGCAGGCCGAGCGTCTTGCATGCGCAGGTTCAGGTAGTAGGTCTTCCCCGGGATGAGTGCGCACTCATAAGATTTTGCCGCCCCGTTGGTGGAGCGATAATACACGCTCAGGCCAACGGGTGCGCTCTGGTAGCAGCTCTGCGGAGCACCTTCGAGTTTGTGCACGTCGAAGTCGCACGGCTTCGTCGACACCGACATGAAGCCACTCACGAAACGCACCTGGGAGCCCTCGAAGTACTGGAACAACTGCGCGGTTCCCTCCGCGGGCGCCACGAATCGCCAGGTCATGGCTTCGCCGGGTTGCATGTACGGGTAATCGTTATTGCCGTTTCCGGCGTACGTCGCGAACGTGATGTTGTGTTGCCACAAGCGCTGGATCGACGGCGTCGAGTTGCTGCACTTGGCTTTGACGTCGGCGGCGGCGTACGCGTTGAGGAATGGACCGGCGCCGTTCAGCTGACCAGGGCGCGCGGGCGTGACGAACAGGCCCGGAGTCGTGCGCGACGGATCGGGGATGACGAACCCTTCTACGGAGAGATCCGGGCCCGGAGTCACGTCGCCCGCGTCGGACGCCGCATCACTCTCCGGGCCATCTGCATCTGGGCTCGCGTCGCGTGCCTGCGCGTCGTCGAGGGGTGTTTGGCCCAGCGGCGGAGCGACGCCCAAACCCGTCCGGTTCGCGTCCTCGCCGCAGCTGGCAGAGCCGAGCAGCATGGGTCCGATCACAATCCAGAGAGGGACACGGCGAGGTGTGGCGGCGTTCATTTTGATCGATGATACGCGAGAAGCGTCGTCTCTTCCATCGTACGCCCGCAGCTAAAACGGCTCGTGCGCTCCGCGGTCCACCCGAGCCGCCATACCTCGCCCACAGGCTCCGCTCGAGGCGGCAATCAATTTGACTCATCGGCTCGATGTGCTTTTTTTCCGTACGCTGACAATAGTCGACGGTGGCACGGTCCCAGAGCCCTGGGAGGAAGAGGATGCCAACGCAGTCGGGCTCTTGTGCGAAATGTTCGCCCATCCTACCGGCCTACGGCGATCGGGCATGGCGTAGTCCCACACGCCGTTGAACATTCGAGCCGCCACAGTCGAAGCGGCCGGGCCCCGCTACCCTTCGTGATTGATCAGAAAAAGCTGCGTCGACCCGAGCTCGGCGAAGCGGATCTCGCACACGTCGCCGACGCTCGCGCTTGTCACTCCCCGCTGTTCGAGAGCTTCGCGTCGATGTCGAGCTTCGGGTGCGTAACCCGCGGGCGCAGAGGTCGCCTGACTCATCGATCGAGAGTGCAGTGTGGGCTACTTCTCGCCGCCCTCGAGCAAACCGGCGACAGCGTCGCTCGGTAGCGCGCCTGTTTCACTCAACATGCGGATCAACAGCTCTCGGTTGTCGCCGATGGACAAGTTCTGCATCTCGAGCGCTCCGATGCGGTCTTCGGGAGAGAACGCGGACTTCGATCGCTCCATCGAGAGCTTGTCGGGCCCGTACGCCATGTGCGGCGCGCGCGTGTCTACGATCGTGTAGTCCTCGCCGCGTCGAAGCTCGATCGTCACCTCGCCGGTGATCGCGGACGCGACCCAGCGTACGAGCGCGTCCTTCAGCATCAGCGCTTCGGGGTCGAACCACTTGCCCTCGTACAACAAGCGACCGAGCTTGCGTCCGAGCGTGGCGTACAGATCCGTCGTGGACTCGTTGTGGATGGCGCTGAGCAAGCGCTCGTACGCGATCGACAACAGCGCCATGCCAGGCGCCTCGTAGATGCCGCGGCTCTTGGCCTCGATGACTCGATTCTCGATTTGGTCGCTCATGCCGAGCCCATGCCGACCGCCGATCTTGTTCGCATCGCGCACGAGCTCCCAATGCGTCGCGAACGTCTTTCCGTTGAGCGCCTTCGGCACGCCGCGCTCGATGGAGACCTTCACGGTCTCCGGCGCGATCTCCACCTCGGACTTCCAGAACGCCACGCCCATGATGGGAAGGACTATCGAGATGCCACGATCGAGGCGCTCGAGATCTTTGGCCTCGTGCGTGGCGCCGAGCATGTTGCTGTCGGTGGAGTAGGCCGTCTCTGTGCCCATTTTGTAGGGCTTGCCGATGCCCTCGAGGTACTCGCTCATCTCCTTGCGGCCGCCGAGCTCTCCGACGAACGCGCTGTCGAGCCACGGCTTGTAGATCTCGAGCGCGGGGTTCACGAGCACGCCGTAGCGATAGAAGCGCTGGATGTCGTTGCCCTTGTGCGTGGAGCCGTCGGAGAAGATGCCGACGCCGTCCTTCTGCATCGCGCGCACGATGGCCGTGGTCGTGACGACGCGACCGAGAGGAGTCGTGTTGAAGTAACGCCGGCCCGCGGTGGCGAGGTGGAACGCGCCGCACTGGATGGCGACGATGCCTTGCGTGGCGAGGTCTTCCTTGCAGTCGACGATCGACGCCTTCTTCGCGCCGTGGGCGACGGCGGTAGGAGGGATGTCGTCGACGGTGGCCTCGTCCGGCTGCGCGAGGTCGGCCGTGTATGCGTAGACGTCGAGCCCGCGCGCGGCGAGCCACGCGACCGCGGTGCGAGTGTCGAGACCGCCCGAGTAGGCGATGCCGATGCGAGCGGGAGGCTTCGGGACGGACTTGTGGATGCGCGACATGCGCGCGCTCTACCGCATTTGATCATGGGATGGTAGACACCGGCGCATGTCAGAGCGCCGCCATCCGAACGTAGTTCACCGTGACGAAGCGACCATGATGCCTATGAACAAAGGCAAACATCGAATGGAGCTCAGGCGGCTCGGCGCGCCCGCGGGTGGACAGATGATCGGCGCGAACCTCACGACGGTCGCCGTCGGGAGCGTCTCGTTTCCGCACCACTATCACTGCGCGACGGAGGAGGGGATCTACGTGCTCTCGGGGACGGGCATCGCTCGCATCGGAGAACAGAGAGTGGCCATTCGCGCGGGCGACTGGATCGCGTTCCCTGTCGGGCCCGAGCACGCGCACCAGATGATCAACGACGGCGCAGAGCCGCTCGTCTACTTGTGCGTCTCGGCGTCTGCCCAGAAGGTGGACGTGGTCGGCTATCCCGACTCCAAAAAGGTGGCCGCGATGGCGGGGCCGTTCGAGAAGCCGCTTCATCGCTGGACCTCGCGTCAGGGTGAGACCGTGGATTATTGGGAGGGCGAGCCCGAGGCCCAATGACCGGCGGCATCGCACGAACAGACGCAACGGGTGGCGCGATGATGACCGAGCTCGTCCTATGGTCGAGTTCGATCGACGACGACGCGGCGTTCATCGTGCACGATCTGCTCGGGAGCGCCGCGCACGCGACGATGCTCGGCAAGACGCGCATCATCCCCGCGGCGGACGCTCGTACGCTCCGCGACGCTCTCCTCTCGCTCGCGCGCAAAGGCGGGCGTGACGTACCCGTGGCAGGCGAAGAAGACGTGCACATGGCCGTCGAGGCGCACCTCACCAAGACGCTGGGCGCCGATGTCGCGGGACGGCTGCACACGGCGCGATCTCGTAACGATCAGGTCGCGACAGACCTGCGCCTCTTCGCGCGCGACCACGCCGCGACGCTCTTGCGAGACACGTGCACGCTCGCGCACGCCCTCATCGCGCGCTCGGTCACCGAAGCCGACGTCATCCTCGCGGCGTACACGCATCGACAGCGCGCGCAGCCGATCAGCGCGGCCTTCTTGATGCTCGCGTGGACCGCTCAGCTCGTGCGCGCGGCCGAGACCATGGCGTTCGCGCTCGACCACACCAATGAGCTCGCGCTCGGTTCGGGCGCTTGCTCAGGCTCTTCGCTGCCGATCGATCGCGAGCTTACTGCGCGCCTGCTCGGGTTTCCGCGTGTGACGATCAACGCACTCGATACGGTCGGTGACCGCGACTTCGCGCTCGACTTCACCTGGGCGTGTGCGCGTGTGCTGCTCGCGCTCGGAAAGCTCTCCACCGATCTCGTCGACTTCTCGACCAGCGAGTTCGGCTTCGTGAAGCTGGACGGGAGCGTCGCGGCGGGCTCGTCGATGATGCCGCAGAAGAAGAACCCGGACGTGTTCGAGCTCGTGCGCGGCAAGTCGGCGCGTGGCGTTGCCAACGTCACTCACATGCTCACGCTCGTGAAGGGCCTTGCCAGTGGCTACAACCGCGACCAACAAGAGGACCGCGCGGCCCTGCTCTCTTCACCGGCGGTCACTGCCGGCGCGCTGCGAGCCGTGACGCTGGCGCTGCCGCACGTGACGTTCGATCGCGAGGCATGCCTGCGCTCGGTGAGCGACGGCTTCACACAAGCGACCGATCTTGCCGAGGCGCTCGTGAAGAGAGGCGTGCCGTTTCGCGAGGCTTACAAGGCAGTGGGCGCGCTCGTACGCGTCGCGCAAGACGGCAAGAAGTCGCTGCGCGCGGTCACTCTCGCAGAAGCTCGGTCGGCGCACGCGTCGTTCGATGAAGCCTCTCTGGACGCGCTCGACCCCACGCGAGCCGTTCTTGCGAAGGAGAGTATCGGCGGCACCGGACCCGCGTCGTTGGCTCACCAGCGGACGGAGCTCGGCGCGCGCATCTCGGAGCTCGAGAAGCGATCCGGCGAGATCCCCTCCCGCGCCGATTTGATCACGGCCATCGAAAGCGAGCCCATCGGATGACCAAGCGTGACTTCCTCTCTCTGCACGATTTGAGTCTCGTCGAAGCCAGGCAAGTGCTCGCGCTCGCCAAGACCCTGAAGCACGAGCCGAAGGGTTCGAGACCGCAAGCGCTCGCCGGGCGCACTGTGGCGATCGTGATGGAAAAAGCTTCGACGCGAACGCGTGTCTCCTTCGAGGTCGGAGTGGCGCAGCTCGGCGGTCACCCCGTAGTGCTCACGACGCAAGGCAGCCAACTCGCGCGCGGCGAGCCCATCGGCGACACTGCGCGTGTGCTCTCGCGCTACTGCGACGCGATCGTGTTCCGCACGTTCGAGACCTCGCGCTTGATGGGCATGGCCAAAGGCGCCTCGGTGCCGGTCGTCAACGCGCTCAGCGACGACGGTCATCCGGTGCAGGTGCTCTGCGATATCTTCACGATCGAAGAGGCGCTCGGGCGATCGATCGAAGGGTCACAAATCGCCTGGGTGGGAGACGGCTCGAGCAACATGGCGCGGAGCTTCCTCGAGGCCGCCGAGCTCTTCGGTTTTCATCTGCGCATCGCGTCTCCGGACGGCTATTTTCCGCCCGTTCACGAGATGGAGCGCGCCACGCACAACGCGAGTGCGAGCTTCTCCACGGACGCCGCCACGGCGGTTCGTGATGCCGACGTCGTGAACACCGACGTGTGGACGAGCATGGGGCAAGAGGACGAGAACGAGAAACGCGTGAAGGCGTTCGCGGGTTGGACGGTCACCACAGAGATGATGAGTCACGCGAAGCCGAATGCGATCGTCCTGCACTGCTTGCCCGCCCACCGCGGAGAAGAGATCGCCGACGACGTCATCGAAGGACCCGCTTCGCGCGTGTGGGACCAGGCCGAAAACCGGCTGCACGTGCAGAAGGCGCTGCTCGCGTTCCTCATGGGGATCGCTTGACACCCCGCGACGACGGCTTACTGAGACCCAATGATTCCGACTGAGAAGGTCACCGCGCTCATCGAGTTCGGATTGCCGGGCGCGCAGGTGCAGGTCGAGGACCTCACGGGCACGAGCGACCACTTCCGAGCCACGATCGTCGCGACGCAGTTCGCCGGCAAGAGCCGCATCGAGCGGCACCAAATGGTCTACGCGGTACTGCAAGAAGAGATGAAGGGCGCGATCCACGCGCTGTCCCTCACCACCAAGACGCCGGAGGAGAAGCCATGAGCGACCCGAAGACACGCATCCAAGAGCTAGTCGACAAGGCCCCGGTCGTACTCTTCATGAAGGGCAGCAAGACATTCCCTCAGTGCGGCTTCTCGTCGCGCGTGGTGGAGATTTTGAAGAAAGAGGGCGTCCCCTTCGAGACGGTGAACGTCCTGTCGGACCCCGAGATCCGCGATGGCATCAAGGCATTCTCGAACTGGCCGACCATCCCGCAGCTCTACCTGAAGGGGAAGTTCGTCGGCGGCTGCGACATCGTGATCGAGATGCAAGCGAGCGGGGAGCTAGACCGAGAGCTGAAGGCCGCCGGTCTGAAATAGGGAGTGCTATCCTGGCGGCGACGATGACCGACTCGGTCCAACAGCCGCCGCCATCGGTGAAGCCCGGCGACGTGATCGCGGGGAAGTTCCGCATCGAACGCGTGCTCGGTGAGGGCGGCATGGGCGTGGTCGTCGCGGCGATGCACATCGGCTTGGAACAGAGGGTCGCGATCAAGCTGATGCTCCCGAGCGCGCTTGCGTACCCGGAGAACGTGGCGCGGTTCGAGCGCGAGGCACGCGCCGCGGTGCGATTGAAGAGTGAGCACGTCGCGAAGGTGAGCGACGTCGGGCGCCTTGAGAGCGGTGCCCCGTACATGGTGATGGAGTACCTCGAGGGCAAGGACCTCGATCAGGTCATCACCGACTCTGGGAAAGTGCCTGTGACCACCGCGGTGGACTACGTCGTGCAGGCCGCGGAAGCGGTCGCGGAGGCCCACGCACTCGGCATCGTGC
>JAYVYD010000096.1:0-5076 GCA_043784605.1 Myxococcales bacterium | reverse complement strand
TGAAACGCGCGCTCACGTTGCTAGTGACCGGAGGCGACGCGACCGCGCAGATCTGCGCCGGGTCTGCGGGCGTACCGGGAGCCGGCAACGACACGACATGCGAAGCCACTTGCTCGCTGGGCCCCGAGCAGAGGGCACCTGGACTCGTGTCCGGCGCGACCATGCTCGTGTCTGGATTGCAGTTGAGTGCCGAATCGAAAGTATCGGGAGAGGCTACTGAAGCGTCTGTCGACGCCTCGACGTCGACATCGAGGCCGCTGCGCTCGCCGCACGCCGGCGCGAGGAGCGTCGCGAGCAAAGTCGGGACCGCTCCACCGGTGATAATTACTCGCAGCTTTCGCATGCTGTCTCTTCGTTGACCTGCGTACGCATTCAGCCTAACTCATAGGGGTCGCTTAGGGGTGCTCCTGGAGCTGAGAGGCGTTCGTAGCGCCAACCCTACAACCTGATCCGGTTCGCACCGGCGGAGGGAAAGCGGCCACTCACCAAAGAGGCATTTCCATGGCGCAGAAGTCGATCGACGCGACGAAGATCATCACCACGGGCCCGCTCCCCGGATCACGCAAGCTCTACGTGGACGGGCCGAGCGGAGTGCGCGTGCCGATGCGCGCGATCGATCAATCGCCCACGAGCCATCGCGTGAACGGCATCACCAAAGAAGCCCCGAACGCCACCGCCGTCGTCTACGACACGAGCGGCCCATACACGGATACGACTGCGAGACTCGACGTCACTGGGGGGTTGCCTTCGGTGCGTGCGGAGTGGATCGCCAAGCGCAACGACACCGTGGAGCAAGACGCGCCTTCATCCGGCTATGGGCGCGACCGACTCGCGGACACCACGCTCGACGCGATTCGCTTCAAAGCCAATAGACTCACCCGCCGCGCCAAGCCCGGCGCGAACCTGAGCCAAATGCACTACGCCCGCAAAGGCATCATCACTCCCGAAATGGAGTATGTGGCAGTGCGCGAGAATGCCCGTTTGGACGGCTGGCGCTCCGACCGCACGCACGGCGGCGACCCTCGCGGCGCGAAGATCCCCAAGGTGATCACTGCAGAGTTCGTACGCGACGAGATAGCGCGCGGACGAGCCATTCTGCCCGCGAACGTGAATCACCCCGAGATCGAGCCGATGATCATCGGTCGCAATTTTCTCGTGAAGATCAACGCCAACATCGGCAACTCGGCAGTCGCCTCTTCAATAGAGGAGGAGGTCGAGAAGATGGTGTGGGCGATCCGCTGGGGCGCCGACACGGTGATGGATCTCTCCACCGGCAAGAACATCCACGAGACGCGCGAGTGGATACTTCGTAATTCGCCCGTGCCTATCGGGACCGTGCCGATCTATCAGGCGCTCGAGAAGGTGAACGGCAAGGCCGAAGATCTGACTTGGGAGATCTATAGAGACACGCTCATCGAACAAGCCGAGCAGGGCGTGGACTACTTCACCATCCACGCGGGCGTCCTACTTCGTTATGTGCCCATGACGGCCAAACGGCTCACGGGCATCGTCTCGCGCGGCGGGTCGATCATGGCCAAGTGGTGTCTCTCGCATCACAAGGAGAGCTTCCTCTACACGCACTTCGCAGAGATCTGCGAGATCATGAAGGCGTACGACGTCTCCTTCTCTTTGGGGGACGGCCTCCGCCCCGGCTGCATCGCAGACGCAAACGACGAGGCCCAATTCGCGGAGCTGGATACGCTCGGTGAGCTCACCAAGGTCGCATGGAGGCACGACGTGCAGGTGATGATCGAGGGCCCCGGACACGTGCCGATGCACCTCGTCGAAGAGAACATGACTCGTCAATTGTCGGTTTGCGACGAGGCGCCGTTCTACACGCTCGGCCCGCTCGTGACTGATATCGCGCCGGGCTACGACCACATCACGAGCGGCATCGGCGCCGCGATGATCGGCTGGTTCGGCTGCGCGATGCTTTGCTATGTGACTCCCAAGGAGCACCTTGGATTACCCGATAAAGAGGACGTCCGCGAAGGCGTGATTACCTACAAGATCGCGGCGCACGCGGCGGACCTCGCCAAAGGGCACCCAGCCGCGCAGCAGCGCGATGATGCGCTCAGCAAGGCGCGGTTCGAGTTTCGTTGGAAGGACCAGTTCAACTTGGGATTGGATCCGGAGAAGGCCCAAGAGCTCCACGACGAGACGCTCCCTCAAGACGGCGCGAAGACGGCCCACTTCTGCTCGATGTGCGGTCCTCACTTCTGCTCGATGAAGATCACCGAGGACGTGCGCGCTTTCGCCGAGAAGCAGAACCTCGTCCCAGAGAAGGCGCTCGTGCGCGGGATGGAAGACAAAGCCAAAGAGTTCAAAGACGACGGCGGCGAGATCTACCGCTGACCTGCGATGCTCGGGGGAGCCTTCGCGGCAAGCCGCTCAGGATGACACCCTGTCCTCCGGCTCTCCGATGTCATCCTGAGGAGCGGAGCGACGACGGAGCACTCGAGAATTGCAAGCGTGTCATTCGCCGGCTTTGACGGTTCCGCCCGGTGCTACCGAGAACGGCTCGGTGCTGAAGTTGTAGCCGTAGACTTCATTGTAGAGCGGCTTGCTTCCTTGGCACACGAAGACGCGGAACATGTATGTGCCGGGCTTCGCGGCTGCCGAGCATTGGGTGCAGGGCGCGCAGCCAGATCGGAACATCATGGATGTGATGCTGCCGTGAGGAGGCACTGTCGTGCAGCCTCCCGCGTCCGCTCCGCACATCGAATCGAGGCTCATTTTGGCGCCAGCCGCCGTGTCCCAGGCGTGTCGCGCTTTATCGAGCTGCAGCACCTCGATGCTCGACGCGAAGGACATCGGTGCGTCCGAGTCGTTGTCGATTTGAATCACACTGGGGCTCGCGCTTGGTGAGAACACATGCGGCGCGCCGGCAAAGCGGCCCATGTCGGCGACGATCTCCATCGTGGGACCCTCGGCGCGTGCCGCTCGGGCACTCCAAAGCCACTACGCGATACTTGCCAATCTGAGCGGGTGCGTTGCCCATACAGGTTCCACATTGCGAGCACCCTAGCCAACCCGTCCAGGGCAAAGGCTCGTAGCGAGAGTGCGCCGGAATGGTGATGCACTCCGGCAGCGGCGCCTCGAAGCACTTCTTGTCCATTTGCAGGCCGTAGACGTCGGTCCAGGTTCCGTGGTCGTCTCGCTCGACTGGCAAGTTGCGCGCGATGCCGACGGGCGCGTTCGAGTCGTTGACGATCACGATGCCGCCCGGATACGGAGACTCGACACGTATCGACGCGGGAGCGACGCTCGGATCGATCGTAGGGGCGCTCGCGTCCGCGAGTGGGCCCGCGGCAGAGGACGTCACCGGTGACGAGGCGGGCACCGCGCTCGATTTTGGGGTCTCGCATGCGACTGCGACCGGCATGACCAGACAAACGCAGGCGATAAACCTCATGACGAAGGTACGTGGCAGTGCGCTGGATGATCTCAAAATACCCATCCTACGTCGGCGCCCCCCCAGGGGAGAATACCTTTGGTCGCTCGCAACAACGGTGTGAATCCCAGCCCGAACGAGAACCCACGATCCCGCGGGAAATAGCGGTATCCGACGATCGCGGTTCCGGCGACTGCGACGCCGTCCGTGCCATACGAGAGCCCAAGCCCGTCCGTGCTCACTCTCGTGTAGAGCACAGTGGCGCCGAGCCCGAGCTGCAGCTTGTGGTGCACTGTGCCTAGGTAGTAGTCGAGCACGATGGGCACGGTGACGAGCGTGTACGGGTGGCTCAGCGCGTGGTCGGAGACCTTGGTGGAGAAGTAGCTGACTCCTATCCGTGCACCGACGTTCCATGGGCGCACAAGCAGCTCGTAGTTGGCCGAGTACAACAGGCCATTGCCGAACACCTCGACGAACGCGACATGACCGAGCGGCCGAACGCGCGCGCCTTCGGGCTCGGCGCCCAAGAGGAACCACGCGGCGAGGTCGACTAGGTCCACGTCGTCACGGTAGCGCGAGATCGGCGCCGTCTTCGTATCTGGAGCGCGAAGCGCACAGTCGACTGACGTCGGTGACGGTCGTCGGCGGGATGAAGTCGAAGGTGAAGCCGCCGTCAGGTCCCGCAGAGGGTCCCGCGTCCGCGAGGATGTCCGAGACGTCGTAGTACCAATCCCAAACGAGCGAGTTGTCTTGGTTGACCTTGCGGAGCTTGCAGCCCGCGATGATGCGCGAGCGAGCGCAGAGTCCGGGACCGGCGGTAGCGAGATGCTTGCCGCGACAGTCGTCAGCGAACTGACTCGCGGCGACGGTCTGCGACACCTCTTGGCAGAACGCGCCTGCCTGTCCGCCATCGGCGACGAAGCGACGATCGCAGTGCGCGTCGGCGGTCGCTGCGGCGAAATCTCCGGCAGACACGGCGACGTCCGTGAGCGCGTCGCATGCTGAAATGGCCGCGATCGCGAGCATCACCGCGCAAAGAATCACTCGCCGCGACACTCAGTCCTCTGTGCCTTCGACCTTGCCCGTAGCGATTGGGACTATCGCTTGTGAGGTGCTGCGGCTGCGCTTGGCGACGGGTGTCGCCATCGGGGTCGGGGTGACTCGGCGAATCGGAGGCGGGGTCGGGCTCACCGCGGGCGGCGGCATCGTGCGCGCGCGGACCACCTCGCCGTCGATGACGATCTCGACGCCGACCGTGCGGCAGCGACGTACGAGGCGCTCGAGATCGACCCCGAGCGCGATCAAGAGTCCGCCCGTCGGCGAAGGATCGACGAAGAGCTCACCGGTCGCGCGACGCGTGCGAAGCAGCTCGCGCACGCTGTTGTCCTCGACCCACAAAAAGCCGCTCGCGGGCGAGTACGTGGCGCGTCCGAGGACGACGCTCGCCTGCGCGAGCGTGCGCGAGAGCGACTCCGGGAGTGGCGCGATCGCCTCGATTCGCTGCTTCAACGAGTCTGCCTCGAGGCCCGCGGAGAGAGCGCGCGCGAGTGTCTGTGGAGCGACGATAAGGTCGACCGTGTCCGTGCAGCGGGACACCTCGACGAGCGGGGCGATCGCGAGCACGCTGGCGATGCTGGCCGCCGTGCCCAGACGGAGCACGTGCGCGTCGAGGAACTTCGAGG
>JAYVYD010000095.1:0-8396 GCA_043784605.1 Myxococcales bacterium | reverse complement strand
CGCAGGTACCCCCGAACCGAGCGCAAGTTGATAGTGACCAGGTCGCGGAGTCGTCGCCGCTGGAGAAGGGTGAGGTTCTCGGGATTCTTGGGCCACAGCATGACGGCGCGCCGAGTGAATCCCCCGACGCCGGCGGGCTTCTTTCGCGTCAGGCAGTGCTCCCGCTCCGCGCACGCTCGCGTGAGTCTGGTCACGTCACGCAGAGGGGTCGTATGCTGAGTTGCGTGCTCCTAGAGCATCCCGAGACCCAAGAGACGCAACAAGGGGAGACCCTCCCCGTGTGGAGGGCAGCCGCGCGCAGGCGAGCACGCGGAGCGCGCGCAGGGACCGTCGCGAGCGTACGCGGGAGGCGCAGGTGAGGGACCGAGCACGCGAGCATGCCGCCGAGCACGGCTGGGGAGGGACCCCTTCTAGCGAGAAATGGGCTAAAAATGGCCTCGGAAATAATCGGGGAGCTTCTTTGCCCCTCGGCGTATCACCTGCCCGATGAACTCGCGTCCCCCGCCCCCTCCGCCGCCCTCGTTCAACACGCCCTCCAACGCCCTGGCCGCGCTGACCGCACAGCCGTTCGCGACCACGATGCCGGCCTCCGCGGTGCCGACGGTCGTCGCTCCGCCCGTGATCGAGAACCTCACGGATCTCACCGATGACGAGAGCATGGAGTCGTGGGCCGCGAGTGGCACCAAGCTCATCGACAAGCCGAAGGCGCCGAGCACCCCTCCGCCTCCCGCGATCGTGGGGTCGCTCAACAGCACGCTCCCGTCGACGCCGCCACCGCCGATGTGCCTGCCGCCCGTGCACATGCAGCAGTCGCACTCGTATCCGCCCGTGGCGATGGCTCCGATGAGCGTTCCTCCGCACGCGAAGATGAAGACCAATTGGCTGCTTTGGGGTGCGGCAGCTTCTTTCGTAGCGTTGTTCAGCGCGGTCGCTGTCGGCGGTGGCGCTGCCTATTACTTCTATCGCGCAGCCCAACAGCAGGCCGCGCTCGAGGAAGAGAGCAACACCAGGCTCGCCGCTGCACTGCAGACCAGCGACACGAACAACGACGTGAACAACGACGTGAACAATGACGCGAACAACGCGAACAACGCGAACAACGACGCGAAAAACGACGCGAAAAACGACACAGACGATTCTGTGAAGACCGCGCCCGCCGTGCACAAAGACGCCTGGACCGTGCACGCCGCCCCCGCGCCGACGACCCTCACGACGCCGCGCGTCACCACGACCACGACGAACACTGCACCCGCGAAACCGACTGTCCAGAAGGGCGAAGGCACGCTGCAGACGTTCGCCGTCGCGAAGGGTCAACCGATCTTTGTCGATGGGGCTCAGATCGGAGTGGGTGGCACGCGCGTCAAGACCACGTGCGGCAATCACCAAGTCTCCGTGGGCAGCGGCAAGCCCAAGATCGTCTCTGTTCCGTGCGACGGCGCGATCACGGTCGGCTCACCCGACGGCAGCTGATCGCTGCTAGGTTGCGCCGCATGCGGTGGCTCTGCCTCCTCGCGCTCGCGGCCGCCTGTCAGCCGGCGCGCTCTCCTTCGTCCAACCCGACTCGCATCGACGAGGTCGCATGGCTCGAAGGTGATTGGGGCGGCGACGAGAAAGCGATCTGGACCGAAGAGCACTGGAGCACTGCGCGAGGTGCCACCATGCTCGGCACCCACCGCAGTGTTCGAGACGACCGAACGGTGTTCTTCGAGTTCTTGCAGATCGAAGCGTCTCCTACCGACGTGGTGTACTGGGCCGCACCGCGCGGACAATCGCCGACTCCGTTCAGGCTCGTGAGCGTCGAGGGTCAGAAGGCTTCATTCTACAATATGAATCACGACTATCCGCAGTGGGTCATCTACGAGCGCGCAGGAAGCGTGCTCAAGGTGCACATCGAAGGCATCGAGAACGGCCGGCCAAACTCCCACGACTGGAAGTGGCGCCGTTTGTAGATTGAGTGAAACGAGGCGGGGCTCTCGTGCGTAGTTTCTTCATGGCACTTCGTCCCCGTACGTTTCTAGCCCTGTTTTTAGCCGCGGCGCTCGCGGCCTGTCATAGCGCGAAGACCGAGGCGGCTTCGGGTGAGCCAGTCATACCAACCAACAAAGCGCCCGCAATCCTCACCCAGGTTGGTGCGGCGCCCGGGCACGCGGGCAAGGGGACTCCACTCGTCGCTACCGGCGACGACAAGCTCGCGGCTTTCGCGGCGGGTTGCTTCTGGGGAGTGGAGGACGCGTTTCGCCACGTGCCGGGCGTCGTCGCAACGGCGCCGGGGTACGCGGGCGGTCATGCCGAGAACCCCACCTACGAAGACGTGTGCACGCACACCACCGGTCACGCGGAGACCGTGCTGGTCGAGTACGATCCGCACGTCATCACCTACGCCAAGCTGCTCAGCGCCTTTTGGAAGATCCACGATCCGACGCAAGGCGATCGCCAAGGGCCGGACTTCGGCGACAGCTATCGCAGCGTCGTCTTCACGTTCGGTGACGATCAGGCGAAGGTCGCGCGCGCCTCGCTAGAGGCCGAGCAGAAAAATCACGCGCAGAAAATCACGACGCAGATCACGACCATGGAACGCTTTTACATCGCAGAGCCGTTTCACCAGCAATACGCTGAGCGCACGGGCGATCACTCGTGCCCGATCAAGCTGTCGATGGACAGTCTGTAGCGTTCAGCTCCAAGCCGACCCTCCGGGTCGCTTGGACAAAACCTGGATTGATCGTGCCGACGGCACGATCAATTGGGCGGCAGGATCGTGATGGTCGCGCTCGTCGTGACGCCAGCGCCGCTCCAACCCGCGGTGAGGTTGGGGAAGCTCTGCAGCGGAGTGCCGACACCGTTCTTGTCGATGCCGATGAGTCGAGCGGGAGTGCCGCCGTCTTTGGCCGTGCCCACGCGAGAGAACGCGAACACCGAATCGTTCCACGCGCCGAGGCCGTAGAGCTTGCCGTACTTGGTGCCGGTGCCGATGAATTGCTTCTTCAGCGACGCCGCGGGGGTCTTCGAGTTGAACGCCGTGACCATCGCGGGGACGTCGATCTCGGCGAGCAGATCGTTGCCGGGATCAGGGGTGCCTTGCTTGACGAGGCGCACGGTCGCCAAGCCGCGAGGCTTGTTGTTTTGCATGTAAAATACAACGTCGCCCGAGAGCTCGTAGGTGCCACCCGCTCCGTCACTTCCGAACGAGCCGAGCTGGGTGAGCGCGCCTTGGCCGTCCACGGCGTAGAGCTCACCGAGGTTGTCGCCGGCGACGAGCGTCTCGCCCATGCCGAGCACGCCTACGGGAGCGAAGCCCAGCGCGTAGAACTTCTGCGTCAAGCCGACCTTGATGTCCGCCACTTTGGTGAGGGGCACGGGACCAGAACTCTTCGGGACAGCCGCCTTGAAGATCGCGTTCTCGGTATTGACCCAAACGTCGCCCGCGGAGTTGACCGCGAGGTCCGTGACCGCGCCAGTCTGCCCTGTGAACGCGCCGATGTCGGTGACCTTCTGCGTCATCGGATCCATCGAGTAGAGCTCGGTGTCCGTGTGCGCGTAGATCACGCTCGGGCCGGCGGCGCCGTCGGGGTTGCCGTTGCCGCCGTCCTTGAGGCCGTTGCCGCCGTCGAGGTCCGGCGCGATGGCACCGTCCGGTAGCAGCTTGCCGCTGTCCGGGACCCCGTTGTCGAACGTGTTGTTGTTGTTCGAAGCGCAAGCCGCCGCTGCGACACACGCACCCGCGATCACCAAATAAACAAGCCGAACCATCGATGCCTCCCGAACTTGCAACTCCCGTAAACGTGCGAACTTTGGCCCAACCTTCGACGACGCGCCATCTGAAAGCACACGCAAAGGCCCTCTCATCCGCCGCTCACACAATTGTTTCATGCAGGCGGTCGAGGCGTCACGTGCTCGGAGCGGGCAGCTTGCCGGCGACCTCGAAGATGCCGCGGTCGAAGCGGAAGCCCGGAGCGCGCGCGCCAAACGTCTTTTTGCCCAACTCCACCTTGTCGTCGTCGACCGTCGCGATCCAGCTCTCGAACCTCCGCGGCGATTTGCTCGCGAACGCAGGCTCGAACAGTGCGATGTTCTTGCCGCGCTTCGGGGCACGTGCGGAGACGAAGATGAACGCAGCCACCCCTGCCGCGCGCATGTCCGCGCCGATCGCGTGGGTGGCGCGGTAAGAGGTTCGTGAGGCGAGCTCCCGCTCGTAGGCACGGAATGGGGCGCGCGAGAGGTCGATCCCCTTGCGCGTGCGCACCCGCGCGGCGAACGCCGTCAGCTCCACGGTGATCGGCGCGATGCGTGCGGCCGTGCCTTGAAGGAACACCAAGCGGTAGTACGCGACCTCGGCGAGGCACGTCTCGAGGTCGAGCGAGCCGTACCAAAGCCCGCGCTCTGTCGTGGTGCCGAAGCGCGAGCCGTACCTCAGTGGCGGATGGCGGAAGGGCGCGGACAGCAAATAGTGGAGCCCAGCGAAGCCGTCTCCGACCGGCATCGGCGGCTTCACGCGATCGATCAGCTCCTCGAGCACGGCCTGCTCGGCGTCGCTGTCGACCAGCTTGCGTGTCGAGACGATGTGCTGAGACTCGACGACGCGCCAAGCGTCCGCCTCGATCGCGCGGAGCCTAGAGCTTCCCTCGCATCGCGTCCAAATACTGCGCGACATGCACCAGGCCCTCCACCGTCTTGATGCGCTCGCCGGGGACGCCCGCCAAGTGCGTGTTGTCTGCGCGAAGCCACGCGCGTGCCTTGTCGTCGTGACCGCCGACGAGCGCGTCCAAGCTGCGATAGGCACGCAAGAACAAGAGCGCGAGCTCAGCCTCCTTCGCACTCGGGTCGAGCGGTGCGCCTTTCGCGAAGCGCGACACGGTCGCCTCACTCACTCCCACGACACGCGCGAGCTCTCGCTGCGTCAGACCAAGCGCTCCCGAGGCGCGCAAGAGCGCCTTGGCGATCACCTCTCCGTCCGCCGGTTTCGTCGCGACCCTCGGGTTGGCCAACATTTCAATAGAAATATTAGCGCTGTTTCGTTTCAATAGCAAGATGGTGTGATCGCCCGCAGAGAGCGGGGAGACTGCACGTATTCGGCGCCTAGAGGCCAGATCCTGGGCGATGCCCGCTCGGCGCAGACGCGCTCGGCTTGGCGGTCGCCGTTGCGTTAGGCTTGGGCTTGACGATCGGCGTCGGCGTGGCGATCGGCGTCGGAATCGGACTCGGCGATGGCGAGGGAATCGGAGCGAGAGTCGCAGCTGGAGGCGGCGAGGGCGAGGGCGTTGGAGACGGAGACGGAGTTGGCGACGTAGTCGTCACCGATGGCGTGGTGTGCTTTCTCCACGCGAGGGCGAGGCCGCCCAACAGGACCAAGAGCGCGACTCCTCCAATCACGACGCCAAGCCACGGTGCCTTGTTCTTTCGCGCGTCGGTCGTGTGCGCGCCGAAGGTCTCGTTCTTCGGGGAAGGCGGCGCGTACGGCTCCACGCTGTCACCCCGCGGCGCGAGCGGGACGAGCGGTATGGGCGCGGTGTCGTAGCGCGGTGATCGCGCCAAAGACGCAGGCGGCGCATCCCGAGTCGCGGCAGCACGATCGATCGGCGCGGGCGTGTAGGGCTGCGGTGCGGGCGCGCTGTTGGCCGAGGGCGGAGCAACACCCTCGAGCGTGCTGTCCATCCTTTTCGCAGACACCTTCGTCGCGTGCTCGGGCGCGCCGCTCAAACGCATCGTGTGCATGCGCGGCGTCGGAGGCACCGCGGTGCCCTGCGCCATCTGCGTCGCGGCGAACATCCCGTCGTGCCCATCGACGCGCGTGGCCGGATCATGTTGCGGCGGCGGCGGGGATGACGACGAGACACTGACCACCGCATCGACCGTGGCTTGCCCGTGCGCGTCGCGCGTGGCGCTTTGCAGCTGACGCTTCAGCTCGCGCAGGTTCTGGCCGAACGTATACGCGTCCTTCGGCCTGTCCTCGGCCTTCTTCGAGAGCGCGGACGTGATGAGTCGATCGAGCTCCGGCGGGACGGTCGCGAAGCGCGAGAGCGGCGGCGGGATGACGTCCACCTGCGCCTTGCCGATCTCCACTTCGCCGGCGAAGTCGTCGAACGGTCCACGCCCCGCGAGCATCTCGTAGAGCACGAGGCCGACGGCGTACAGATCGGTCCGCGGAGTGACCTCGCGTCCGAGGATCTGCTCGGGCGGCGCGTAGCGGAACGTGCCGATGAAGCGCGCGCCCGTGTGGATCGTGTTGCTCTGCGCGAGCTTGATGATCCCGAAGTCGAGGAGCTTCGCGAGCGAGCGACCGTCGCGACCGCGCGTGATGAACAGGTTGTCCGGCTTCACGTCGCGGTGCACGATCCCATATTCGTGGGCGTGATCGAGCGCGTCGAGAAGATCGATCGTGATGTCGATCGCCTGCTCGGTGGTGACGCGACCCTTCCGCTCGAGCACCGCGCGCAGCGACTGTCCCTGCAGCCGCTCCATCACGTAGTACGGCAGGTTGAGCTGATCTTTCGTGGTGCCCGACGTGAAGACCTCGACGATGTTCGGGTGCTGCAGCTTCGCGAGCGCGCGCGCCTCTCGCGACAAACGCGCGGCCAAGTCGGCGCGATCCGCGAGATCGCTGTGGAGCGTCTTGAGCACGTAACGCCGCCCGACCGTAGTGTCCTCCACGTCGTAGACCGTGCCCATGCCGCCCGCGCCGATCACGCGGTGCACGCGGTAGACCGTGCCGGGGATTTGCTGCCCAGGCTCATAATCTGCGGACCTCGACGACATTCGCCGAGCAGAATACCACACGCCAACTGACCGCAGTCCGACCCAACGACGACCGGTAGTCGTGGTGGCTTTTCTCGAGCCCAAGCGAGGCCGCTCGGAGTCCAAGCGAGCCCAAGGATGACGCTCGGAGCCCAAGCGAGCCCAAGGATGACCAAGCGAGGCCAAGGATGACCAAGGATGACGCTCGGAGTCCAAGCGAGGCCAAGGATGACGCTCGTAGTGTGGTGGTTTTTGTCGAGACCGAGCGAGGCAAAGGAGCGGATGAGGAGCCGTACCTTTGTACGGTGACGATTCCCGACGAAGGGATCGCGAAGGTATCGGCGAAAAACACCACACTACGACCCATGTGGTATAGCGGCCAGGCTCATGTTGCCGTACGAGATCCGTGGCGCGACGCCGTACGACGAAGAGCAACTGCACGCGGTTGCCCACCACCTCAACACGGTCAACCTCCCGGACGACCGCGAGGTCATTCACGGGATCCTCGAGCACGCGCAGAAGAGCTTCACCGGGCAGGTGAAGGACCCCAAGCGCCGCGACTACGTGTTCGTGCTGGTGGACAACGAGAAGGACAAAATCATCGGCACGTCGATGATCATCGCGCAGCTCGGCCGCCGGGATGCGCCGTACATCTACCTCGACGTCATCGACGAGGAGCGATACTCGGGCACGCTCGACAAGCACTTCAAGCACACGACGCTCTCTATCGGCTACTCGTACAACGGCCCCACGGAGATCGGCGGGCTCATCCTGTTGCCCGAGTACCGCAAGGTGCCTGAGCGGCTCGGCATGATGATCTCGTACGTGCGCTTCTTGTTCATCAGGATGCACCGCGAGCTGTTCCGCGACGAGCTGCTCGCCGAGCTGCTTCCGCCGCTCGAGTCCGACGGCACTTCGCACTTGTGGGACGCGCTCGGCCGCCACTTCACCGACATGACGTACGCAGAGGCGGATCGACTCAGCAAGAAGAACAAAGAGTTCATTCGTAGCTTGTTCCCCGAAGGCACGATCTACGCGTCGCTGCTGCCGAAGCAGGCGCAAGACGTGATCGGTAAGGTTGGCGCGCAGACCCGGGGCGTCGAGAAGATGCTGAGGCGCATCGGCTTTCGCTATGCGGAGCGGGTCGACCCCTTCGACGGCGGCCCGCACTTCACCGCGCCGACAGACGAGGTGTCGCTCGTGCAACGCTCACACAAAGTGAAGATCACGGGGACGACAGACAAGCACGCAAAGCATCGCTCGCTCGTCGCGGTTCAGAGCGCGGAGGCCCCATATTTCAAGGCCGTCGCGACGCATTGGTTCGATGGCGCGGAGGGCGAGGGGATGGTCGACGCGGCCGCGGCGGCGCACCTCGGTCTCAAAGCGGGGGATGAGGCGTGGGTCCTGACGCTGGAGTGATCGAGGACGTCGAGATCCGGTGCGCGGATCGCGTGACGCTGCGCGCGTCGGTGCGTGAGCCGGTAGGGGAGTCCTTCGGCACGGCGATCCTCGCGCACGCGATGTTCGCGCGTCGAGGCGAGTTCGAGCGCGCCGGCTTCGCCGAGCACTTCGCGCGTCGCGGCTGGCGTACGATCGCGTTCGACTTCCGCGGTCACGGCGACAGCGACGGAAAGGGCACCGAGTATCGCTACGACGATTTCGTGATG
>JAYVYD010000094.1:0-7011 GCA_043784605.1 Myxococcales bacterium | reverse complement strand
CTGGGAGACGTTCCTCGGCGGCGGAGAGAACGGCGACATGTGCGCGCAGTTCTCGAGCTCGTTCACCAAGTTCGCGGAGCTGCCGTACACAGTGCAGCGCGGCTGGTCGAACAAGGCCGTCAGGGCAGGTCATGACCCCTGCGTGCCCACGCAGCCCGGCTCGGTGTATTTCAACTCGTACCCCGTCCTCAACGACAACGTCCCGTACTCGTTCGGCGGACCGCAGAGCGTCAACGTGAAGGGCGTCAAGATCCCGAACGGTCAGAGCGCCACCGTCGAGCTCGATCTCTACAGCGACGCACCGACGTCTGGTCCGTGGACCGTGAACGCCGTCGATCTCGCATCACAGCGTGGGCAGGCGCCGCAGCTCAAGTTCGCGTTCGACAGGAAGCAAGGCCAGAACGGCGACCGCATCAACATGACCATCACCGTCGTCGCGGCCTCCGCACGCAACCGCGAGACGTTCATCGTGTCGTCGAAGCTGAACGGTGAGAGCCACATCTGGCTCGGCGTCGTCGGCAACTAGCTAGTAACCTAGTAGGGGCGGCACGCGAGCCCTCCCCATCAGGAGTGAATCCTGATGGGGACCCTCCCCACGCGGGTGCTTCGCTATGCGTCGCAGCGCGCCACTTTCGCACGTGGTCGTGGGTTCGCCAGCTCCCAATTCTGAGTTTGGCGCAGTTCACCGACGCGATTGTTGGCAAGCTTACAATCCGACGCAGAGAACTTACTTGCGTAGGTAGTCGCGGCCCATCTTCTCGAGGAACTCCTCGTAGGTGCCGTTGTAGTCGTCCAACACGCTGCACTGCGAGCCGTCCTTCGCCTTGCCGTGCTTGAGTTCGACGATGCGCGTGCATAGGTCGCCGATGAAGTGACGGTCGTGACTGACGACGATGACCGTGCCCTTGAAGAGCTTCAGGCCGTCGAGCAAGCCCTCGATCGACTCGATGTCGAGGTGGTTGGTGGGCTCGTCGAGCACCAAGACGTTGTGCTTCTGGAGCAACAGTTTGCACATCAAGAGTCGCGCGGCTTCGCCACCCGACAATGCGGAGACGGGCTTGAGCGCCTCTTCGCCGGAGAAGAGCAGGCGGCCCATGATGCCGCGGATCGTCTCTTGTGGCGCATCCTTGTCCCACTGATACAGCCACTGGAACGCGTTGCTCTCTTTGGCCGCGTGCCCGAGCGCCTCGTGGTGGTCTTGTGCGAAGTAGCCGACCGACACGTCGTGACCCCAGTGGATCGCGCCTTGGTTGGGCTTCTGCGCGTCCTTCTTCGTGTCTGCGTCGATGCGCTCGTAAGCGCCGACGAGCAGCTTGAGCAGCGTCGACTTTCCGATGCCATTGGGACCGATCACCGCGAGCTTGTCCCCGCGATTGAGGTTGAGTGAGGCGCCGTCGAAGATCCGTTTCACTCCGCCCTTCTCGAGGTCGAAGGACTTGTAGACGTCTTCCATGCGGAGCACGTCGCGGCCCGAGGGCTTCTCGAACTCGAAGCGGATGAACGGGCGCACGAGTGACGAGCGCTTGCCGCCGCGTCCTTGAACGTCCTCCTTGAGCTTCTCGATCTGCTTCAGGCGACTCTGCGCTTGGCTCGATTTGCTCGCGTGCGCGCCGAAGCGCTGCACGAAGCCTTGGAGCTCTTGGATCTTCTTCTTCGCGGCGACGTTCTGCTGGTCCGCGCGCTGCTTGTTGTCGTACTTCTGCTCGACGAAGTCTTGATAGTTGCCCGTGTACTCCGTGATCGTCTGGTAATCGACGTCCGCGATGTGCGTGCAGACTGCATTCAAGAAGTGACGGTCGTGGGAGATGACGATGAGCGTGCCCCGGTACTCGTCGATCAAGAAGCGCTCGAGCCAGCGGATCGAGTCGAGGTCCAAGTGGTTGGTCGGCTCGTCCAGCAACAGTACGTCTGGCTTGCCGAACAGCACCTGCGCGATGAGCACGCGAAGTTTGTAGCCGGAGGGCAGGGTGCTCATCGTGTCCGTGTGGCTCACCGACACGATGCCGAGACCCTCGAGCAGCTCTGCCGCTTCGCTCTCGGCGGTGTAGCCGTTCTCTTCGGCGATGACGCCCTCGAGCTCACCGAGACGAAGACCGACCTCGTCCGTGATCTCGGTCGTGAGGAGCTTCTCTTTCTCGTGCATCGCGTCCCACAGGGCCTTGTTGCCCATGAGCACGGCGTCGAGGATGCGCTCCTTGTCGTACTCGAAGTGGTTCTGCTTGAGGACGCCGAGCCGCGTGTTTCCGGGCATGCCGATGCTGCCGGTGTCGGTGTCTTCGTCGCCGCCGAGCATCTTGATCAGTGTCGACTTGCCCGCGCCATTCGCGCCCACGAGCCCATAGCGTTTGCCAGGGTCGAACTGCATCGAGACGTTCTCGAACAGGATCTTTGGGCCGAATCGTTTGGTGACGGTGTCGAGGATGATCACGCGGATGTTCCGTTGTTTGAGAAGGGCGCCGCTACATACCACCTTCCACGGCGAGTTCGTACTGCAAGGCGGCACGCTGAAGAGGTTGATAGATCACGACAACGATCCGTCCTACTCTGCCGCGCGATGGCCCAGCGCGGTTTGTATGCCGGAGGTCTGGTCGATCTCGCGAAGCTGAACAGCGCAGACGAACGTCGCGTGGTTTTTCGCCAAGCGATGACGGCCCTGGCGCAATCGGGCACCGGAGAAGGTCCGAGCTTGTTGGATGGGCTCTCGGCCAACGCTCTGGCGGCGGGCGTGCGCGCCGCTCTCAGCGACAAGCTCATCGATTCACTCGACTGGCTCGCTCCCGAGGCCGCAGGCGCCGCGCTGTACGAGCTTGCCGCAGCGCTGCCGAACGGGAACGAACAGCGTGACTTGGGGCGCCGCGTGCTCGGCGCGCTGTTGAGCGCGGACGCGCGAACCTTCGTCGTCGTGGCCAAACGGATGGCGCTCGGCGCTGGCAAGGGCCTCGCGACGCAGGCCGTGCGTGCTCGCATCGCGCTCGTCGTTGAGCTTCCGATCGCGCACGCCGTGCCTGATGGCCCCCTGGCGCTCGCGCTCGTCTCTCGCCAGAAGCTCTCGCGAGATTGGATCGCGCTGCCCTCGGCGGGCGCGCTCGTCGATCGCAGGATGGTCGCACGCTTGCTCGAGCGAGCCGCGCGGGAGGCGGCACGACGCGCGCAACAAGGCGACGACTTCGCGGTGCGCGCCTTCGCCTCCGATGCGGTCGCGCGCGCATTCGCTCGACTGCTCGCAGATCGCGAGTCGCTCGTGTGGCGTCACGTCGCGGTCGCGCGTGGCTTGCTGGCGCCGTGGATGCCCGCGTTCGACAAGGCGATCCAGGAGGGCGCGAGCGACAAACTCTCGCCGACGGAGTGGAGGCGCGCGGCGACGAGCTCGGCCGCGATGATCGCCGTGGACCCCGAGTCCGCCACACGTACCGCGCGCGCGATCCTCCGCCTGCGCGAGAAGGACGGCGGCGTGCCCGCGGCTCTTTTGTGGGGCATGGCGCGCGCCGTGGAGTCGGAGCCAGACGCCGCGAACGACGTCATTCGCGAGGTGATCGCGAACGCACGGCCGGACATCATCGAGGCGTTCGGGGAGCTCGTTGGAGACGTCGGCGGAGGGGAGCCCCTCGAAGACTCGATCGCGTCCCTCCCTAGTGGCGGGGGACCAACGAGCGGAGATGCCGCGGCCGAGCTCGACACCGCGCCCGAGACGCGTCGCGGCGTCGACTGGCGGGAGGCGGCGCGCGATAAGCCGTTCCGGATTCAGGTCGCGCGCGCGCTCGACGCGTTCGCCACACAAGGACCGAAGGCCGCGTACGACGCTGCGAAGGAGGTCTTCGTCACGGCGCGTGGAGTCGTCGAGACACTCGAGGCGCTCGGCGACGAAGAGTCACGCGACGGTCAATCGGGGCGCGCCGCGAAAGGCGCGGTGATGACCTCGCTGCGAGACGCGGACGTGGGCCTGCTCGAGCGCGACGTACTCGGCGACTTGCTTCGTCTCGGCTCGGCCACGGAGGTCGTCACGCACGAGCGTGAGCTCGTCGCCCTCAAGGCCAAGCTCGCACGCTGGATCGTCGCCCGCGAGTCGCACCGCAACGAGCGCTCCGACCTCGCGCTCGGACAGCGCAGGCTCCGCGCTCTCTTGCACCTCGTGGACGGCGACGTGAAGCGCGGGGAGGATCCGGCCGCGCAAGAGCACTTCCTCCTCGCGACCAACATGCTCCTCGACGGCTTCGGAGGCGGCGTCGCCCCCGCGCTGTCGCGAGCCAACACTGCCGCACTCGCGCGCGCTCTCGAGGGCCTAGTGCGCGGTGAGGTGCTCGAGCCGATCGACGCGTTGCTCGTCGCGATACATAGCGTGACCGATCCCGCGGCGCTGAGCGTCCTCGGCGAGGCCTCGATGGACGAGGACCTCCGCCATGCGTTCACGCGCGCAGCCCAGTGGCTCGTGGCGATGTCGCCCACCGACGAAGACGATCACGAAGCCTCCCCGCTCGACGCGCTCGCCACGTGGTCCAAGGACCTCGTGCTCGATCCCTCGAGTCGCGCAGAGGCGTTCCGCACGGCGGTCGTGCACCTGCACCAGGCTCTCTCCGCCATCGACGACTCCGCGTCGCTTCGTTCTTTGAGCGGCCGTCAAGGTGCGCAGCCCGACCTGATCGTCACGTTCGAAGAGTCGTTGGCGGCGATCTCTTATTTGTCCACCTCCGCACGCGCGCGCCTCGATTCGTCGCGCGCCACCGAGAGCGTCCGACACACCGAGTCTGGGCTTTCGCTCGCGGTGTCTCGCGTGCTCTCCGGCGCGCAGCCGTCGCTCGGCGGATCGGCCGTCGACCTCATCGGCCCCGCGCTCCTGCAGATCCCCGCGTCGATCGCCGCGCTCGTGAAGCGCACGATGTCGACCCTCGACGGGCTGCCCGTTGAGCCTCCAGAGGGCGTGGTCATGAACGAGCTGGCCTTCACCGAGCTTCCGTCGTGGCTCCCCGCACGCCGGATCCTCGGGGGGTTCTATGTCATGAGGCCGCTCGGCAAAGGCGGCAGCGCGAGCGTGTTCGTGGTTCATCGCGCAGAGGACCGTCGAGAGCCTAACCCCGAGCGCTTTGCGCTGAAGGTGCCCGACTACTCCGCGGGAGCCGCGCGCAGCCTCTCCGAAGCCGAGTTCATGCAGATCTTTCGCTCGGAGGCGTCCGCGCTCATCACGCTCCCGCAGCAGCCGAATCTCGCCAAATTCGTCACCTTCGACATGGCGGCGCGGCCCAAACCGATCCTCGTGATGGAGCTCGTGGAGGGGCCGAGCCTCGAGCACGTGATCTCGTCGCGTGCGCTCACGACGGCGCGATGGTTCGCCGTGCTGGATGACGTGCTCGCGGGTCTCGAGGCGATGCACGCGTCGGGCGTCGCGCACCTCGACGTGAAGCCATCGAACGTCGTGCTCCGTGGAAATCCGTCCGACGGTGTTGCGGTGCTCGTCGACTTTGGGCTCGCGGGTCGAAACATCAGGCCAGGCTGCGCGACCGGTCCTTACGGAGCACCCGAGGTCTGGGGAGCGCTCGGACCGGGCGTGGTGCCCGACGCACCGAAGGCGGACGTCTATGCCTTCGCGTGCCTCGCGTTCGAGGTGCTCACCGGCGTCACGCTCTTCTTCGGCGACTCCGAGCTCCAGCAGGTCGCCCAGCACCTCGCGCACGACGGCTTCCCGGAGCGCCTGCGCACGATGGGCAAGGACCCCGCGCTAGCCCCGCTCGCGGAGGTGCTGTTCTCCGCGCTTCGCCGCGATCCGAAGAACCGCCCGAACGCGAGCAGGCTGCGCACGGATCTGCGCAAGATCGGCCCCGCCCTCGGCAGAGCGCGCTGGCCGCTGCCCACATGAGCCGTGCCAACGGCTCAGTGCAGGTTCTGTCCAAGAGGCTCGCTTTAGGCGAGACTGCTTTCCGGTGATCGCGCCAATCCTCGGCACTCCAAACCCCAACGGTGACGACTGCGTCGCGTGCGGACGGTGCTGTCACCACGGCGCGAGCACGGTGCACTTCCTCGAGGACGACGAGCTCCGCGCAGGGCCCGACATTCTTGCACAATACACGGTTCTCGATCGACGGCCCCCGGGCTTTCGGTTCATGAAGAACGGCGGCGATCACTGCGGCGGGCTCGACGTGTCTCGACCCGGCCAATATCCGTGCAAGATCTACACGGTGAGGCCGGAGGACTGTCGCATCGTGGAGGCGGGGTCGCCCGCTTGCCTCGAGGCTCGCTCGCTCGGTCACCTCGGCAGCTCACTGGAGTTCAAGCGAGTATGAGAACAGCGTCGACGACGCTCGCGATCGTGGCGTGCTTGGCGTGCAACAACGCACCCATCCTCGTGAGTCGCATCGTGTCGCCCGCCGAGGCCTCACGCGCGCAAGGGACCAAGCTGCGCTCGGTCGCGGTGCTGCGCGGAGAGGGCAGGGCGGAGCTCCCCGCGAACGCGATCGTGGAGCCCACGCGCGTACGCGTACCGCAGACGGGTCCGTTCGACTACGCGCTCGACTCCGGCGAGAAGGTCCTTCGCGACGACAAAGCCGTGATCACGGGCGTGGAGACGCCGGGCAACCCTCCCATCGTCACCGCATTCAGGCCCGGCACGGCGGAGCTCGACGAAACTCACAAGCTCGTGCGCGGCGAGCTCGCGACCGGTGAACAGAGGCTCCCGCTCATGGCGACGGACCACATCGAGGTGCGCGGTACGTTCGCTTCAGGCGAAGAAATTCCGCTCGGCGGTCGCGTCGAGCAGAAGCGGGCGACTAGTGCGCTGGTCTTCGGCAGCGTGCTTTTTCTCGCGACGTACATCCCGTCAGCGTACGTCGGCATCAGCTCTCCCAAAGGGTACGATGGCGGTCTGCTGGTGCCGGTCTTCGGGCCATGGATCGCCTATTTTGCAAGGCCCGATTGTATCAGTGGTCTAGCCTCTCCGTGCGCGAGCGCCGGTATAGAAAAGTTCGCCATCGCGCTCGATGGTGTCACGCAGGCCATCGGCGTCCTCGTCTTCGCGGTGGGCCT
>JAYVYD010000093.1:0-12332 GCA_043784605.1 Myxococcales bacterium | reverse complement strand
GGCAACGAGACGGGAGGCTTGGGAGCGATGCGCGACGGCAGCTTGCTCGCCGAAGCGAGGACTCCCGAGTAGCGCACGGTATGGAACTTTGGTGGAGGCACGGACGCCGCGAGCCGACTGCGGAGGGACAGCGGGTCCAAGTCGACGGCGACAGTGCCGTCCGCGAACGCCTTCTTCAATGCGATGGGCACGAGCCCGTCGGGTCCGCGCGCGACTCGCTCCTGCGCGACCGAGGGGCGCATGATCGCGCCAGACGTTACGAGCACGCTCGCCTTCGTGTTGGATCGCACCAAGACGCTGATCAAAGGATTGGTCGTCTATCCAAAGCGATTGAAGGAGAACCTCGACCGGGCAGGGGAGCTCCATTTCTCAGAGGCGATATTGCTCGCGTTGGTGCAATCGGGGATGCCGCGACAAGAGGCTTATGTGTGGGTGCAACGCAACGCCATGCGCGCCTGGGCGGCGACGGGACGTTCAGAAAGAATCTAGAAGCGGACAATGAGGTAGTCGCAAAGCTCGGCAATGAGGTCATCGCCCAATGCTTCAATCTCGACCACGCGCTCGCTCACGTGGATCTCATCGTGGAGCGCGCGCTCACTACTGGCTAGTCGCCGGTCTGACGCTTATCGCGTGATGTCAATCGCGTAAGTGCCATTGCCCGAGGTGGCAGTCCCTGTGATGTGCGTCGTGCCTGGCTTTCGCGCGACGGTCGTATTGCCGCCGTCGCCGGCCATCAGGCCCGCCGTGAAGCTGACATTGAGCGAGACAGAGCCCGTCAGGGTGCCCGTCATCGAGTACGTCCCCGCCAGCGTCCCGTTCATCGTTCCCGTAGGAATGTTGGCGAGCTTCATCGACAGCGCAGGGGCGGTCGCGGTCGTCCCATAGGTGATCTTTCCGTCATCCGTATAGGCGGTCATCGCCTCGGTGAGGTTCATCGTCTTGTTGGCGGAGGCGCCCCTGTCCACTTGTCCTGAGACGATGAGCGTGCCCCCCACGTTGCCATTGGCGGTTTGGGGCGGGATATTCGCGCTGCTCGCCGCGTTGAAGCCCGCGAAGCCGAGGCTGATCGCTTTGTCGATCGAAGCGTCCAGCCCAATATATGCGGTCTTCGCCGTGTCGGCAGAAGTCACCGCCGTATTGCTGTTGTCGGACGAACACGCAAACGTCGCCGACAACAGCAAAGCGAAGACTGTCCTCAATTGAGCGCGCATTTGCTCACGTTCACGGTGTTCAGATTGAAGTTGCCTACAACGCCGACAGTGTCCTTGTTGCCGGCCTTGCAGTTGCCGTGGGTCAGCACCGCAGCCGTCGTCGAACAATCCAGGTTCTTGCCGAAATTGTTGCCGAGCGCCTTCACGTTGGCGTTCAAGCTGACGCTGAAGTTGACGCACAACCCAGCGCCTTGATTGGTGCCGTCTTGGAGGAAGTTCAGACCCCAATCGACGTTAGAGGCTCCGAGATCGACAGCGGAGTAGTCCGTCGAGTTGTTGCCGGGGATCAGCGAGACGCCGTTGAGCGCGTTGCTCAAGCTGTAACTGCTGCGGAGCTTCAATCCGGAGCCACCCGTCACTGCGATGCCGTCTCCCACTCCAGCAGCTCCAGTGTTCACGACCGCGAGGCCCTTCACGTCGCAGACTGGCGCGCCGCTGTTGGGGGTCTGCGAGATGTACAAGCCTGCCACCGTATTGCCATCCATGAGAACGGTCGCGCTAGAGGGCGGCGAGTTGCCCAGTAATCCAGAGATGGTCACGGAACCGGTGCCGCCGACCTGCACGCCTGAAGCGCCGTTGCTCTTGAAGAGGATCTGCGTGGACTTGCCTGTGATCGCTGCGAGCGAGTTGTCTCCAATCCGGAGGCCCGACGCTTTGTTGCCGAGGAACTGCGAGCCATCATTGATGCTGATTTGACCTTTCCCTCCGACAGTCATTCCTTCAGAGGCGAAGTTCTGGATGATGACAGCGTTGAGGACGTCGGTCGTGTCAGCGCCGGTCGTCACTTGAACGCCGTTCATGCCGGTCTGTTTCTGTCCATCAATCGTCAAGGTGTCCAATCCACCGCCGACGTTATTGATGATGAAGCCCGCCTTGCCATTGGGCACCAGGACCGTGACGAGCCCTCCATTGCCTTTGATCGTGACGTTCTTCGGGAGCGTGATCGGGAACGTCTCTCCGACGGCCACTGTGGACGGGCCCATCACGGTGACGAGCGTGCCTGGCATTGGCGGGTTGTTCGCGGCGATGATGGCCGCGAGCGCGTGAGTGATCGTCTTGAACGCGCATGCGGAGTTCGTGTTGCCGAGCATCGTGCCGCTGCCGGAGCTGCTCATCGAGTCGGATCCGTTCGTCGGATCGACGACATAGTGCCAAGGATTGCCCACCGTATCGCAGCCGGCGTCTCCCATGAAGCCGTCGCTTGCGTCCGCGGTGCCATCCGCGCCACCACCATCGCCGACTGACGTTTCGTCAACGGAGCTGTCCGCGACTGACGTGTCCGCGACTGACGTGTCCGCTTTGGAGGTGTCGGGGCCCGCCTCGTTGCTGGCTCCCTCTGCCGAACCATCCACAGGAGTAATGGGAGTCGAGTCATCTCCGCCGCAATTGACGATTCCAGCTGCTGCGAACAATACGGTAACGACGAGAGCGGTCTTGTGTTGGGCTTTCATAGGGCTCCTAGAGAAGACAAGGGTTACAATTGGGACTCCGGTCTCGCTGGGGCGAGACTTGAGTTACCTGTCAATGCGAATTGGCGGTCAGTTGGGGGGCGGGTATTCGCAGCGGCCGTTGGTGCAGGGGGTAGCGTTGCAGCAGTCGCCGCTGTTGTTGCAGGTCTGGCCGTAGAGCGAGCATGGCGGCGGGTTCATGCCTCCGTCAGGGTTCGGCGGCGGCACGAGCGGCTGGCACGAGCCAGTCGTCTGGTTGTTGGGGATGTAGCAAGTGTTGCCGGGGCAGCAGTCTGCGCTCGTCGTGCAGGGGCCTTGCTTGGGCACGCATGCGGTCGGGTAGCAGACGAACGGCGGGTTGCCGTTCAGATTCGGCACACATGGGTTGAGGTTGCAGCAGTCTGCAGAAGAAGAGCAGCCGCCGTTGCTTGGAACGCACGGATCGCCCTTTTTGTAGCTGCATCGCGGGACGCCGAGCAGATCCTGGTGACACGTATCGAACTGCTGAACGTTTCCAGAGCAGCAGTTGTCGGTCGCATTGCACTGGTTGGTCTTCAATCGGCAGATGTCGCCGTCGGGCTTGCAGCCGTTCGGGTTGCTGCAGACGCCGACGGGGTCGGAGATGTTCGCTTTGTTGCAGACCTGCGTCGGGTTTTTGCCCCAGCCGCCGCAGCAGTCCACGTCCGCCGCGCAGATGTCTCCGACGGGCTTGCAACCGCTCGACGGCTGGCAGATGAGGACGTCAGTCGGACCCCACGGGGCGCAGGAGCGGCTGCAGCAGCCTCCGCCGCACGCCGGGATGCCGCCGTCAGTCGGCTGCACTCCACCGTCTGCCGCGATACCCTGGCAAACGACGCCGTCGATCATGCTGCACTGCGCGCCGATGTTCTTCGGCTGGCCGCACACGCCGAACTGCTTGCCATTGGCGATGGTGCAAATGTGGCCGCAGCAGTCTCCGCCCTTGGTGCAGATGTCGCCTTGTTGGGTGCAGTACGACGGTTGCGCGCAGATGCCGCTCTCGCAGAACTGCGAGCAGCAGTCGCCGCCCGTGGAGCACGAGTTGCCGAGAGTCCTGCAGCTATTGTTGAGCGGCGCGCATTTGTTGTTGGTGCACGTGCCGCTGCAACAGTCGCTGTCCTTGCCGCAATTCTGATTGTCGCTGACGCACTTGGGTGGCTGGCAAGCGCCGTTCAGACAGTTGCCGGAGCAACAGTCCGAAGGTGCCTTGCACCCGATGCCGAGGTTGAGGCAATTGAGGCCGCCGTCGACGAGGCCGCCGTTGTTCCAGCCGCCGTCGTTCCCGGTCCCTCCGTCGGGGAAGCCGCCGCCGCCGTCGATGAGGTTGCCAGCCTCATCGAGGAGCGCGCCGTCCACTCCTCCTTCGCCCAAGGTGAGCGAGGTGGAGTCGTCACCGCCACACGCGACAATGATGAAGGAGGCAGCGAGCCCAACAGCGATGAGGCTGGCGATCGGTTTCATGATGGAACAATCCTGCAAGCATCTTGCCGCTATCTGCCAGCGAAAATCAGCCTATTGTGCCCGTGTTTGGTGGTCACCGGAGTTGCCAGCCTGGTCGCTCGACCGACCGCTACGCAATGGACTTCACAACCGGACGGCGATTGCTCACCATGCTCGGTGATGCTCGACAAACCCGGACGCACGGAGCTCAACGCCAAACCGTCGAGCGTGTCGGAGAGCTCCATCCTTCGAATGGTGGTCACCTCCGGGCCAAGCTCCGGCAAAGCGTTCGCGATGGTCAGCTCGCAAGCCACGGTCGGCCGTCATCCCACCAACGATCTGCACATCGACGACGCGCTCGTGAGCGGAGTGCACTTGGAGGTCTCTCGCGTGGGGGGTCGGCTGCGCGTGCGTGACGCGGGCAGCACGAACGGCACGTGGCTCGGCCCGCATCGTGTCAACGAGGTAGAGCTGGCCGCGGGTGCATCGCTGCAGCTCGGCGGATCCACGCTCTCGATCGACATCGACGATCAAGCAGCACCCGCGTCGCGCAAGGCGAACGAGGGTTTCGGCAACATGGTCGGGCGGACGCCCGCGATGCAGGAGGTGTTCGCGACCCTCGAGCGCATCGCACAGAAGTCGCTCACGCTCTTGGTCCTCGGCGAGACAGGCACGGGCAAAGAGGAGGTCGCGCGCGCCGTTCACGCGGCGTCTCCACGCGCGCACAAACCGTTCGTCGTGATCGATGCTACCGCGCTGCCAGAGACCCTCGCCGAGGCGCTGCTGTTCGGTCACGAGCGCGGAGTGTTCACGGGCGCCAACGAGCGGAGGCCCGGATTGTTCGAGGCGGCCGCGGGCGGCACGGTGTTCATCGACGAGGTCGGAGAGCTCCCGGCCTCACTCCAAGCCACGTTCTTGCGCGTGCTCGAGCGCCTGGAGGTGGTGCGCGTCGGATCGGCGGTGCCCACCAAGGTGGACGTTCGCATCGTGGCCGCCACACACCGTGATCTCCGACACGAGATCGACGCTGGGCGGTTCCGCGAGGACCTCTATTACCGATTGGCTCAGATTCAACTCCGACTACCTGCGCTGCGTGATCGCGCAGAGGACGTGCCGCTGCTCGTCGCCAAGTTGCTCGCTTCATTCGCGAGTGAGCAGCAGCGTGAGCTCTTCATCGACAAATCCGCGATCGACTATCTCAGCGAGCAGTCGTGGCCCGGCAACGTCCGCGAGCTGCGCAACGTGCTCCTGCGTGCGGCCGCGCTCGCGACGGGCGACGTGATCTCGCGCGCCGACGTGAGCGGCGAGGGCGTCGGCTTTCGAGGCACGCGGGAGGAGCGCGAGGTGCTGGACCTCTCCGGCAAGTTCGCCGACGCCAAGCAACGCGCGATCGAGCGCTTCGAGAGCGTGTACCTCTCTGCGCTCGTCAAGCGCACCGGAGGCAACCTCTCGCTCGCTGCGCGAGAAGCGGACGTAGCGCGGCATCACCTGCGCGATCTGCTCAAGAAGCGCGGTCTCTATGCGCCCAAGGACGACGAGTGAGCGCGATCGTGGCATGATGACGAGGCCCACATGCCTCGCGTCGTCGGCCAACAATACGCGCCGATTTACTTACGCACCCTCACGCCGCGGACACGCGATTAGTCGGCTCCCGCGGCGATCTCCGGCACTTCTACCGACGTCGCGCTCGCCGTTCGCGTTCTTCTCGTTCCAGCTCGCGCACTCTCTCGTCATGGTCCTTGGCATTGCGCCTTTCCTGCGCGTCGCAATCTTCGCGCGTGAGCTGGCCGAACGGCGTAGTTAGCTGCTCGTAGAGCGCGCGAACCTCTTGAGGCGAGAGTTGCGTCTCGCAGACAATCTCCCCAATGCTCTTTCGGTCGCGAAGTAGTGCATACACGCGGGCTGCCATCCTTCCCGTCGGGCGGCCTGACCGACCGCGCTTCGTCGCGAGGTCGTCGACCTCTCCTCGATCGAAGTGGTGAATCCCGTTGGCGTCGCGCATGGGATGAAGGTCTCTCCCTTCGGAGACGACGCACGGTGCTGATGTGCACTCCGAGGATCTTGGCGACCGCCGACCGTGTGAGCAGCGGACTGCCGACGCGCTTCACGATGCACACCGGGCGGGTTAGGAAAAGCCGATTTATCGACGAGGAGATCGTCGCTTCAGATCCACGATTGCGAGAAGGAGGGAGGGAAGGATGCACCGGCGCCGGCAAGGCTAGCCGTCAGAACCGGGGCATCGCCTAGTGGCAGCCCTAGCTCGAAGCCTTGGAAGTCTTGCGAAAGCGGACCTGCGGCTGTCGGGACGTAGGAAAATCAAGGCTTCCCGCGATGGCAAGCGGCTCTCATTTGGGAGACGGAATCCCGCTTATGCGAAGTTGATCGTCGAAATCGACCAAGCCGACCAAGTCGCGGCCGAGGCGCTGACGGCGGGCCGCCTCGAAGATGCGGAATCGCTCTTTGCCGATCTCGGGACACAAGCGCGTCGCTCGGCCGATCATCTGCTCGTACAAGATGCGGCTCCGCACGCGCCGCAGCAACACGAGGTTCGCGATCTTGGGCACGTCGATGCCCGTCGACAGCAAGTCCACGGTGACTGCGATGTTCGGCAGTCGCTCGTTGCGGTAGCGGCGAATCGCCTCGAGCGGTCGGTCCGTCGCGCCCGTGATCTTGGCGACGGCGTCATCGTCCACCGAGCCGTACTTCGCCTTGAGCGCCTCTTTGAGCAGCAACACGACCATGTCGGCGTGCTCGTCCGTGGCGCAGAAGACGAGCGTCTTCTCGTCTTGCTCTGGGTCGATGTGGTTGACGAGCTCGCCCAACACCGCGCGGTTGTAGTTCTCCGTGATGACGCGGCGGTTGAAGGAGTCCACGTCGAACTGGATCTCGTCAGCCAGCTCCTCCTTGTTGAGCGTCTGCGTGGCGCGGTCCAGGACGAGGACCTCCTCACGCGCGTCATAGTGAATGCCGTCATGCGCGAGGTTGGTCACGATGCGGATCGGCGGCTCATGGTCCACGAGGAAACCATCCACGACAGCCTCGCGATACGAATAGGAGAAGACAGGCGCTTTGAAGATCTCTTTGGTGTGGAGCGCAGGCGTCGCAGTGAGCCCGATCTTGACCGCGTCGAAGTGATCGAGCACGCGCCGATACTTGGACATGTAGTCGTCCTCGTCGCGAAAGAGGAACTCACGATCAGAGAGCTCGCGGTCGAGCAAGTACCCACGATGGCACTCGTCCACGACGACGCAGTCGTACTGGTCCACGGGCGGGATGTCGGCTTCTGCACCCTCACCAAACGGCCCGAGCACGCGCTTGACCATCGCTTGGATCGTGGCGATCTGGAGCTTCGTCTCGCGATTGGGCTTCAGGTCCGCGAGCTCCTTCACCTCGAAGATGTCGGGGAAGGTCTGGAGGTTCTCGAGGCGCAGATCTTTGAGCGCGTCTGCCGTCTGTTTGCCGAGCGCGTTGCGATCCACGAGGAACAAGATGCGTCGGAACCGTTTGGTCTTGAGCAAGCGGTAACAGAGACCGATGCACGTTCGCGTCTTGCCAGTGCCAGTCGCCATCGCGACGAGCAGCTCGCGCTTGCCTTCTTCGAGCCCCTTCTCGACGGCGAGGATCGCGTTCCTCTGGTACTCGCGATCGATGTACGGCATCGGTTCGACCTTGAGCTTGGCGTGCGCGTCATCGACGTTCTGCTTGAGCAGATCGAGCAGGCCCTCGGGCGTGTACCAACTCTCGAGCGGCACGGGATGGTTCTGACTGCGACGCGCGTCGAGAAACCATATGCCGCTCTTGGTTCGCAGCTGACGCAAGAAGGGCCGGCCGTTGGTCGCAAACAAGAACGGTACCTTGTGCGCGCCCCACGGACTTCCCTCGGGCAGGAACTCGTCACCCTTCACGACGTACCCGAGTGAGTACCGTTTCGCCTGTGGGATGACGCCCATCACGTCCTTGTGTTTGCGCTTCGCCTCCACGACGGCGACGACCTGCAGGCCGGCGAACAGAACATAGTCCGCCCAACCCTCCTTGCCGTCCGCGAGCGTGGGCCACTCGGCGATCGCTAGGTTCTTCCCCTTCGTGGGCCGAACGCCGCGCTCGAAGGTGAGCCGCTGTGAATCGACCTCCCACTTGGCATCACGCAGCTGCCGATCGATGAGCTTGCGGGTCGCGGCCTCGTCGAGCTCGATCGCCTCGCTCGCGTCGGACGCTTGTTCGATCGCGCGCGCGAGCTGTTGCGCCGGCATCGCCTGCGCGGCGGCCTGGAGCGCTGCGAGCTCGGTGAGCAGCTTCTTGTTCTGCTCTTCGAGCTCGGCGCTCTTCTGTGCATGGTCGGCGACTTGTTCCTTCGCGAGCGCTTCCCAGATCGCAGCGTCCTCTCTGGCCTTGGTCGCGCGCTCTTGCGCAGTCAGGCGCTCTGCCGCCTCTCTCTCGATCGCTCGCGACGCCGCTTCGAGCTCCTTGCCGCGCGCACCCACGTCATCGCGAAGACGCTGAAGCTCTTCATGCAACGCGGTCTCTGCCTTCTTCGGCTCGGAAGGAGGAACGAACGGCCCAGGATCGAACTTGCGGCTGTTCCCGAAGCTCCGCTGGAACCACACGGCGAGCTCGCGCGCCATGCGGAGCTGGTGAAGCGCCTCGCGGTGATCGGCTTTCGCTTCATGCACCGCAACGTTGCTCATGCGACGCAGATCGTGAAACAGCGTCCGCTGCGTCGCGCCAATGACGTTGCGATCGAAGAGCCGATCGATGAGCTGCTGCTGCCCCTCGCCGCCAACGAAGAGCCCCACCTTCGCGGCCGCGCGCTGCGCGAGGAACTCGCCGAACTGCCGAAGCTTGAACAGGGTGACGACCGGATCCGCCGCGAAGTGCTCCTCCGCCTGCGTCGCCAGCGCGACGAGTCGCGCATCATGATGCGCAAGAAAGCCAAAATTCGGGGACGTCCGCTCCGTTGTCACTCACTCGACGATACACCACACCAGGCGATGCCCGGCGCTAGGCTGCGGTGCCTAGCCCAACAATCTCGAGTGACCCAAACGCCTCTCGCTCGCCGTTCGCGACCTCGTCGAGCAGGACTTCTGTGGCAAGCGCGATGGCTTTGCTCGCAGCTTCGGACAGCGTCGCGCCATAGGCCATGACGCCGGGGAGAGCGTCGACCGCAGCGATGAATCGCCCGTCTTCCTCGCGGTCAAAAGAGATCGTCAAGCGCACAAGCGGAGCATAGCGCAAAACCGGTTCGCTCGCCGATCGTGGTTGACGCCACGCGAGGACATGAGAGAGCCAAAGAGATCGATGGGTGTTTGGTCGTCCACACGTGCGCGGACCGTACTTGCAGCGCTGCTGCGCGTGGGATGGACCGTCGCGCGCCAAACCGGGTCGCATCGTCGCCTCACACGAGCGAACTTTCCCCCGTACACGTTCGCATTTCACGACGGCGACGAGATCGGTCCCGCGATGCTTGCGCGCATCGCAAAGGAGACCGGGCTCAAGCCCGAAGACCTATAAGCCGAACGCGTTGGGTCGCGCCCAGGCAAATCCTCGCACCGTTCAAAGAAACTCTCGCGCCTGCGGTGCGCGCTGACGAACGCCGGCTAGCATGATCGATGGATGACCAGAACGCATCGACCTGGATTCTTCGGTCGTGAACGGCGAGCCTCTCTTGCAACGGTGATGAGGATTTTGAGGCCGATGAAATGAGGCTTCAAGACTTGCAACTTCCGCTTCACCTCGTTGCTGATTCGTCCGGCAAGGTTACCCCTCAGAAGCGCGAGCGCTTTCTCAAAGGGCCCGTTCCGTGGTCCTGGCTCGAGCGGGCCATGAAGCTTCCTGGCAGGGCGCTGCATGTTGGCATCTGGGTATGGTTCTACGCCGGCATGGTGAAGGACGGCCACGTCCCGCTCAACCTTTCGCGCCTTGGTTTTGACCGCTCTGCGGCGTCACGCGGCCTTGCTGCGCTCGAGAAAGCCGGCCTCCTCGTCGTGACCCGACGGCCCGGCAACAAGGTCAGCATCTGGATTTGCCGCTGATGGCGGCCCTTGTCGACGCTCTGAAAGCCTCCGTGGGCAGCGTGCTCATGGCGGGACGAGGATCCTCGGTTCGGCCGCAACAGAAACGACGGAGTTGGACATGATCGCAGGAAAGAGCACGAGCCCGGACGCTAGCCTGCTCCCTGTGGCTTTCATCACGACTAAAGAGGCCGCCGATTTGCTCTCGACGAACGAGCACGCCTTACGCGAGAAAATCCGCCGCGCTGCACGTCGCGTCGGCGGGCGCCTCGTCGCCGACCTCGGCGTGATTCAATTCCACAAGTTCGGACGCAACTGGCGCGGGCGTTGGACGCTTTGATGCGTGCCGTGCGCACGTGCATGCACTCTCGCCGTATGGCGTCCGAGGACTGACGCTATGGGTGTTCTCAAAGACTATCGCAACAACTGGGTCGTCTACGTCCCGAAGCAGCGGGATATGGTGAAGGCCGTTCGCCGCAAGGCGCAGGTCCAGTCGCAGCAGGGCGCGAAGGCAGAGTTCGAGTCGCTGATGCGCCAGGTCTACGACACCGGCACAGTCGATGAGCAACGCGAGGCACCGTCCACTCACGTCATGCCGACGATCGACGAGTTCTGGATGACGACGTTCGCGCCCGCGTGGATGCCGGCAAAGTGCCGACCGAGCACTGCGCGGCGTTACCGCGAGCTCTATGAAGGACAGGGCCTCCGCGTTGCCTTCGGCGCGGTGAGCCTAGACGCGCTCTCACCCGCGATGGTCACGCGCTATGAGGCACAGCTCGCCTGTCGGCGGCGGACGTACCGAAGCGGCAAGAAGAAGATCGGCGTCCACGCGCGCCCCCACGTGGCGCTCTTGCGCTCGATCCAGACTGCGGCCGTCAGCATGGGCGTCGTCACACGCGATGAGCCCCACCACCTGCCGCTCCCGCCGAAGCCGAAGAAGCTCCCGGAGGCGCCAACGCAGGCCGAAGTCGACACGTGGCTCGCGCAGCCGATGACGTGGGTGGGCGAGATGGCCGCGATCTCCGTGTACACGGGCGCGCGCCAGGGCGAAGTTCGCGAGATGCGTGTGAAGGACGTGTCGCTCGCGAAGAACCTCGTGACGATCCGACGCGCGCTCTCGGACGACATCGTGTCGACGCCCAAGTCGGGTGCGGAGCGCGTCGTTCCGCTGATCCCCGAGTTGCGTGCGATCCTCGAGCCGGCCATGAAGCGCAAGCTCCCGGAGGCGCTGATCGTAGTCGACGAACTCGGTGGAGCGCCCCGCCGTCAGAAGGTCTTGCGACGGTTCAAGGCGCTGTGCGTCCAGGCCGGCACGCGCGAATGGAGCTTCCACTCGATCCGCCACTTCTTCGTCACCGCGCTCCTCAATCGCGGCGTGAGCGCCGAGGTCGTGCGCGTGCTTGCGGGGCACTCGAAGCTCGAGGTTACGCAGCGCTACGCGCACGCGATCGGGGCCGACCTCGAGGACGCCATGGCGAGGCTGAGCAAACCGCGTTCGTGAGCACACCGACTGTCAGCCGCTCTGCGTGATGGTAGGCTCGCCGTCATGCCGTACGAGTTCTGGGAGCATGCAAACCTGACTCCCGCGCAGGTCCAGCAGCTTCATGGCATCGAGCACGATCAGAACAACCCCATGCCCATCGCGTTCGGGCATGTTCCGATCGGCTTTCGGTTACATCGAGGAAGAGGCGACGTCATCGAACTGCGTGATCCCTTACCTACGGCGACTCTCACCTTCGACGACCGGGCCACGGAAGCCAACCCCAACGCCAGCTACAATCAGCGCTTGGCGTTGATCGTGGGAGTGTGCGGCGGTTGACTCACCACGACAGAAGGTGGATCTTGGTGACCTTCACGCCGTCAGGGCCATTCTTTCCTAGTCGCTCGATGCACCAAAACTCGGTGTCGGACGCATAGAGCGAAATCCAGCAGAAGGCAGTGCCTTGGTTGACGACCGAAGTGTGGTGCCCATCGGAAGCGCGCGCAATCTCGGTTTGCCCCGCGATGCTCTGGAAGATGTAGTGGCCAGGCGATGCTACGGCATTGCCTGTGCCGGGAATGAATGAGCCGGGCGGCATCGTCACGATCTTCTTCTTGGCGTTGTCCAGGGTAACGGGATTGTTGGTGTACGCTCCAGTGTAGATCTCGACCTTAGGCTGGGGATCGTCATCGGGATTGGAGGAGCCATAGGACTCGGCCCAATACCA
>JAYVYD010000092.1:0-6536 GCA_043784605.1 Myxococcales bacterium | reverse complement strand
GCGTGCTCAGCGAACCGCGAGCCGCACAACACGCACCGCCATTCGAATCCGCTCATTCTTCTATCTATGAATGAATCAAGGCTGGCGGCGAGCGCTTGGCGCGTGGGTGCGCGGCGTGTCGCTCGCTGTCACACTGATTCCCATGGCTTCGAAGAAACTCGACTACGACCACAGCTCGTTCACCGCGGAGGGTCGGCGCATGACCCTCGACCACCTTCGCCACCTACTAGACAAGCTTGCGCCGCTCGGTATCGAGACCGATGAAGAGGCGCCCGACGAACCCTCCACCGAGGAGCACGTGCGCGATAGGGATGGCACCGCGAAGACGGTCCTCCACGTTCCAGAGCTGCGCCGTCCACTCAGAGCCTATCGAGCCCTTCGCGACCAAGGGATGCTGCCGGAGCAGGCCTCTCAAATCACGCTTGGCCATCTGTCCAAGCATCCAACGAACGACAGCATCACGGTCGCACGCGTGCGCTTCGATGCAGTGAGCACCGCGCTCGCGCTCTTCGTTGATGAGCGTCCACCCGCTGAGACTTTCGCCGAGGTTCGAGAAGAGATCGAGTGCGCACGAAAGGCTCAAGCCGCCATCGCTCGCCACATGCGAGCAGCTCGAAAAAGCGAAGAGCGGCGGGCTCGCGTTCTGCGTGAGGCCAACGGACTGCTCGTTCGCACGGTTCCATCAATCGCGGACGAGCTTTCCGCTGCGCAAGCCGCAATCAGCGCGGGCACGCGGGCTACAGGCGTGGCCGCGTCGACACTCTCCCCTGACCTCGCAAACCTGGTTCGAGGTCCTGGGCGCCGAGCCTCGTATTCCCTCGGACGTGTTCTCATCACGCTTAGCCAAGGTGTCGTGAGCGAATGGCGCGATGGCGTGAAGTACGGTCAAGCCTACGAGGCCTTCACGGTGCCGGAGATGATGAAGATCGTAGTGGACGAGCCGCGCGACGAAGAGGACTCTGCGGCCGAACGAGCGTGCGACAAACGCTACCGGCGCGCGATGGAAGCATACCGCGAAATGCGCATGGAGCAGCGGACGGACGCAGGGACACAAAGGGCACCCTGAGTTACGGGTTAGCGATACACGACGCCAGACCCCAACCTCCTGCGTGTCGCGAGGCTATCTCGCGCACAAAGGAGAGACGCTATGCGCTGGAGTCGGTTTCCACTTGGGATCACTTGCCCGGACAAGATCGAGCAGGTCGAGTCGGCGACGATGGACGCGTTCGCGTCGACGGTTCGCACGCTCGCGCCGACGGAGGCGTGGTCGGCGGCGTGCTTCGACCCCCCGCATCGCGCAGCGCGCAACGTGACGCACGTTGGCGCGCTCGTGCTCGACGTGGACGGAAAGCACAATCACAACGGCACGATGGAACAAGCGCGTGTGGCGCTGACGGGGCTGCCTTACGTGCTCCACACCACCAAATCGCACACGCTGACGGCGCCGTCGTTTCGCGTGGTCATCGCGATCAGCCGCGCCGTGAGCGCCAAAGAGTTCGCTTCGCTGTGGCGTGTCGGCGCCCAACGGCTCGGCGCACACGGCGTGCGTATCGACGAGGCGACCAAAGACGCCTCACGCGCTTGGTATGCACCGCCCGACGCCGCTGAGTTTGTCATTGCAGATGGCAGTCCACTCGACGTCGAGGAGGCGCTGCGTACGGCAACCGCGCAAGGGAGACAAGCGCGCGATCCTTTCACGCGAGCGGTCGCGCGCATCGCGAGTGCTCGCCCTGGCGAACGGAACAAGGAGCTCTTCTGTGCTGGGGTCGCGACCCGCCGACTCATCGAACACGGCCATATCCAAGCGGACGATGCCGTCGCACAGCTGACGGCAGCGGCTGAGCAGGTTGGACTCGAGCGCGCGGAGATCGACGCGACTATCGCACGCGCTTTGACGCGAAGACCTGAGGATCTCGCGCCCATCTCGCTGGACGGAAGCGACTACGCGCGCGTCGTCGGCGAGTGTTGTGACGCGCTTGTCGAGGTGGAAAACCTTTTCGTCCGTGGTGGTGCGCTGGTGCGCGTTGACGAGCGCGACGACGTTGTCAGGCTCGTCCCCGTCAGCATCTCCCAGCTCACCATCCTGCTGACGGAGCTGCGAACTTTCCGAAAAATGGGGAAGAATGGGCCGCGCGAGGTCTGGCCTCCGCGCGAACTGCTGGGTGGAGTGCTGCAAGCTGATCACCGACGCCTGCGCACTCTCGTCGCTGTCCTCGACTCGCCGAGTGTGAGCACGAGTGGAGAGTTGCTCGTCGAGCACGGTTACCACGCAGCGACGCAGTCTTTTGTCTGCGCTGCTGGACTCGTCGTGAATGTGCCCAGCCACCCAACGCAGGAAGACGCACAGGTTGCGTACCGTTCTCTGCGCACTCTGCTCTGCGATTTCCCATTTCGCCGCGAGGTGGATGCCGCGAGTGCGATCTCGATTCTGCTCACCGCAGTCGCTCGCGTTGCATTTGAGGGGGCGTCGCCCCTCTTCGCGATCTCAGCCAACACGCGCGGCTCCGGCAAGTCGTTGGTCGTTGAGGTGTTGGTCACAATTGTGACGGGCCGCGCACCGGCCGTGACGACCGTGCCGGGCTCGGACGACGAGTTTCGCAAAGCGGTCGGTGCGCACCTGTTGTCAGGGAGCAACTGGCTCGTGCTCGACAACGCCGACGCACCGATCAGGCTCCGCAGCCTCGACTCGCTCATTACTGCAGAGCGGTTCTCCACGCGTCTGCTCGGCCACAACCAAATGATCGAAGCGCCCAGTCGCATGGTGATCGTGGTCAACGGCAACAGTCTCGAACTGGGCGGCGATCTCTCGCGCCGTGCGCTCCCGATCGACCTTCGCGTTGAGGTCGCCCGGCCAGAGGAGCGCACTGGTTTTCGGATCCGCGACATTCGCGCGCACGTGCGCGAAAAACGAGAGGTCTACCTCGCGCACGCGCTCACGATCCTGCGCGCTCATTCCGTCGCTGGCTATCCAGCCTGCGGTGTCAAAGAACTTGGCTCGTTTGAGGCATGGTCTCGCACCATCGCGAGCGCGGTGTCGTTCGCGAGCGGGCTCGATCCGCTGAGCGGCCGAAGAGGCACGAGCACCACGGCCGATCGTGACGAGGAGACGCTCGGCGAATTGCTCACTACGTGGGCCGAATGCTTCGGCGCGCCGACCACGGTCGGGCGTGCACTGGATGCCGCGTATCCGCGCGACGGATCGACGCCCAAGAAAGACAAGCTGCCCGAGCTGCGGGAAGTGCTCGAAGAGATTGCTCCGCTCGCGAGCGGTCGACCCAACGCAAAGCGCATTGGCGCGTTCATCGCGAGGCACGAACACCGGATCGTCAACGGACTCTACTTTCTGTCCAAGGGCAAAGGGCACGGTGGGCTGCGCGTCTGGGAGGTCGCGCTCGCCGACTCTGGCGGGGGCGCGAACAACAACGCGAGTGTCAGCGATGAAGCTGAGGTGGATCCGATCCACACGGACGAAGACGACGAAGAAGGAGAACGCGATGAGCAGCAACATTGACCGCAACATGACGCCTACCGCGGACGCGACCAACCAACCCACCGCATCGGGTGCAGGTGATCTCGTTGCTGGTGGGTTGGTTGGTTCCGATCGCGTCCATGGAAGCGTGAAAGGAAACAAGAAACGCATCCCACAACGGCGACGCGTGCCGAAGTTGACCGGCTCGTGCTGGTACACCATCGAGATCGCCGCCGCGAAGCTCGATCTCGATGCGCAAGCGCTCCGCGCGCGATGTCGTCGCGCCGCGCAGTCCGAGCGGAACGAGATCGTCGCCCGCCTTGGAATGGGCGTGATCGCACGCAAATTGGGCACGTCTTGGAGAGTCTACGTGCCGTCACCTGAGGAAAAAGCGGACGCCGTGTAGCGCGATGTTACAATCGTTGCTGCACGCGTAGCCGCCCATGGAGGTCATATGGGAGCTCGCAATTACGGACCCGTCCGCAAGGTACGCCGAGACGGTCGGGTCATCTGGGTCATTGATTTTTTCTGGTTCGACAAATCGGGACGCAAGCAGCGTTACCGTCGCGACGCGCATGTTCAAACACGCGAGAGTGCTCTCCTTGAGGCACGCTCGCTCCAAGAGCGCGCGCACCGTGACGGCTCGCTCGCGCTCAAGCCCGCCACGCCCACGTTTCGATCTTTCGTCGAAGGGTCGTTTCGTGAGCTTCGATTGCCGCATTTTCGGCAATCGACACGAACGCGCTACGAGGCACTGCTCGGACAGGGCTTGCTCGATCACTTCGGCTCGATGAGACTCGACGCGATCAGCAACGATGCGATGCATGCGTTCGCGGCCAAACTCGCTGCACGCAAGGTGCAGTTGAAGGGTGCGCTCACCCTGCTCGGCACCATCCTGCGCTCGGCGTTCGAGTTGGGTTTGCTCGACACGATGCAGCGCATCCCACGCCTGTGGAAGGAAAGTCGAAAGCTGCCGTCGGCGCCGTCCTTGGATGACGTCGCGCGTCTCGTAGCCTCGGCGAGAGGTTGGCTCCGAACCGCAATCGCGCTCGCGGCCTATGCGGGACTTCGGTCGGGTGAGGTGCGTGCTCTTGAAGTCCAAGACGTGCAGCTCGCCGATGGTCATCTCCTCGTGCGACGAGCGCTTTCGGAGGCAGAGGTGACGACACCGAAGTCCGGGCACGAGCGCTTTGTGCCGATTGGCGCACTGCTCAAGCCCGTGTTGGAGGAAGCAATCAGCACGAGAGCGCCGAAAGCGCGCATCGTGGTGACGAGCAAGGGCACGACGCCGTCTCGTCAAGCGATCCTTGGTCGCCTCAAGAAGCTCGAGGCGAAGATCGGGATGCACGGCTGGACGTTCCACCAGTTCCGTCACGCCTTCTGCACGGGGCTGCTGCGTAGCGGTGCCAACGTGGAGATCGTGCGTGGACTCGCTGGCCACGCATCGCTCGCGCACACGCAGCGCTACGTGCACGCGATGGGCGCGGACGCAACGGCTGCGATGGAGCGATTCCAGCCTCGCTAGTGGCAACGGTGTGGTAACGCCCTCAACGTCGAATCACGAACCCCGCAAGAACATGGGGCGGAACCGCTGAATTTAGTCGGGGCGAGAGGATTTGAACCTCCGACTCCCTGGTCCCGAACCAGGTGCGCTACCAGGCTGCGCTACGCCCCGATGCCGCAGAGCGGCCGCGTAAACTAAGGCGCGTCTTATGAAGAGCCCGCGGCCAAACGTCAACTCTTTTTCTGGACGGTCGGGCCTGCCCGCCTCTGACAAGCCACCCTTTCCGCGGTTTCCCGAATTCTCGTGACACTAGACACGGGTTGAACCAATACTGGAATCAGTTCCGTCGTCAGCGGACACCAGCGTCGGACTTTTACCCGGAGACGTCTATGGCCATCGAGCTTCCCGCAGTTCGTATTCTCATCGTCGACGACGACAAAGCCATCTGCGATTACATGCAGACCCTGCTCGAAGCCGACGGCTTCCACGTGAAGGCGGTGAGCGATCCGACGCTCGTCGAGGGCGAGGTTCGCGAGGGCGGTTATCACCTCATCATCCTCGACTTGATGATGCCCAAGCTGGACGGCATCGAGGTTCTGCGCCGCATCCGCAAGCTCGATACGGACATCGCGGTCGTGATCTTCACGGGCGATCCCAACCTGGAGAGCGCGGTCGCTTCGATGAAGCTGGACGCGGTGGACTACATCAAAAAGCCGTTCAACGTGGACGAGTTCCGCGCGGTGCTCGATCGTGTGATGCGCAAGAAGGGTCTCGCGCGATCGCCCGAGGAGCAGCTGCATCGCGTGATCGGCGACACCATCCGCGGCTTACGCAAAGAGAAGGACCTCACGCTAAAGCAGATGTCGCGACGCACGGGCCTCAGCGTCTCGCTGCTCAGCCAAATCGAGCGCGCGGAGTCGAGCGCTTCGATCTCGAGCCTGTACAAAATCGCGATCGCGCTCGAGTCGCGCATCCAGGATCTGTTCGGCGAGTACTGACCCCATGAACGTGCTCTTGCGACGAGACTGAGACATCGCGGCGGCGGGCGTGTCGCGCTAAGCTCGCGCGCATGCATCGTCATCGCGTTGTACGGCTTTCGGCCCTCCTCGTCGCCATCGGGGCGGCCGCCCTCACGTTCCGCTCGGACCGGGCGCTCGCGGCGTGGCCCCCGGCGGCAGACGCGAACTTCGAAGACCCCGCGAACTGGCCCAACGACCCCGGGTACGCGGGCCGCTGGAACTATTGGTCGTGGCTCCCGAAGCAGCAGCCGCTCGTCAAGCCGTACCTCGACGCGGACAAGAAGCTCGGTGCCTCGGGCATGAGCGTCGACAAGGCGTGGGTGCTGACCACCGGCCGGCCCGACGTGCGCATCGCGGTGCTGGACAGCGGCATCGAGTGGAACTCGCCGGACATCGCCAACAAGGCGTGGCTCAACCCCGGAGAGCTCAAGGGCGTATGGAAGCCCTTGGACAAGAACGGCAAGGCCTGCCTCGGCGTGGGTGCGCTCGCGGGCTACGACTGCAACGGTGACGGCGCGTTCAACGTCGCCGACTACCGCGACGA
>JAYVYD010000091.1:0-9001 GCA_043784605.1 Myxococcales bacterium | reverse complement strand
ATCGCCGTCGCTGATGCACGAGCGTCCGCACGCGCGGCCTCCGGCGTAGTCGACGCACCGCGCGTCGTCGCCGGCCCCGTCGCACGCGCCGACCACTCGCGCGCACGGCGAGCAGACTCCGGCGATCTCGCCCTTGCGCTCGCACGTCTTGGCGACGCACGTGAAGTCGGCAGGACAGGGCGACGCGTCGCAGCCTGCGGTGGCGCCGACGCCCGGATACAGCGAGCACACGCCGTCTTGGTCGTCCTTCTCGAGCGACCGCCACGCGACACCTCCGGCGTTCGTCGCGTACATGGTCGCGCGCGTGTCTGCCGAGTGCCCGAGCCCGAGCGCGTGCCCTAGCTCGTGGGTGAGGATGCTCCGTAAGTCTCGAGTGCCTGCGCGACCGTCGAAGGAGAACGTGTAGGCTGCACCATTCAAGTGGATGTCGACGTCGTGGTACCGGCCCTGGTTGTCGACGTGCACGACCGTGGTGGCGACGACACCCGCGGGCAGATCGGCCGGCCAAACCGTGTCGTGAAAGTAGATGGCGTTCACGCCGTCGTCCGCGGGCGGTGCGCTCGTGGGTGGGCCGATCGCCGCGCGCCATGACGTGCACCCGACGCCCGGCCACGCTCGCAACGCGACGTCCAGCTCGGCGTCTTCGTCGGCGCCAACGTCTCGGCTACGGGGCAAGGCGACGTGGAACTGCACAGGTAGGGCGCCAGGCGCCCAAACCCCGCTCACGCCCGCGGTCCACTCGTGCGGTCCGCTTGGGCTACTCCCGACGATGACCACGGGATCAGGCACCAAGACAGGCAGCACGGAGACGAGTCTACGCGACCCGAGAAACCGACGCAGGTCAGGTTGCGTATTGCCCAAGTGATGACGCTGGCTTGGAGCTCTGGTGGCGCGCTCGAACTCCGCGAGCGTGTTATGACCTTCTACGTGCCGGAGCCCATCAGCCCTGCAGACGCGGCGATGGAGCGGTACGCCGCCGGCGAGGACGTCGCGTTCGGCGCGGTCTACGACGCGGTGGCGCCGAAGATTTACGCCTATATCTTGCGGCAATCGCGCAGCGAGAGCATCGCAGACGACATCGTCCAGCAGACGCTGCTCCGCATGCACACGGCGCGCGGGTCGTTCTTGCAAGGGGCTCGCGTGATGCCTTGGGCTTACGCAATCTCGCGCCGGTTGCTCATCGATCGCTCGCGGCGCCACAAGCGAGAGGTGCTCAGTCTCGACGACTCGGTGCCGGGCGCCGACGAGGCCAGCTCGGACGCGACTGCCGAAGAACTCGTGGCGGCGGCGGAGCTCTCGAGGCGCATCGAGACGGAGCTCGCCAAGCTCCCGGAAGGGCAGCGCGTCGCGTTCGATCTCGTCAAGCGCGAAGGCCTCTCGATGGCCGAGGCGGCCGCCGTCCTCGGGACCACCGTCACGGCGGTCAAGCTGCGCGCCCATCGCGCATATATCGCGTTGCGTGCGGCACTCGGTGACTCGGTCGAGCTAGGCGAGGGGAGCGAGCCATGAGGGCCGACCTACGCGACCAAGTCCTCGCAAGCGCACGCGCGCAGCCATCGCCGTCCCGCGCGGGCCATCGGCGTTCGGACGCCCTCATTTTAGCGCTCGGCGCGATCGCGGTCGTGGCCGTGTTCATGGGCTGGGGTGGGGTTGTGTTGGGGAAGCGCTCGTGGGTCGAGTTGACCGTCGCGGCCTCGGGGTGGGCGCTGCTCGCGCTCGTGGCGACGATCAGCTGCGTCTCTCGCGGCGGCTTCATGCTCGGCCGTCCCACGCGTGTGCTGCTTCTCATCGCGCTGCTTACGGCACCGGTGATCTACTCGTGGGCGAGCGGGTGCACGGCGACGTTCGCTTCGTTCGGCGAGCCAGCGCCTTGGAAGGCCAACGTCGGGTGCTTCTTGGCGACGCTCTCCCTCGCGGCCGCGCCATTCGTCACGTTCGGCTTCCTCCGTCGAAAGAGCGACCCCGTTCACCCTCGCGCCTTGGGTGCCGCCCTAGGGGCGTCTGCGGGGGCGTGGGGAGGCGCGTTGATCGATCTGCACTGCTCCATGACCCACTGGCTGCACGTCGGGTTCGCACACGTAGCGCCGCTCGTGGTCTTCGCCGCCTTGGGGGCGGCCTTGGGCAGGCGTGCGTTTGGGGTTCGGTCCTAACGATTGTCAGCATGCTGACGATCGTCTTGCGAGACTGCTTCAAGGCAGGACAATCCGTTGCCCAACGTGTAAGATTCAAGCTCAAATGGTGGAGCAGCTCGCGCCGGAAGACCTGATCGACGACGCACCGCGAGACGCGCTTCGCCGAGGCACGAGGCTCGGTCGCTACGAGCTGCTCGTCCCCATCGCCAAAGGCGGCATGGCGCGCGTCTGGGCAGCGCGCCTCCATGGGCAGCGTGGCTTCTCCAAGACGGTCGCGATCAAGACGATCCTCCCGCACCTCGCGGAGGAGCCGGAGTTCGAGCGCATGTTCCTCGACGAGGCACGCATCGCGGCCGGAGTGCATCACCCGAACGTGTGCGAGATCTACGAGCTGGGCGAGGAAGGCAAGGTGCTGTACCTCGCGATGGAGTGGGTGAACGGCGAGTCCTTCGTCACCGTGCTGCGCTCGAGTCTGGGTGCGGCCCCCGCGATCAGCGCGCGCGAGAGCACGAAGATCGAGCCCATTCACCCGCACCTCGCCGCCCGCATCATCTCCGACGCGGCGATGGGCTTGCACGCCGCGCACAACCTCCAGGACGAAGACGGCCAGCAGCTCGGCGTCGTTCACCGCGACGTGTCGCCGCACAACATCCTGCTCAGCGCCGAGGGCAGCGTGAAGGTCGCCGACTTCGGCGTCGCCAAAGCGCTCGGACAGATGACCGCCACCGCCGCAGGCCAGATCAAGGGCAAGATGGCGTACATGGCGCCCGAGCAGGTCGAGGGTCGCGCGGTCGATCGACGCAGCGACATCTGGTCGCTCGGCGTCGTGTTGTACGAGGCGAGCACCGGTCGCAAGCCGTTCAGCGGCGATGGCGACGCCGCCGTGATGCACTCCATCCTGACGGGAGACTTCGTCTCGCCGATGCGACTCGTCCGCGGTTACCCGGCGGAGCTGGAGCAGATCATCGCCCGCGCGCTCACGCGTGATCCGGGCAAGCGCTACGCAACGTCCGAGCGCATGAGCATCGCGATCCAGGAGTTCTTGGGCCGCAGCGGCTCGGTGGTCACGCAGTCGCACATCTCCGCGCTCGTGCAGCAGCGCGTCGGCCCGCAGCTGGAGAAGCGGCGAGCGAAGATCAAGGCCGCGCTCAACGCGCCAGTCGCCGAAGACATCAGCGCGAGCGGCGCCCACAGCCTCCCAGCTCCGTTCGGCGGCACGCCGTCCGTGCAGAGCGGCGTCATGGTGCAGGGAATCGGCGCCCAGCAGCAGCATCCCGGCTCCGGCTCGATGCAGCAGCCCGTGCCTCTCCCGATCGTTCCGTCGTCCGGCGCGCCAACGAGTAACGGCGGCTCGACGCTGAAGTACTTGCTCGCCGTCGCCGTCGGAGTCGTGCTCACGGGCGGCCTCGCGCTGGGCGGGTGGTTGTTCATGCGCGGCCGTGATCAACCCGCGCCCGCAAAGTCCGCGTTGGCGAGCGTCACGACCGCCGCGCCGTCGAACAAGCCAGGTCCCACGGCGCCTGCGTTCGACGCTCGACCGCCCGTCCTCATCAACGTCATCCCCACGAGCGCAGTGCTCGTCGTGGATGGCACCATGGTCTTGACTCACAGCGTGTCGCGCCCTGCGAAGGGCACGTCGGTCGCCGTGACTGTGCAGGCACCGGGCTACAACGAAGACACGCTCGCGATCGACGACAGCTCCCCGGCTACGGTCAATGTCACGCTCTCACCGACTTCTGCTGCCACGACGGCCGCTCCCTCGGCCAGCACCATCAAGGCGAGCCCGGGTCTGACCGTGCCCGTCGGAACAGGTCGTGCTCCTGTTCTACCGACGAATCCTTACGGCAAATAAAATGAGAAAATCGCTCTGTGTGCTCGCGACCCTCGTCGCCTGCTCCACCCTCGCTCACTCCGCGCGCGCGCAAGACGACGACTCCGGCGCCGCAGACGCCAAGAAGCAGTATCAAGCCGGCACGCAGGCTTACCAGGCGCGACGCTTCAACGAGGCCGCGCTCGCGTTCGAGGCCGCTGCCGCTTACAAAGCGAACGCGGTCGTCCTCTACGCCGCCGCGCAAGCCTGGGAGCAGTCGAACGCGCCCGAGCGCGCCGCCGACGCGTACTCACGTGCGCTCGACGTCTCGGGCCTCACGCCTCAGCAGACCGTGACCGCCAAGGAGCGCGTCGCTTCTCTCGAGAAGACGCTCGGCACGCTCGTCGTCACCGGCCCCGAGGGCTTCAAGGTGCAGCTCGACTCGCTCACCACCACCACGGTTCCCGCGCGACTACACGCCGCGCCCGGCACGCACGTACTCGTCGTGCGCGCGAGCAAGGGCGAGATGCAAAAGCGCGACGTGACGCTCGATCTCGGCCTCGCCGAGAGCCTCGATGTCACGCCCAAGGTAGAGGCACCCAAGGTGGAGGCACCCAAGGTGGAGGCGCCCAAGCCGGTCACCATCGAGGTAGAGGGGCCGCCCCGCGTGTCGGTAAAGAAGGCGATCGGGTTCACGGCGATCGGTCTCGGCGTGATGGGCCTCGCGAGCGGCGTCGTCTTGGGCCTCAACGCGAACGATGCGGGAGACGCCTACAACGCGGGGCCCACTCGGCGAGCCTTCGATCACGCCAACGCATTGGCGACGTGGACCACCATCGCGTTCATCTCCGGCGGCGTCTTCGTCGCGGGAGGAATCGTGCTCGTGCTCTTGCCAGAGTCCAAGTCCTCTACAGCTTCCGACGCCGCGCCCGAGGTCAAGCCGGATGCGCCGAGCGGCAAGCCCGACGATCACGAGACACCGCCAAAGGAACCCTCTCTCTCTCTCTCGTTGGTCCCCACGCTCGGCGGCGCCATGTTCAGGGGGTCATTCTGATGCGCGCTCGAACCGTCATGATGCTCGCCGCGACCCTCACCGGCGCCGCGACTGCGTTCTCCGCGTGCTCGCTCGGTCTGGACGAAGCGAAGATCAACGGCACGGACGGCTCCGCGGGAGACGTCATCACTCTCCCGGACATCGGGCCGGTCCCCGAGGGCGGCAACCCCGTGCAGTGCAACGTGGACAACGACTGCAAGCCCGCCAACGCGTGCCTCACCGGCAAGTGCGACACGACCCGCCGCATGTGCGCGTACACGATCTGCGCGACACCGATGACGTGTCAGGCGTCGGTCTGCGACAACAACACGAAGACGTGCTCGGTCCCCACCAAGTACACGTTTCACGCAGGCAACTTCCACATCGCCACGGGCAGCATCGGCTGTGGCGGCGGCGGCGCGGGCGCCCGCAAGTGCTTCGCGGCTCAGTATCCGTTCGTGTTCGTCGGTACCACCAACGGTGTCGTCGCGCGCTCGGTCGCCGATCCCACGGACAACGGGAGCGACGTCGTTCAGGTCGGCGGCTTGCCGTTCTTCCCCGCGTTCGTCGTCTCGAGCGGCACGCGCGTCTACTTCGTCGGCTCGGTCGGCGGCAGCGGCCCAGACTACAAAGTGCCGATGGGCTGGGTGGACGCACCTACCGATCCCACCATCAAGACGATCACCGCGCAGGCCGTGTTCAACACTCTTCAGGTGCCCTCGATCGACGCGGTCTATCCGGACAGCAAAGGCGGCATCTACCTCGTGCGCGCAGACAGCGCGAAGTCCTTCCCCGTGGCCCACGTCGCGGCGCCGTTCAAGGACCTCGACGCCATCCAGTTCTTCCCGCTCGCAGGCATTCCGCAGAACGCGGCGCCCGTCGGCGGCAGCGGCACGCGCATTGTGACGTTCGTCAACGTCGGCCAGTACCAGAACAACTTTAGCATCGAGAACAACGCCGCGAGCGGCGGCGCGCAGAACGCCGGCAACCAGGACATCACCTCCACGCTCGGGAATGTCTCCGGTCCGTTCTACGTCGCGCACGGCTCTGACGGCAGCCTCGTGTGGACCGGCAACGGCCTCGTCCTCAACGACGCAGGCGGCGGCAATACCGCCGCGGTGCGCGTCGCTTGGGTCCTCTCCGATCAGATGGCGAACACGTTCGACGGCACCGCGCGCGTCGACGTAGAGGCCTACGGCCCGCAGCCCGGTGTCGGCGGAGACTTCCCGGGTCCTCTCGCGGTGATCGATCAGAAGCACGTCTTGGTCGTGAGCGCGCCGAACTCGAACCTCGCTCAATCAAGCGTGCAGATCGCCAACCGCGAAGGCGCGTCTCCCGCCATCACGATGAACCGCAAGTTCGTCTTGCCGTTCCACCCCAGCGAGCTCGGCGCCGCCGCGAGCAATGGCTTCGGGTACGTGTTGACGCCCGACCAAGTCAGCGGCGCGAACGTGCACGTGTTCGCTTCGACCTGCGACAACTGACGCGCGCGCTGCGACGTCGAACGCGCGCGCGCATGCACGGCTAAGCTCACCGGGTGTTCCGGTCGAAGATAGCGTGGCCGGTCTCACTTGCTGTCGCCCTCGCGTGCGGTGAAGCGAGCTCGGTACCGATGGGACAGGATGGCAGTTTCCCAGATGCGGGCGGCGATGCGTGCGTCGCTGGCTTTCAGGCTTTGACCTCACGCGACGCGTGGTCACTCTTCGACCTGCAATCAGCTGGCTACCTCGGAGGGGTGTTCGACGGGCGCTACGCCTACTTCGTTCCTCACTTTGGCAACAATGGACCCCGCGGAACGGTCGCCCGTTACGACACGCTGGCGACGCTCAATGACACGAAGTCTTGGTCGCGCTTCGATCTCACGACTTTAACGCGGACGTGACTTTCTTGGCCGGCGCCACGTTCGATGGTCGCTATGTGTACTTTGCCCCCAGCTACCAGGGAGTCGCCGTGCGCTTCGACACGCATAGCGCGTTCGATTCGCGGGCCTCGTGGTCTCAGTTCGACACCAAGACTCGCCCCGTAGGACAGGTGTGCTTCGTCGGTGCGACGTTCGATGGTCGCTACGTTTATTACCTCCCGCTCGTCAACTGCTCGCCCTCGGGCGCCGGAACGCCGCTCGTCACCCGCTACGACACGCAGAGGCCATTCGACGGCGCCTCTTTTTGGTCCACCTACAACGACGGCAACGGCTGGAGCGGCTACTGCGGTGGTGTCTTCGACGGTCGATACCTGTATCTCCTGCCGAGCGGCACCAACAACCGAACCTTCGGTCAGAGCCTCGTGCGCCGCTAGGACACGCGGGCCGCTTTTACCGATGCTCTGTCATGGGTGAGCTTCGACGCGACCTTGCTCGACCCGGGGGTCAATGGTTCTGCGGAGGGGCGTTCGACGGGAAGTACGTCTATCTCGTTCCGCACGGCGGTATGGCGGCGCGATACGATACGTCTACCGATTTCCGCACGCGGAGCTCCTGGTCGACGTTCGCGGTCCCACAGCTCGCTCCGCTCGCGATGGGCTTTTACGGAGCTGGCTTCGACGGTCGCTACACTTACTTCGTTCCGAACAACGTCGCGCGAGTTGGGGAACAGTGCTCGTTCGACGCCGTCCTCGCTCGCTAGGACACCCTAGCGAGCTTCGACGCTCCCGAATCCTGGTCCACGTTCGAGACGAAGAGCTTGGACAAGAATGCGAGGGGCTTCGCGGGAGCGGTGTTCGACGGGCGCTTTTTCTACCTTGTCCCCGCAGGCACCTCGATGACCGTGGCCCGCTTCGACGCGAAGTGGCCGCCAGGTATGCCAGCGCTGCCGCATTGGCCAGGCTCGTTCCTCTAGCCAAACTCCGTGGCGTGTGGCAGGCACTCCGCAGACTTTGGCGGGTATTCCGCAGTGTCTGGCAGGCACTCCGCAGTGTCTGGCAGCTATTTTACAGTACTTGGCGGGTAGTTCGCAGTGTTTGGCAAGCACTCCGTGGCGTCTGGCAGGCACTCCGCAGACTTTGGCGGGCACTTCGCAGTATCTGGCGGGCAGTCCGCAGTGTCTGGCGGGCACTTCGCAGTGTCTGGCGAGCAGTCCGCAGTGTCTGGCGAGCAGTCCGCAGTGTCTGGCGGGCACTCCGTAGGCTCTGCCTAAGCGCTCGGCGGCTTTGCAGAAGAAGCCGCGGCCTTCGTCGGGGTGCCAGCCTTGGCGCGGGCCCTCACCTTGTGCTTTGGCAGGGTGCTCGCGAACTCCTTCATGGTCTTCGGGCTCTTGCGAAAGACGATCGCCGCCACCTTGTGGATGAAGGTCACATCCTTCTGGATCGCGCGTGTGAACTCTCGCTTGTCGACGCCGTCGAGGCGGGAGTCCGCGATCGCGGAGACTTGGTCCGACTGAGCATTCGCGAGCGCATCGTGTGCCTTGCGCAGCTGCTTGATGCGGGTCGCGTCGATGCCGGCCTCCTTCGCTGCCGCTGCGAGGGGCTTGTCGCTCTCCACCACATAGAGGATGTCGCTCGCGAGCTTGAGCAAGATCGGTGTCGACGACTTGTCGATGCGGGCGCCCACGCCGAACGCACGCCGCACGGCCTTGTTGTCGTCATGAATGGTCGCCACGTCATCGCGGATCTCGATGAGCGCTTCGGCGAGCGGTGCGCGGGCCTTCACTTCGCTCGCGGTCGCGTGCTCCTTGTGCGTCCTGGTCGATGCGACGGCGGCCGAGGCCTTGCCCACTGCGTTGATCTTCGAGTCGAGCGCGTTGAGCAAGGCCGCGCTCACGCGGACCTTCTTCTTGCCCTTGTCCGCTGCCGCGAACTCCTTGACGTGCTTGCGCGCGACGCGGCTCAGGTGTCTCGCGTCGTCGAGGACGTAGTCAGTCTTGGCGCTTCGAACGGTCTTTTTCTTGGTAGCCATCACGGCAGTTTCGATAGCTCAGCCGTGCTTGTCAATCTCTTCCGCAAACGTGCACGTGAACGTGCCCGTGCCCGATCTGCGGGCCCCCTCGACCTCGCACACGCTTGTCCACGTGCACGGGCACGTTCACGTTTACG
>JAYVYD010000090.1:0-3984 GCA_043784605.1 Myxococcales bacterium | reverse complement strand
TGATCGTAGGAGCGGTGGAGCGAATGACCAAGATCATTCGCCAGCTGCTGCAGTTCGCGCGACGACGCGGACCCGAGAAGAACGACTGCGACGTATACGAGCTCGCGAAAGAGAGCCTCGCCCTGTTGCAGCCCCTCGCCAAGAAGCACGACGTGTCGCTCGCGCTCGACGAGGCGAGTCGGGGGACGACCCTTCGTGTGGACGCTGGGCAACTCCAGCAAGTGATCACCAACCTCGTGATGAACGCCATTCAGGCGATGCCGCGCGGCGGCTCCGTGCGCATCAACTGCCGCAAAGAGCTCACAACGCCACCCGCGGACCTCGGCGGCTCCGAGAGAAAGTACCTCTGCATGAGTGTCGACGACGATGGCGAGGGCATCGCGGCCGACGCGCTACCACACGTCTTCGAGCCCTTCTTCACGACCAAAGATATCGGTGAAGGAACAGGACTGGGCTTGGCGGTCTCCTATGGCATCGTTCGAGATCACGGCGGTTGGATTGGCGTCGAGAGCGAGTGTGGCAGCGGTTCGTCCTTTCGTGTGTATCTTCCCGATGAGGAGTCGTCGCGAGTTGGCACGCTGAGTGCTGACAACTAGCGAGTGCAAACCTCCAAGCCCGTCAGCCTCCTTCTGGCAAAACAAGATGATACCGAGGAGCGTCCGCCGCGAATCATCATTGCCGAGGACGACGTCGAGATGCGCATCCTCGTCGCTGAAGCGCTGCGGCGAGATGGGTACGATGTGCTTTCAGTGGCGGATGGAGGAAGCCTGATCGTGCAGGTCTCCGAGCAACTCAACCACCCCGAAAACGGTGGCGGCTTCGATCTCATCATCTCAGACGTGCGTATGCCGGTCGCGGGCGGTCTCGCGGTCCTCGAGGCGCTGCGGCGGGTCGGCTGCAACGTCGCCGTGATCGTCATGACGGCGTTCGGCGACGACTTCACACGGCGGCGCGCACACGAGCTCGGAGCCATCTTCTTCGAGAAGCCGTTCGCGCTCGACGACCTCCGTCATGCAGTGCTCGAACTCGTCCCAAACAAGAAATGACTCGGCTAGAAGACAGCGGCGCGCGTCATGCGGGAGGGAACGCCGAGGACGCGCGCCGCCGCGCCGTCTAGAGCACCTCTCGTGCCAGCTCACACTGGGCCGGGCATGCTCGCGCGTAGGTAGGCTTGTGCGATCGCTCCTTCGTCGATGAAGCCGACGAGCTTCTCATCGGCATCGAGCACGGGGACCTCGCGAATGCCCTCCTGATGCATCAACTCCAGCGCGGAGCGTAGATCGTCTTCGGTCCTCAGGCTGAGCGCCGGGCGCATCACGTCAGCGGCGACCACCAACTGCTCGAGCGATGGTTCGCCCCGGAGGGTCTCGATGTGCTGCATGTCGACGAGGCCGAGGAGCGTCTGCTCTCCCTCTACCACCGGGAAGAACACTTGCGTGGGATGCAAAGCGCTGATGCGCAGCATCTCCTTGGCGTTGGTTCCAATAGCGAACTTCGCGAACGGGCGTGTGTTGATCAACCCGAGCAGCTTGACGTCCTCGAGCGTGTCCAAAACGCCGTGCTGGCGAAGGTGGATGCCGTCTTGCGCCAACAGCGCCTCGTAGATTGGCTCGTGGCGCCACTGTCGAGCGATCGCGTACGCGCTCATGTTGGCGATCATCAACGGCAAGATGAGACCGTAACCCGAGGTCATCTCGACGATGATGAGCACGCTCGTCATCGGAGCTCGAATCGTGGCGCTGAACACTGCGCCCATGCCCACCAACGCGAAGGCGCCCATCGTGTCGTCATGGTGGTGAAAGAGCGTGCGATCCAACGAGCCGAACGCGCCGCCCAACATCGCGCCGATGAATAGCGACGGGGCGAAGATGCCGCCGGCACCCCCACTCGAATAGGAAGTGACAGTCGCGACGACCTTCACGACGCAGAGCGCGAGCATGATTTGAACGCTCAAGTGATCCGACAGCGCTTGCTTCAATACGTCATAACCACCGCCCGTGACGCCGCCGGTACGGAACGACGCCATCATCAGCACGGCCAACACTCCAGTAACGGCACCGCCGCTCGCGGGGCGCGCCCACGCCGGAATCCAACGCTGCTTGCGATACCAGGCGCGCAGACCGAGCAGCGAATCCGTGAAGGCGACGGACACCGCCGCGGCGGCGACCCCGAGCGCGGCATAGAGGATGAGTGATCGCGCGTCGCCGAGGCTGTAGTCGTGGGGAACGCCGAGCACTGGGTGCTCTCCGAGAATGCTCCGCTCGATCACGGCTGCGAGCGCGGCGGCAACGATCACGCCCGACAGCACGGTCTGGTCGAGCTTGCCGACGACCTCTTCAATCGTGAACGTCACGGCGGCGATCGGCGCGTTGAACGCAGCCGCGATGCCCGCCGCGGCTCCCACGGGAATGAGTCGACGGCGACTCTGCGGAGAGACCCGCGCGACGCGTCCCATCGCGCTCGCGATGCCCGCGCAGATCTGCACAGTCGGCCCCTCGCGTCCCAACGACGCGCCGCTGCCGATTTGGAGCGCGCTCAAGCCGAATTTCGCGAGTGCGTCACGGAGTCGAACCGCACCGTTGCGCGCGGCGAACGCTACCTTCACCTGCGGTATGCCGCTGCCGCGCGCGTTGGGAAACACATATTGGAGCAGCAGGCCGGCTACGAGACCGCCGAGCGTCGGCGACAAGATCGTCCATACGGCCCAGTAGCCGCTCTTGTCGTCCATCGCGCGAGCGATGAGACGATGTTCGAGGAACGCGATGGCGAGGTGAAATGCGACCGCCGCCAGTCCGCAGACCACGCCGATGAGGAGCGTGAGAATGAACAGACGCTGCTGCTCGGTCGGAGCAATCCGGAACTCGAAGCGCAGCAGCTGCAAACGCAGAAGGTTGAAGCGCGCCCGCAGCGCCCATCCCCTACGGCGCCGTACTTCGGGCGCGGGGGAAGACGAAGTGGTCATCGCCATGAAGGACCTAACACGTGGTCCTGTGGACGTTGGCGAGACGTGTCGTAGAGAAACGTCGTCGCGAAATGACACGCATCGAAATGTCGGTGGATGGCAATGGAGAGGTCGTTGCTGCACACGATGCGCCACGAATTTCGCTCGACAGGGAAGTGGTCAAGTCCCAAACAATGCCCGGACCACTCAGGGATAGCGGTGTGCACGCTCTGGCTCGCCAGAAGGTTGGAACGTGCATCGACGCGACTTACTGACCAGCAAGATGCATGCCTGTAGGTGGTGGCGGAACGTGTCAGCGCGTTTGAGACAGCCTGATCGAGAATTCTATGAGGGGTTCACCTCACAAGACGAGGTGTTTGTCGGCGATGCTGGGAACTCGTCGGGCACGACGAGGGGGTTGAGGCTCACGGAGGTTGGCGGTCTGCGCGCTCGTGCTCGGAAAGTCGTCGAGGATTGGCCGCACGGCGCATACCGGACGGAGCGACGGGCGGCGACGTTTGTCGGTACAGCGTTGCGCGACTCACGGTGAGAGCGGAGCACGCCTGCGCGATCGGGAGATGCGGGTCGTCGATGTCTCCATCAACTCTCCTCGTCGCTGTCGAGAGAGATGCCCAGAATCTCGGACGCCTTTTTTTTGGAGCGCGAGCAACTTTTCTGCGAGCAACAGCTTTGCTTCGAGGCGGCCGGTGCGCTTTACGAGCTCGAGGATGCGCTTGTCCTTCGCGTCGTGCTTCGGCTTGCGGCCGGGCTTGCGCGACACGATCGCGCCGCTGCCGCCGATCGCGAGCTGCGTGCGCTCGTTGGCCAGGAGCGAGCTGTAGATGCCCTCGCGTCGCAGCAGCGCTTCAATGCCGCCGCGCTCGGTGTTGGCGTCGGCTTCACGAACGATGCGCAGTATCTCTGCTGCCGTGAAGACGCGCCTCTTGCCCGTGGTGGGCTTGCTTTCGAGCGCCGCACCTCGGTCGCTCGCTGTTGACTCTCGCGCCGCTGGGGCGGAGCGCAATTTCGTAGTGTGTTGATCG
>JAYVYD010000089.1:0-4950 GCA_043784605.1 Myxococcales bacterium | reverse complement strand
CGCAAGTCATGCGTGTCCTTATCCTTGACGGACAAGGCAACCGGAATCGGTTCACGTTCACCAACGCTCAGGTCAATCTGCCGGTACTGCCGACGCAGTTTCAGTACACCCCGCCGCCTGGAACCACCGTCATCAATCCGTAGGAGTGGCACTCCTAGCTGCACTTGCCGCATGCGTTTTTTACGCGGGCTCGGGCGGTGTCGACTCGGTGCTTGGCTTCGGTGCACTCGGTCGGGTCCGAGAGTTCGCATAGGTGAGTTGCGGCGCGCTCTAGTGACGCTAGCGCGCGACATGCTGAGGCGCAGTCTGCGGTGCTTGCGGAGAGTGCCGTTTCTAGCTTGTCTTGTGCGCTCGAGAAGTCGCTCTTCGCGGCGATGGCCGGGCTCGGAGGCACGGTGTCGTCGTTGGCTTGCGCGCGATCGGTCATGGGGATCGCCATCGGAGGCGGTGCCCCGGATTTCGCAGCGGTGGCACACGCGGCCAGGCCGGAGAGCAAGAGAACGGCAGAAACGCGCATGCCCATCGTTTGCTCTAACGTCCTCATCGAGATCACCTTACACGCGGGACCTTGGGAGCGTGCGGCACCGTGCTATCTGACGTTCATGGGCGGAACCCTCAGCCCCGAGAAGGATTTCGGCTCGCTCTACGGCGAGGAGAACCGGTGCCCGCACTGCGGCGCGCTCTCACGCGCCTTGCCGGATGATGACCTGCGCTGGGTTTGCGGGGTTTGCGGCGGCCCGCGCGTGTTGGCGAAGGTCAAGATCGGCGCCGATGGCGTCGCTGAGCTGAAGTCCGCCGCGAAGGCGAAGCGTGCGTCGGACGGCTGGCGCGCGGCGAGCTGGTTGCTCGGGTTCGGTGCAGCCGTCGCGCTGGTGACGGCGCTCGTGATCGGCTCGGCGAGCATGCTCTATGGCGGAGGCGCGGTCGGCGCTGGCATCTTGTTGGCAATCGTGGCGGCGACGTTCTCGCGGAGCTCGCGGCAAGCCAAGACGCGCGCGCGCGGTCATGTCGATCGCGCGTGGGAGCACGCGATCGGGCGGCTGCTCACGAAACGCAACGACGCGACCGCGCGAGAGATCGCAGACGAGCTCGACGTGCCCGAGGCGCAGGTCGAGGCCGCGTTGACGACGCTCTCCACGCAAGGACGCACGCGGGTGAACGTCGACAACGACGCAGAGCTCCACTACCGCAGTGATGACGCACCGATACCGAGCGAGCACGAGCAGACAGAGCAAGACGCGCAAGAGGCGCAGAAACGCGCCAAGTCGTGACGTCTCGACCTCATCAAGCGGGCATCAAGCGCGCGCTCTCACACCTCGGCGGTCCCGTCGACACGGAGGGTGAGGCCGGGCCCGCGAAGTCGCTCGCGCACGCATTGGACGTAAGCTCGGCGGAGGGACCCGAGCGCCACAAGCTCTCGGACGAAGCCGAGGAGACGTCCAAGGACGAGGAGATCGATCGCGCGCACGTGCACGGCTTCCACGCGTATCCCGCGCGCATGCACCCGACCACCGCCGCGAGGCTCGTCACGGCGTTCGCGCCCGAGGGCGGAGTCGTGCTCGATCCGTTCTGTGGGTCGGGGACCGTGCTCGTCGAGTCACTGATTGCGGGTCGTGAGGCGCTCGGCACGGATCTCAACCCGCTCGCGGTCCGGCTCGCGCGCGCCAAGACCGCGCCTCGTGACGAAGACGCACGAAAGACCCTCATTTCAGCCGCTTCACGCGTTCGCGCGATCGCGGACGAGCGACGCAAGACGAGGGCCGGCGCGACGAAGCGCTACGACCAAGAAGACGCCGCGATGTTCGATCCGCACGTCTTGCTCGAGCTGGATAGCTTGCGCGCCGGCTCGTTCGCAGAGACCGACCCGAACCTCCGCGCGGATCTCTTGCTCGTGCTCTCGGCGATCCTCGTGAAGGTGAGCAGGCGACGGAGCGATACGGCCACACGCACCGAGCAGAAGCGAATCGCGGCGGGCTACACCGCCAAGCTGTTCTTGCGAAAGGCGGAGGAGCTGGCGCGACGGAGCGCGGCGTTCGAGGCGCTCTTGCCCTCTCCTCGCCCGCGCGCTCGCGTTCGAGACGACGACGCGACGAAGCTCTCTACGCTGAAGGCGGCATGTGCGGACGTGATCGTCACCTCGCCCCCTTACGCCGCCACCTACGATTACTTGACGCATCACGCGATGCGCCTCCGCTGGCTCGGGCTCGACAGCAAGGCCTTGGAGGATCGCGAGCTCGGACCGCGCCGCCGCTATAACGCGATGAGCGGCCCCGAAGCCGAGACCGCGTGGGTGGACGAGCTGTCGCACTTCTTCGCGGCAGCCGCTCGCGTCGTCAGACCGAAGGGCGCGGTGATCGTCCTGATCGCCGACTCGGAGAGCAACGGGCACGCGCTTCGTGGAGAGGTCCTCGCGGCGGTTGCGGCGCATTCGGCGGGACTTCGCCCTCTCGCGCGCGCATCTCAGCAACGACCGCACTTCCACGATCAACGGGCGTTCGCGACCGCGCCGAGACGTGAGCATGCGCTGTACTTTCAGCGCCGTTAGCGGTAACTCGCGGCCATGGCGACAGTCGTATTCATGAGCGAGAGTGGAAAAGAGGCCGTGCGCGTGGAGGCCGGTCCGGGCGATGCCGTCGTGGACCTCTGTGACCAGAGTAAATCCCCCGTCCCGTTCTCTTGCCGGAGCGCGAGCTGCGGTACGTGTCGGATCGTCGTCGACGTCGGCGCTGACGAGCTCGAGGCGCCCAAAGACGAAGAGCTCGACGTCCTCGACGCCTTCGGAAACAAGCCTCCGCGGATGCGCCTCGCGTGTCAGGCGAAGCTCGCGGCCAACGCGAAGCTCGTGCAGCTACGACCCGTCAAAGACACCGAATAGCGGCTCGGCGTCCTCTAGGCCGGCGTCTCTCTATGCGCGCTCCAAGACCCATTCGGCCATTGCGTCGGCGATGGATGGCCACGCTGGCTCGTTCAAGATCTCGTGGAGCAGCCCCTCGTACTCGCGCTTTGTTTTGTCCTTGGATGAAGCGGACTCGTAGAACGCGCGACCGCCCGCGCAGTCCACGACTGGGTCTCCTGTCCCGAGCGCGACGTAGAGCGGCAGCGTGAGCTTCGACGCGTTCGCGAGCGCTGCCGCTTGGGCCTTAACCGTCTCGGTGAACCAACGCGCGGTGGCGTTCTTGAAGACGAGAGGGTCCTTGTCGTACGCAGCTGCGAGCTTTTTGTCGTGCGTGAGCGCTTCGCCGCCGAGGCCGGTCGGGATGCCGAATTTTGGCACGATGCGCGACGCGATCTTGCCCGCGAGCACCTTCACGAACGGCACCTGCAGCGCGAGCTTGAAGTAAGGGTTCGACAGCAAAAGCCCCCTGTATTGCCCGGGAGAGCGCCGCAAAAGCGTGGGCGTGACGAGGCCGCCGAAGCTGTGTCCGAAGAGGAACGCGGGCTTGTTCGGGAACGTCTGGTTCACGAGCTTCGTCAGCTCGTCCACGTCGTCCACGAATTGGTCGAACCTGTCGCAGTACCCGCGTGTTCCCTCGGCGCGTCCGTGGCCTCGTAGGTCGATCGCGATCGAGCCGATACCCTTCTTCGCCCACGCCTCCTGCACCGCCGCGTAGCGTTTGCCGTGGTCGGCGTAGCCGTGGACGATCGCTACGATCGCGCGCGCGTCTTCGGGAGCGGCGGTGAATTGATAGAGAGCGGGGCCGCCGCTGCGGGAGACGACACCCTCGGTGTTCTTCACGGTCACGTTTTCGTCCTTGGTTGACAGGTCAACGGCTGAAGCCCTCGGCGTTCAGGGCCTCTCGCAGCGCGGCGATTGCTCGGGCTGCGCGGGACTTGATGGTCCCGAGCGGGACGCCCTCAGCCTCGGCGATTTCGGGGTAGGTCTTTCCCTCGAAGAACGCCACCATCAGTGTGCGCCGCTGCGCCTCCGGGAGTTTGTCGAGGGCGCGTCTCACCTTCGCGCGGTCTGCGGCATCGCCGGCGAGCACCTCGGGAGTGTTCGTGTTGGACTGCTCGGCGGCCCGGGCCTCTCGCCGCGCGAGGGCTCCCCTGCGCTCTCGCCTGCGCATGCGGTCGATGCTCAAGTTGCGAACGAGCGTCACCAGCCACGCCGCGACCGACCCGCGATCGGCCGTGTATTGCGAGGCGCGCTCACGCACTGTGAGCAGCGCGTCATGAAGGATGTCCTCTGCCTCCGCGCGATCACGCACGATCCGCAGCGCGAGCGGGAACAGCACGGGCACGTACCTGTCGTACAGCTCGCCCACCGCTTCGATGTCTCCGCCCTGGATTCGGGCGAGGAGCAACGCATCGTCGGCCAACGTCATGAGGCACCAGGCTCAACCGGTGGCCCGCGCACGTCAAGCGCCCTCTTTCTGGCGATCTCGTGGCATCATCGCGCAATGCGCGTTCTTTTGGTCGCGTTGGTCGCGTCGGTCGCCTCGGTCATCGCGTCGGCATCCGTCCCGAGCGAGGTCGGCGTGGACGCGCGGACGTTTCGGGGCGAGGGCAAGGCGACGAAGAAAGGCGACCGCGCCGAAGCGGCAGGCCCTTTTGCGGTGCTCGCCACGCTCGCGCAGACGCACACGGGCGAGCGCGTGATTCTCGACACCGAATCGCCGACGCAGGACCGCTTCGACGCACTCCTCTCGGATCGCGCCACGGGCCAGCGCGCGCCGCTCGACCCGCGGTTGCTCGGCCTTTTGCGCCAGCTCGCCGCAGGCCATGTGGGCGCGCGCATCGAGCTCGTCAGCGGGTACCGCAGTGAGAAGCTCAACGAAATGCTTCGCAAGAAAGGGCACCACGTGGCGTCTCACAGTCAGCACTCGCTTGGCAACGCAGTAGACTTCCGCATCATCCCGACGGACGAAAAAGCGATCTCGCCGATGCAGCTCGAAAAGGAGGTCCGCGGCCTCGGGTGGGTCGGCGGTATCGGCACGTACATGAAGCCCG